>CAYYRT010000453.1:0-6175 GCA_964474055.1 uncultured Acidimicrobiaceae bacterium | reverse complement strand
CGGAACGGCCGCGAGCGGGGCGAGCCGGCAACGCCGGGCGTGCCCATGCAGGTGACGACGCGCGTGGTGCTGCCGATCACATAGCCAGGAAGCAGCTCAGCTACTGCGAAGTCTCGAGGGCGGCCCGCGGGATGCGGCTCTGGCGAATGATGGCGGGAAGGGATCGGCCGTCTTGATGAAGAGAGCGACAGCCTCCTTCAGGTTGTCCAGGGCATTCTCGATCGAGGTGCCCTGTGTCGGGGCGCATTGCGTCTAGCGGCCGGCGGCTTGACCCCGGACGGGATTGAACGTAGACTCGCGGCGCGCTTCCGAGAGTCGGGTACGGTGGAGGGGTGATGGCGAAGCGGCTGCTCGTCACTGAAGCAGGGACCGGAGCGAGTGAATACCTGATCCGGAGCCTGCGGGCGGGGGACGATGAGTTCGTCATCGTTGGTTGCCACTGGGATCAATTTTTCCTCCGGAACTCGTCCGCCGACCGCCGCTGGCTTGTACCGACTCCTTCCGACCCGGGCTATGCGATAGCTGTCAGCCGTCTTGTCGAACGCGAGGGGATCGACCTCATCCTCCCCAACGCGGATGAAAGCGTAGCGGCCCTGTCCGCGGCTCATCGACGGTTCCCGGGGCGTCTCTTTCTGCCGCGCGACAAGGTCATTCGCGTGTGCCAGGACAAGTACGCCCTGAACAAGTTCCTTAGCCGGTGCGACGTCCCGGTGCCGGAAACCCGGGCGGTACGGCACCTGGCGGGAGTCGAGGCCGTGTTTCGGAGCCTGGGATCACGCTCGCCGCTGTGGTGCCGGATCCGCTCCGGGTCCAACTCCCGGGGCGCTGCACCCGTCGCAACCCCCGAGCAGGCGCGCAGCTGGATCCGCTACTGGTCGGAGATGCGGGACGTTCCGCCTCGCGATTTCACCCTGGCCGAGTATCTGCCCGGCCGGGACTTCGCCTGCTTGATGCTCTGGAACGACGGTACGCTCATCCTGGCCAAGACATGTGAGCGGCTCTCGTACTTCTTCGCCAGCAGTCAGCCGAGCGGGCAGTCGTCCATGGCCGGTCTCTCGAAGACCGTGGACGAACCACGCGTGGTGGAAACCTGCACGCGGGCCATTCGGGCGCTCGATCCACGCGCCTCCGGGGTCTTCAGCATCGATCTCAAGGCCGACGGGCGCGGTGAGCCACGGATCACCGAGATCAACGCGGGGCGTCTCATAGCCCAGACGATCCTGCTCGACCGCGCCGGCGAGCACAATTTGACCCTGACCTATGCGCGCCTGGCCCTCGGCGAGCCGGTGACACTGCGTGACGAGTACGAGGCGGCCGCAGACCATTACTTCGTCCGCAACGTCGACGCGGAGCCACTGCTCTTTCACGCTAGCGAGTTCTTCCAGGGGATCGAGGACGGGCGGAACACGGGCGGGGCGCCTAACCGACGAGATACGGACCGGCGGGTTCCCCGCCGCCAGTCGGAGGCGACCGCCGGCCGGTCACGGACGCGCTTCCAGATTTCCGGTTCCTTCGACCGACACGCCCTCGAGGTTCTGTCCCTCGAGCTGCGGCGCGTCGGTCAGACCGTGGGGTTCCAGGTCACCGCGTTCGAGGTGAGCAGTACTGGTTGATGGGTCGACGAAGAAAGGAGCCACGCTGATGGGCATGACGGTACCGGGCGAAACGCACAAGGTCGAGGTGGAGATCGAGGGCGCGAAGACTGAGGAAGAGACCAAGGCCATCATGAGCGCCATCCGCGAGCTGCTCAGGAAGTACAAGGGGGCGAAGGTGGGCAGGCAGGAGGTCTGCGTTACGAGGAAGTCTCGTCCGCCGGATGCGTGAGCCGCGCGGCCGAGCGGGAGGCCGCGGACCATGCCGCGGCCGCTCAGCTCAGCCGGGCTCGCTCCGCCTCTCCTGGTGCGTCCGGTGCCCGCACACCCATGGCATGGAACAGGATGAGCGCCTCGTCCAGATGCCGTCGGCCCTCATCCGTTCGGTCGGTTTCACGTAAGAGGGTGGCGAGGCCGAGGTGGCACCGCGCGGCCACCGGGCGCATCTCGAGCTCCTCGGCGAGGTCGAGGCCCCGGCGGAACGCGGCCTCGGCCTCATCGAGTGCGGGAGGATTCGAGCGGGCCGCGATCTCGGCAAGCCCGTGGAGTGCGTGGGCTTCGTTTCCTCGTTCCCCCTGCTTTACTGACAGATCTAGAGCCTGCGCCGACGTGCTCGCCGCGGAAGGTACCTGACCCAGCCGAAGGTAGCCCTCGGCGAGAGCCGCCAAACGGATCGAGTGGTGCGCCAGGCGAGCCATCGAGCGGTCGCGATCGACAGCCGACTGGAGCAGCCGCAACCCCTCTTTTAGTCGACCGAGCCGCACCTGAGCCAGCCCCAGCCAGGATTCGGCATTGGGCATCCAGATGTTCAGATTCCTGGTGCGGCTCAGCTCGTACCCGCGCTCCAGGAAGGGTAGCGCCTGGCTGGGTTCGCCCATACGAAGGTAAAGATTGCCGAGCACGGAACAGGCGGTAGCCAGGCTAGCCGCGTGGTCGATCATCTCGGCGATTCTGATCGACTCTTCCGCGGCCTCGATGCCGGCGCTGAACTCTCCGAGCTCGTTGAGGCACGCTGCGAGCCAGATGCGGGACTGCACGGAAGAGGGAAACGGCAGGCCGAAGGTGTCCCGGACGAGATCTCCACTGGCCAGATTGGCGTTCCGCTGAAATAGGGTGATCGCCCGCCGGTACTGGCCAGTGTTCTGGCAGGCGTGGCCGAGATAGGTGTTCGACGCGATCTCGAGGGTTGGATCGTCGAGGCGGTGCGCGATCGCCAGGGCGCGCTCTCCCGCGGAGATGGCGCGGTCGTGCTCGCCGACCTGCCGGAAGTAGTCGGCCAGGTAGGCGGACACTCGCGCGAGCCGGACATCGTCCCCGAGGGTCTGGGCCAACCCTTCGGCCTCGCGAAGGTGCTCGATGATCCGCCCGTGCTCGCCGAGCGGTGTCAGGGCCGTTCTCAGGTCGAAGTGGAGATCGATGGCCGTCTGGCTCGTGGTGGGGCCGGCCGGGAGGTGCGCCAAGGCCGCAAGCGCCTGATCGAAGTGCTCGACCGAATTGCGATAGGCGGAGCGCGCGAGGGCCTTGGTGCCTGCCTCACGGGCGTACTTGACTGCCCGGTCGAACTGCTCGCCGCAGAGGGCATGGTGAGCGAGCTGCTCGATATGATCCGCGACACGGTCGGCGTACAGCGTCTCGATCGCGTCCGTGATCCGCGCGTGGAGGACGCGTCGCCGCGTGCTGAGGAGGCTCTGGTAGGCGACCTCGTATGTCAGCGCGTGCTTGAACGTGTACTCGAGGACGTCCGGCGAGGGCCGTATCTCGTAGAGGAACTCGGCCCGTTGGAGCCGCGTCAGCTTCCGGCGCAGCTCATCTTCGGGCATGTCCGCGATGGCGTTGAGGAGGACGAACGGCACGTCCTTGCCGATGACCGCCGCCGACTGGAGCAGGTGTCTGTCGTCTTCGACTAGCCGGTCGATCCGAGCCGCCAACACCGCTTTCACGGTTGAGGGCACGATGGCGCCCTTGATCGGGCCCGTCACCCGGTACGCTCCCCGTTCTCCGGCCAGAACCTGAGTTTCCAGCAACGTCCTGACGCATTCCTCCAGGAAGAAGGGGTTGCCTTCCGTCCGCGCGATCAGAAGCTGCTTCAGTTCTTCGAGCGCGGGGTCGCTGCCAAGGAGGGAGTCGAGGAGCTCCTCGGCGCTCTCCGGCAGGAGCGGGTCGATTCTCATCTCGGTGTAGTGGGGTCTGGTCCCCCAGCTGTGCTCGTACTCGGGACGATAGTTCGTCAGAAGAAGGATGCGGGCCCTGGGGAGGACCTCGACCAGCGAGTCGAGAACCGCTTGGGTCTCGGAGTCGATCCAGTGCAGGTCCTCGAACACAAGGAGTAATGGACGGATCTCGCTCGCGCGGAGAAGCAGTTGGCGAATGGCGTCGATGGTTCGTTGCCGCCTACTCGGGGGGTCGACCGCCTCCCAGCGCGCATCTCCGCTGGGCACATCGAGGAGCGTCAAGAAGGGCGAGAGGCAGGGTTCGAGGGCCCGGTCGAGGGCGCGAAGCTTGCCGCCAACCTTCTCGCGGCTCGTGGCGGTGCTATCCTCGATCTCGAGCTCGAAGTACTCCCTGAGCAGGTTCTTCGCGGCGATATAGGGGATCGTCCTGCCGTACGAGACGGCACCGGTCTGGAGGACCAACCAGCCCTGGGTCCCACGAGAGTGGACGAACTCGTGGACCAAACGTGACTTGCCCACCCCCGGCTCGCCTGCGATCCCCACGATCTGCCCCGTAACCAGTCCGGCACGCTCCAGGGTTGTCCCGAGCCGCTCGAGTTCCGCATCACGGCCGACGAAGCGGCTCAGGCCGCGAAGGGCCGTCGCTTCGAAGCGCCGCCGGAGGCGACCGGCCGCGGTCAGCTCGTAGGTCTCCACCGGCGCCGACAGTCCCTTGACCGGAATCGGCCCCAGCGGCGTCACATCGACGTAGCCTTCGGCGAGGAGCAGCGTCTTGGCCGTGAGGAGGATCTGGCCGGGATCCGCGAGCTGCTCCATGCGGGAGGCGAGATGAGTCGTCTGCCCCACCGCCGTGTAGTCCATGTGCAGATCGTTGCTGATCGACCGGACGACCACCTCGCCCGAGTTGAGGCCTATGCGAACTCGTACGCTGGCGCCGTACCCGCGGCGGATCTCCTCGGCATAGTGCCGGGCCGAGTCCTGAATTCTGAGGGCGGCATAGCAGGCCCGGACCGCATGGTCCTCGTGCGCCAGAGGCGCGCCGAAGAGCGCCATGATCCCGTCGCCCATGACCTGGTTGACCGTGCCCTCGTAGAGGTGAACGGCCTCCATCATGAATTCCAGCACGGGATCGAGGATGGTGCGGGCCTCCTCGGGATCGCGGTCGGCCAAGAGCTCCATCGAGCTCTTCGTGTCCGCGAAGAGCACCGTCACTTGCTTGCGCTCGCCTTCCAGGACCTTTCGCTGGGTGAGGATCTTCTGAGCGAGATGCCGTGGTGTGAAGGACTCCGGCGAAGCGAATCCCGTCATGGCAATGCCCGTACTCAGCGCTACCCCGCACTGCCTGCAGAATCGGTTCGTCGGCGGATTGCTCGCTCCACAGGCCGAGCAGGCTTCCGCCAGACGCGCGCCACACTCGCCGCAGAAGCTCGCCTCGGCGAGGTTATCGCGCCGGCATCGAGGACACTTCATGCGCGGCTCCTCTGGACACGGCCCGGATGCCGGATCGTAACGGAGTAGCGGGAATCTCGAGATCGCGGCGCGAGTCTACGTGTGTCGCCTCCGGGGTGTCAAGGCGCCCTCCCGACCTCGTGGTCACGGACTACGCCATGTCAGGAGTGGCGGTCGTTGTCAGCGGCGACGAGGAACGTGCTGCCGCCGAGGAGCTGGTCACCATCGAGCTGCAGGACATCGAGCCTGAGGGGGGTGGCCTTCGTGGCTTGCCGCCGGGTCGCGACGAAGACGGCCGGGACGGGCCGGCCGGGATGGATGCGGACGCCCCGCAGGTCCGCGAACCGTCGACCGGCCTCGGCCACGAGCACGAGCGGGTCGCGGAAATGGTCCAGCATCTGCGAGAGCGGTGTGCTGAGCGCACCCGACGCGCGAGCCTCGGCGAGCCAGGCCTCCCGCTGAGTATCCTCGAGCGTGAGGCGGCGGAAGCCGTAGACGGATTCGTCGATGGGCTCCTGCAGCTCGACTTTTGGTAGCACCATGGCGACGGTCCACTCTCCCTCCAGGCTCGTCTCCAACCGGAACGTGAACGGCCGGGTGCTGGGGAACGGGTTGTGGAAGCGCAGCCACGGCCACGCGACGCGATGACCGGCGATGGGGGTAGGCAGGTTGACCGGGTGGACGTTCTTGTGGGTCACGCGCTTGTTGGAGCGTGTGAGCAGGTCGACGACCAGTTGGGTCTCGGGTAGGAGCGGGTCGGCCGCACAGTGAAGGAGGGCCAGCAAGCATACGTGGTCGGAGGTCGTCGCCGGCGGCGCCCAGTCGAACCGCAGCACCGTTGGCTGGCCGGCGGCAAGCGTGGGGATTGACTGGTTGCCGATCAGGTGCCAGATCGTCTGGGTGTAGCTGTCCGTCAGGAACCCCGTCCAGAAGTCAGCAGGCAGCGGCGGCAGGGCCGCGCCC
>CAYYRT010000452.1:0-7804 GCA_964474055.1 uncultured Acidimicrobiaceae bacterium | reverse complement strand
GGAAGGCGCCAGCGGATCAGCTCGAGCATGGGCATGAGCAGGTAGTACGGCAGCCAATATGGACTGGCTGCGAGGCTAGCGAAGCCCACCCGCCCCCTGGCCGTGAGCCAGGCCGCCAGCGGGATCCCGATCACGAGCCATGGGATAACGCCCACGAGGCGACTGGGGCCGACGTTGGACGGGATCGCGACGTCACTGCCGGCGGCGATGAGGGCGCCCATCCAGTCGGGGCCCCAGCCCATCGCCAGGACGGCGACGGTGTGAACGGCGAAGGCGGCCGCAAACGGGAGGCGCCACTCGGGTCGCTTCCACAGCAGCCAGACGGCCAGCGGGATCACCAGGGGCCTCGGAATCAGGATCGCGAGGACCAGGAACAGGCCGGTCGCGAGGCGGCTGCCCGTCACGGCCCACGCGCCCGCGAGCAGAACGAAGATCACGAGGTTCCCGGTCTCGATGTCGTACCACAGCGGCCAGGAGGCGAGGGCGAGCAGACGCATCGGCCAGGTCGGAAGCGTGAGCGCCCCGACGAGATGCAGGAACCGCCAGCCCATCGTCCCGAGCGGGGCCAGAAGGCCGAAGAGGGCAGCCAAGAGGGGCGAGTAGTGGTACGCGTAGGTGTCCGTCACGGCGTACAGCTCGCCACCGGTCGCGAGCCGGCGTGCAGCTTCGACGTATTGGTCCCAGTCTACGGCGGGAGCCCCGGCGAGGACGAGCCCGATCGACCGCCCGGCCAGGTAGAGGTTGACGGCCACCAACAAGCCCGCGCCCGCGGCTACGACCACCAGCCACGCGCTGCGAGGCCACCGGGAAGCCCTGACGGCCGTCACGGCCGATCCTCGAGCACGCACGTCGCCTGCGGATCGCAATAGATGAATGGCCCAAGCGTCGGATCGGCCAGGATAGCGTCGAAGTCGATCTCCGAGAGATCCTGTGTGCCGCCGGCGTTTCCTTCCGGGGGAGGGCTCGCATCGGGGACCGCAAGGCCCTGGCGCCGGGCGTAGTAGAGGAAGGTGGAATTCCAACCCCAGCCGCGAACGACCACCCACTCGTCCGGATCGCTGTTGTCACGAATGAACGACGCCATCCGCATGGCCCGCGGCTCCTCGGCAGGCGTTCCGTAGATGAGCGTCCACGACGGTGCCGTCCCGACGATCGTGGCGACCCAGGCTCCGGCCAGCCCAACGGTCGCCAGCCGCACCCAGCGCCGCCCGCGGTGCGCCAGGAGCCATTCGACGCCAAGGCCGATGCCGATGGCGATCATCGGCGCAACGGCGGCGTAGTAGTAGTCGTGCACTGCGTAGAGGTTGAAGAGCAGAAGCGGGACGGCGACGACGAGGCCAAGGAGGCCGACGAGGAAGGCCGCCTGCGGAGCTTGCCGTGCCCGCGCAACGGCGACAGGTCCCCACAATAGGAACCCGAAGCCGGTCAGAACCAGCATCGCGACGAGGGGAACGCGCCAGCTGGGAAGGTCGAGCCGCTGGCCCAGCGAGCCGAAGAACCACTCCCACTGGTTCTCCATCGACAGGAACACGCTCGCCGGCGTTTCCTCACGCACGGTCTCCGCGTAGGCGCTCCACGCGCCGCCAACGAGGATCGCGAGCGCGATCGTCGCCAGTACCGATGGGCGCTGGAAGCCCCAGCGCCCACGTGACCGCCAGAGCAGCGCTGGGAGGAGGAGGAACCCGCCGGTCGTGATCTTCACCAGCACGCCGATGACCCCGGCAAAGGTCGCGGCCACCCAATCCACTCGGCGCCCCTCGTCCATCCAACGAGTGGCGAAGTACAGGAACCCGATGCCGCCGGCGGTCGCCATGTACTCGATGAGCGACGTCCGGCCGTACAGCCAGGCGTGCCCGTTGAAGAGAAAGGCACCCAGCGCGATCAGCGAGCCGAGGGGACCCATCACCCGACGCGCAAGCAGGTAGAGGAAGACCGCTGAGGCGAGGAAGCTACCCAGCCCGATGATTCGCATCGCAACGTCAGCTGGCAGCCCGACATCGATAAGCAGGGCGCCCAGCGCCTGAAAGAGCGGGAACTCCTGGGGAATGCTCCCAGGCGGGCCGAGAATCGGCAGCGGCGGCCGCAGCAGGTTGATGCCGTCCACCGCATACAGCACCGCGGTGTAGGCGGTCTGCGTCTGGCGGTGCGCGTGCGTCTCGAGCAGCGACTGACCGAGCGATGGAAGGACACCGAGAGCGTATGCGCCCAGCATCACGGCAGCCCATCGGGCGGGCCGTTCGATTGGACGAGCAGTCACCTGTACGGATAAGACGACGGTCGATGAGTCATGAGAAGGGCCGATAATGCCACTCCGCGGTCCCCCGACAATGGGACTGTTCGACTCGCGGGTTTAGCCCTCGAGCGGTCGGTCGAACGACTCACGGGTCCGGCTCGCCGGCATCCTTGCTACCCGGGCGCCGGTTCCCGAAGTCCAGGTCGACGATGGGCATGAGGAAGTACTGCGGAAGCCAATAGGCGCTGGCGAATAGCCCAGCCCAGCCAGGCTTTTGTTTCCACGTGAGCCAGGCGGCAATGCCGATCGCGATCGGCACCCACACGGTGCCGATGAAGAACCGAGGTCCCAGGTCATAGGGGGTGGTGCTGCTGTACGCCACCATGTTGGTGATCCACCCGACGGCGTATCCGGCCCCCAACACGATCAGGCCGTGGCTCACGAAGATCACTGTCGTGGGCCACCGGATCTCGGGCATCCGTGCCAGGAGCAGGAGGGCCAGCGGAAGCTGGATTGGTCGAGGCATCAGGAACAGGAGGGTCAGGTAGACGATCGCCGCGACCCGACTGCCGCGCCATGCGAGCCAACCGCTCACCAGCACGAATGCGAAGGTGTTTGCTCCGGCAAGGTCGGTCCAGAATCCCCATGTACAGAGAACAAGGGCTATGAGCCGCCAATCTCGGAGGAACAGAAGGGCACTGATGTGAAGCGCGGCCCACGGCCAGAATCCAACAGCAGCAACCCCGATCATTACCGGTGCCATGAGCGGCGACCACACATACGGGAACGTCCCGGCCAGCTCTCCGTACAGGTCACCGGACTCTAGCCGACCCGCCAGGGAGCGCCAAAGTTCCCAGTCGGGGAGGAAGCCGACGTCCCATGGCTGGTACAGGATCATCCCGAGATTCAGACCGAGGTACACGGCGAGCGCCAGCTGGCGCCAGGTAAGAGAGGGGCGTCGAATCCCTCGAGCCAGGCCGGATCGCGGCATGGGCGTGACGACGTCGCGATTCGTGGTGGTCATGGGCAGCAGGAGGGAGTCTGGATCCCGGCGGAGATCAGTCAGCCGGTCCGGTGTTCCCTCATCGAGCGCCACAGCAACCAGCCGGCGCAAGCGACGAGACCGAGCGCATACCAGGCCCAATCGACGATCGGCGTTCCGAGGAACACCGTGTAGAGACCGAAGAGTGCGATGAGCCCGGCCGCAGTTCTATCGAGGTGCGCGAGGTTACGGTCCGTCGATCCCATGTCGTGCGCTCGATCACGCTCAGCCACGCAATGGACGGTACACCCGAAACGTGGGCCGCCAAGTGGGACGATCTTCCAGCCATTAGTCGCGGGGCTCTGGTTGCTCGCCTCGGCGACGATCCAGCTCGAGGAGGGGCATCAGCCAGTACTGCGCAAGCCAATACGGCGAAATCGCGATGCTCGCCCAGCCAACGCGCCCCCTGACGAACAGCCAGGCGGCAAGAGGCACTCCAACGAGCGACCATAGCGCCGGCCCGATGATGGCGGACGGTGCGGAGTTGATCGGGAATGGCAGCAGCGACTCCGATGACGTTGTGCTGAGCAGGACGGAGACCCAGTCGCCGCCATAGCCGGAGATCAGCACGAGCGCGGTGTGGACAACAGCGATGCCAACGAACGGCAGCCGCATCGCCGGTCGTGACCACAGCAGCCAGGCCAGCAAGGGCAGCTGGATTGGGCGCGGAATCAAGAGACAGAGTGCGAAGTAGACGAGCGTCGCGGGTGTGCTTCCGCGGAACGCCAGGAGGGCTGCGACGAATACGACGGTGAACAGATTGCCGATGGACACGTCCATCCAGAACGCCCATGAAAGAAGGACCAGGACCAGCATCCGTACGTCGCGGACGAACAGCAGGACGGCACCATGGAGGGTCACCCAACCGATGAGTCCGATTGGAACGATCGCGGCCAGGATCCATGCCGCAACCGGCGACCACCGGAAGTACGACCCTGGGGCGTAGAGGGTGCCGTCACGAAGCTGATCGGGGAGTGCGCTGAAGATCCACCAATCAGGCGGGATCTGGTGGAGGACCAGGTTGACGTAGAGCGTCCATCCGATGAGGGGCAGGTTCACCGCGGCGTAGATGCCGATCCACCACCATGCCGGTCGTTCCGGCAGGCGCACCCGTTCGACGCGATCGCGTGCACGCTGATGCAACGCTATCGACTTTCGGCGGAGCGCTGAGGTTGACTCGGCTCGGGCCCCCAACATGGACCGACTATAGGGGAGGTGGAGGTACTTGAGTACCACCCACGACCGCCCAGAAGTAGGCATATTTCCCCCATGATTTCGGCTGAGTTGCGGCAGCGTCTAGCGTGGGGGGTTGCCCTCATGCTGTTCGCGACAGCACTCGTCTGGATTGCGGCACGGCAACCGCACGCACTCCCGGGTGTCAGCGGCGACATGGTAATCGCAGGTCGCCGAGGCGACCTTGTCAATTATCCAGAGAACACCCTAGAAGGCGTGCTCTCAGCCGTATCGCAAGGCGCGCCCGGCCTTGAGATCGACGTGAGAGCTTCTGCGGAGGGTACGTTCTTCCTGATGCACGATGAGACCGTCGATAGGACCACCTCCGGTTCTGGGACGATCTCCACGATGTCCGATGCCGCGATCGATCTGCTGCGGACGGGTCGCGACCTACGCGTGCCGCGCTTGACCGCCGTCCTCGATCGCCTCCGCGCGTATCCCGGGCTGATACTGCTCGACGGGAAGGGCGGCGCGGCCGAGCACGCCGCGCTCGCCCAACTGGTTGTGTCCCGAGGTATCGCAGGTCGAGTTTGGATCGGGTGCTATTCCACCGAGTCCGTGTCCGCTGTCGAGTCAACGGATTCAACATTGGCGACGTACGGTGCGGCCGGTACCGGCGCTGACGCGCAATTGCTTGCATCGCCGCTACCGGAGGGCACTCAGTTCGCTGATGTCTCGATCACCGCGGTCCCCGAGTCGCACACCGGCGACGAGTCCGCCATGATCCGCGAGGCTAGGCAGGCCGGCGTCGACATCTTCATCACGAACAATCTCGCCGCCGCAATGTCAACGGGCTGGATTCGAGATGCCGACCGATTCACAGTGACGTGATGCTGCGTAAGGTCGTGACTCTCGCCAGCCCTGCCATTCTGGCAATCACCCTCGTCCTCGACTCGTATGGCCAGATGTCCGGTCACTGGTTGAGCTTGGGGCGGCCGATCATCGTTACCACCGTTGTCGCAGCCGCGCTAACCGTCGGCCTGGTCGCGCTCACTCGTCGCACAACACTTGCTTCAGCCGTCGGATCAGCCGCCGTGTGCTACCTGTTCGGCCAGTCTGGGCTACTTGGCATCGCGATCATTGCCATCGCAGGTGTCTTCCTCTGGCAGCATTGGCGACTCGTGACCCGGCGATCTGCGGCTGCGGTCCCGCCGCTCGCCGCTGTGCTGCCGGTCATCGCCCTGTTTGTCGTTGTGGTGGCCAGTCGGGTTGCCGATGGATCGCTGGCGCCAGCGGATCTCGTCGTGTCGCCGACTTCCGCGATCCAGCCCAATGCGTCAGGCGGTGCGAACGTGTACGTCTTGATGCTTGACGGCTATCCACGATCTGACGACCTTGAAGCTGAGTTCGCCTTTGACAACAGGGCGTTCCTGACCGAGCTCGAGGGCATGGGATTCGACATCGATCCCGACAGCAGATCGCCATTTGCGGAGACCTCCTTGACGCTGGCTGCGTCGATGCTGGACGACAGCCGGTCGCTGAGCAGATGGCGAGCCGCCGATTTCCAGGGTGAAGTCATCATGCGTCGAGAGATTCGCCGGCAATACCTCGTCAACACGCCGGTTATGGACCGGTATCGACTGGCGGGCTACCAACTCATCTACGTGGCATCCCCCGTTACCCATACGGATTGGGCGGGGTGGGACGTCCGGGTCGACAGCGGAAACCTCACGGATGTTGAGACGTTTCTGATCCAGCGCTCGCCGCTCCGCTTTGCTCTCGGCGATTGGGTCATGAGTCAGCAGAGATCCCGTCTCCGGGCAAGCCTGGCAGCGTGGGCGGACCAGGCCGCGTCGCCTCGGGACCGGCAAGTGGTGTTTGCTCACATCATGGCGCCGCATCCCCCGTTTCTGTACGGTCCCGATGGGGCGGAGCGCTCACCCCTGCCCTGCTGGTATGCCCAAGAATGCAATATCTACCATCACCGTGCGGCGGACCTGGACATCAGCCTGCTCGAGTACGCGGACTACCTGATTCCAAACCTCCAGGAGCTCAATCGGCAGGTCCTATCGGTCATCGGTGAGGTAGTCGCACGCGATCCAGGGGCAGCAATCGTCGTGTTTTCAGACCATGGCGCAAGGTATTCCGAGAGCAAGGGGGACGAGTGGTACCGCACGCTGTTCGCCGCTCGGCTGCCAAGCGAGGTCGCGATGATTGACCTCCAACCATCCGGCCTGTTCGTGACGATTGCCGACGCACTCGGCGAAGAACGTTGAGAAACGCGATCGATCCCGGCATCCCGGTGTCGCGCGCGGCCTGACGCAGGATGAGACCGCGACTCCTCTGGCATCCAGCCCTGGAATTGGTGTTCGTGCTGGTTGTTACCGCGTGGGGCCTGCTCTTCCTTCCGCGCATGTGGGCGGATCTCCTCTGGGCAATTGACGGGGTTGACTCTTCCGACTTCTCCATCTTCGCGAACGCGGCGAAGCTTGCATGGGCCGGAGGCGATATCTTCGCCGCCGATGCGTGCGCCGGTTGTGGATACCGCTACTCGCCGCTGTTCGCCTACGTGTTCGCACCCTTTGCCGCTCTGGGTCCGTTCTTCTGGCTGGTATTCCACCTAGTCGCCGTCGCCGGCCTGCCGTGGCGGCTCGCGAGGGTCATGCCGTTCCTCTGGCCGTTCTGGTGGGAGCTTGGTACGGGTTCGAACATGATCTTCGTCCTGCTGTTCGCACACCACGCTCTACTTGGGCGACGATGGGCCATCGTCGCGACGCTGCTGATGGCACTCTTGGTTCCGAGGCCGCTGATGCTCCCGATCGTGGGACTGCTGCTGTGGGACCACCGGCGGGCGGTCATACCATTCGTTGTTGCCGCCGTTGGGTCGGTCGCATTCGCCTTAGTGACCGGACATCTCAGCCGGTGGCTGGAGGTCATGGCTGGCAGCGGCTCGGAGATGGCTGTGTCGTACAACATCGGCCCATCAGCGCTCATCGGTGTCTGGTGGCTCCTGATCGGCGTTGCGTTAGCGGTTTGGTTCACGTGGCAGAGGCGACCCGGCTGGGCGGCCCTCAGCATCTCCCCGTACTGGCTTCCCTACTACCTGTTGATCGGCCTTCTCGACCTGGCTCCGCGTGCGGTCAGGGCGACGCTCGGACGAGAGCGTCAGACTGCGCCGGCCACCCGCGTCGAGCGCCTCGGGGTCGCCGACTAGTTGTGGTGTCTGAATACGTTGTTGACAAACGAGAGCCCCACGGCACGGTGTGAGGTGTTGACTACCCATACCGGCCGGAGGCTCTCGTGGCACATCCTAGCGCGCGTCTCAGCGTCTTCAGTCGTCAGCTGCTGGTGAAACG
>CAYYRT010000451.1:0-2303 GCA_964474055.1 uncultured Acidimicrobiaceae bacterium | reverse complement strand
CAAGTTGTCCGCTGGCTATCGCAGCCTTGAACGCCTCTGGAGTGCCGAATGCAGGAGCACCCGAGCGCATGTCGACGTTCGAAGTGAAGGCCCCGTACACGACCGGAGTTCCCGGCCGGGCTACCTGGGCAAGGGTGATTCCCGCCAGGGCCTCGGCGTGTTGCAGGGTCAGTGCCCCGGCCAGCGAAACCGGTGCCATCGCTCCCGCCAGTGTGAAGGGCGTGATCACCAGGGCCTGCCCGGCGCGAGCGAAATCGATGATGCCCTCACACATCGGCAGATCGAGTTGGCGGGGAGAGTTGGTGTTGATGACGGTCCAGCAGTGCGGTTCGCGGCCAAAGTCGCTTTGCTCGAGGCCACTGACCAAGCGGATCATCTCCAGGCAATCGGCCACCTGGGCACGCCCCCGGCAATAGATGAACGGGACCTTGTCGCTCAACAACAACTGGGAGAGCGTCATCTGGAGGTGGCGCTCCTCGAGGGGCACGTCCTGGGGCTCAACTGCGGGCGTCAGGCCATGTAGTACGTCGTAGGCCTGGGTCAGCTTGATGAAATCCTCGAACTCGCTCAGGCTTCCAGACCTTCGTGAGCGGTCGAGGTCGATCGAGTGAGGGGGTCCGGCAACAGGGAAGAAGGCAACCGATCTTCCCCCCATCTCCACATCGCGCTCTTTGTTGCGAGAGCGGATTTCGAACCGGGCCGGTGCCGCGGCGACGGACGCGGCGACAAGGTCGGGATCGAAGTGCACGTGTTCGTCGGCCTCATGAACCCGGGCGCCGGCCTCCCCCAAAAGGCTCCGGGCCTGCGGGTGCAAGACCCGCATCCCGACTTCGGCCAGAATCCTGATGGCAGCTCCGTGGATGGCTTCGACCTGGTCTTCGGAAAGGACCCGGGCTGGCTCGAAGGGGTTGACAAGATGACGGTATCGCTCGGAGCGGGCCGGGGAGGCCTGCAGATCCTCGGGTCGCTTCCGTCGCCGTTCCCTCGGCGGCCTCTTATCCGTCGACGTATCCATGCTGCGACCTTATGCCTCAGTCGGTAATCTCGCGGCACTGATTTCTTAGGAAGAGGGGCCTGTCAATGACCAAAGCTCTGCCGGCGGCAACGAAGTATCTGATCGTAGGTGCCGGGGTTCACGGTTTGAGTACTGCCTGGCACCTGGCCATGGAACTCGAGGCGCGCGGTCAGGAGCCGGGGGCAGACATCGTCTTGTTGGATAAGGCGGGTCCTGGCGCCGGGGCTACCGGGATCGCCTGCGGCTGTGTTCGCAACTTCTACATGACCGAGCCGCTTCACGGCATTCTCCGGGAGTCCGTCGACGTCTGGAACTACGACCCGGTCCTGCTCGGGTTTCAACAGGTTGGCTACATCTCGTGCGGTGAAGAGAACCAGATCGCCGACTACGAGCGCATCCACAAGAGCCAGCAGAGCGTCGACTACGCGTCAGACATGTACGTCGGTCAGGACGCTCGCGATTTTCTCACGGGTATCTGGCCCGACTTCCAGCACCACAGCATCGAAGTCGTGCTGCACGAAAGAATGAGCGGATATGCCGGGACGGCTCAAGCCGTCAAAGGTCTGATGGAGATGTGCCACCGCCACGGCGTTCAGATCCATACCGGAGTGGAAGTGACCGGTTACGACGTACAGGGTGGACAGGTGACTGCCGTCGAGACCAATCAGGGCCGCATAAGAGCGGACGTCGTGATTCTGGGACTGGGAGCGTGGATTCCCGCGCATTGGGAGATGCTTGGCAAGCCGATGACGCTCGAAGTCGGTTACCGCGATGGTTCGGTCGTCGCCGACAAGGACATGTGGACATACTGGCGTCTGGAAGAAGGCGAGGTCTACTTCGACGGCCCGTACTACACAGCCGACAACAAGAACCCGCCTGTTCTACACGTTGAGTTGATGAATACCCCCGTAGTCGACCCTTTGACCGGCGCTGAGCTTGATGACAATGTCTACGTCTACTGGAAGAACGGGACCGAGCGGATGGAGCGACCTGGCATCCAGGGTGGGGGAATGCCGGTCAAGCTTGGCCCCCATGCCAGCGTCGAGCCCTACGGTCATTCCAACGACGAGTACCAGGCGGGTCCCAAGTTCGCCGACTACTTCACCGCCAGCATGGGAATGCTCATGAAGCGCTTCGAGGGGATTCGGTCCGACTTCAAGGAGCGGCGCAACGGTGGGATCGGAGCGTTCACACCCGACAACATCCCTGTGGTCGACTGGATCCTGCCCAACGTCTACATGATCGCCGACTCCAATCACGGCTTCAAGATGACGGGGCTCGGGAAGCT
>CAYYRT010000450.1:0-5506 GCA_964474055.1 uncultured Acidimicrobiaceae bacterium | reverse complement strand
CGTTGTAGAAGAATTCTCCCTGGAATCCGTTGGCCACGTCAAAGCCATTTTCCTCGATCACCGTTTGCGCGACCCCGGTGAGACCTCCCGAGAGGGCAGAGAGCCTTACCACGGGGAGTTCCTCAGGAGCCGCCGTTGTGGCCGGGGCCGCTGTTGTGGCGGGGGCCTCCGTGGTCTCGGTGCCTGGGGCCGTGGTACCTGGTGCCGCGGTTGTCGAGGTTGTGGCCTCACCTCCACAAGCCGTCAACAGCAGCGCGACCATCACGATCGGTATCAGCCAGGAGGGTTTTCTCATGGTTACTCCCTTTCTGCCAGGGGTCCACGCCGGACCGCTGTGTATTATGCACAAAGAGCCAGGGCAGCGACGGCTACTCAGACATATTTCACGGATTGATCTTTTGAGCACACGCTTTGGGAGGGATTTCGCCGATGCGAATTGATGCCTTCGCTCACGCTCTGCCTGTGGAGCTTCGTGGGGCGGTCCTCGGCAGGCTTTCGTCATCGGACCTTGTGAACTGGTCAAATCTGTCAGGATTGATCGACCTGGAGTCGCGTCTAGGGCTCATGGACTGCCTCGGCATCGATGTCCAGGTGCTCACGACTCCGTCTCCGCCGCTCGAGTCGATGTTTGACGTCAATACCGCATGCCGGTTGGCGGAACTGGCTAACGAAGGGATGGCGAAACTGGTGCGGGAACAGCCGGACCGCCTGCGAGGGGTCGCAACTCTGCCCCTCGTCGATCCGGCTTGGGCGATTGGCGAGCTGCAGCGCGCCGTTCATGACCTGGGTCTGGAGGGGCCGCTCCTCTATACCCACGTCTACGGGCGGCCACTCGACAGGCCCGAGCTCGAGCCGTTCTGGACGGCGGTCGAGGAGTTGGGCGTTCCTGTTTGGCTCCACCCCGACCGGCCGCGTGCCATGCCCGACTACTCGGGTGAGGAGGAGTCGCTTTACGGCATGTTCCTGGTACTGGGTTGGCCGTACGAGACTTCGGTGGCGATGGCGCGGCTCGTGCTGAGCGGAGTGATGGCACGTCACCCTCGCCTGAGGATTCTGGTGCACCACGGTGGTGCGATGATCCCCTTTTTTCACAAGAGGATCGAGATGAACTACCAGAAAGGGCAGGGACGGGTGCCTGCGGTAGCCGATGAGTCGGTCGACATCGATCGCGACCTGCGACGATTCTACGTCGACACGGTCTTGCAGGGTGCCCGAGGGGCATTGGACGCCGCCATCCTCTTCTTCGGAGCAGACCACGTGCTTTTCGCAACGGATGTCCCCTTCGGCCCTAACGGAGGACTCGACTTCGCGGAGGCTTCCCTCCACTCGGTCGACCGTCTCCCTCTCCAGGAGCGGGTGGCAATCTTCGCCGGCAATGCCACTGATCTCCTCGGCATCCGCTGACGTGGACGAGGCTCCGCTCATACGGAAGACAGTGTCGCACGAGGTGGCTGCCATTCTCCGGGAGGAGATACTGCGAGCCCTTCTGCCTCCCGGAACCCGCCTGTTGCAGGAGGAGGTTGCGGATCGCTTTCGTGTAAGCACCACACCGGTACGCGAGGCGTTTCGAATGTTGGAGGCCGACGGGTTGCTGCGACGCGACCCCCACAAGGGGGTTCTGGTCTTCTTGCCGAGCATCGCCGACGTGCGGGAGGCTTACGAGATCAGGGAAGCGTTGGAGATGGTCGCCGTTGGCTACGCCATTGAGGCGATGACCGCGACGGACATCGAAGAATTGGAAGCCCTCCTCGAGGAGATGGACGGGACAATCGATCGAGGCGAGTGGATCAACCTCAACAATGAGTACCACGATCGCATCTACGCCTGCGCAGGACGACTCCGGCTGCGGTCCATGATTCTCTCGCTACGCGATTCCATGGCCGGCTACATGCACACCGCCATCAACAACGCCTTGCAGTCGGGGCGACCCGCCCAGGAGCATCGAGCAATTCTCGAGGCCTGCCGAACCCGCGACGTCGATGGGGCACGGGCAGCAATCCGCCTGCACCTCCACCACACAGTCGATATGGCCCTGGGGTTTTTGGCGGACACCGCCGGCGAGCGCCTGGCTCGCCCTAATTAGCCCTTAGCGGACTCATCATCGCCGCCCATCATTTGAAGGACGGTTAGGGCATAGACCTTGGAGCACGTAGCGAGGTCCTTCATGTTCACCACCTCTCCATATTCTGGGTCATAGGCCGCGTAGGCCCCGGGAATGGCGCGCGACTTTCCAGCTGGACCGTACGTGATGCCCTGGGCGCCCGATTCACTGAAGATCCAGTTGTCGCTCGACACCCCGAAGCGCGATGGCTCTGGCTCGTCTGGATCTCCGTCGGCGACCTGGCGATGTGATGCTCGGGCCGCCGTTGCAATTGGGGCGTCATGGGGGATCTCATACCCCCGGCTCAGCATGTAGAAGTCCAGCTCGAGACCAAGATCTTGCTCACCTTCGTTGAGCCTGCGCACCAGGCGTTGAACTTCGCGTTTGACGGCCAACACGTCAACTCCAGGTACCAGCATGACATCGACATAGGCGTGACAGAAGTTGGCGACGAGCGGAGGGTTCTGCGGTACCCCTCCTTCGATGGCTCCTACGTTTACCCGCGGAACCACCAGGTGATGATCGAACTTCTGTTGGTATTCGTCCTCCCACGCCCTGATGGCAGGCAGGACGCGTTCCATCTTCTGGATGGCGTCGACCCCAAACTGTCGGTAGGAGGCGTGCTGGGTCACTCCGCGAGTGGTGAGCCGGAAGAACATATAGCCGCCGTTGGCGATTTGGACTCGGAGGCCCGTGGGCTCCCCGTTCAGGATGAGGTCGGGGAGCGCCCCGTGGCTTGACAGGTAGCGGGCCCCATATCCTGAGCCCCGGCAACCAGGCCCTTGGTGATTTCCGATGGGGGCCCGCTCGATCTCACCCACTACGCCTGCCAGCACGATGTCCCCTGTGGGTTCGAAGCCAGCCTTCATCAGCATCTTGGTCGCCATGTAGTAGCACGCGAACGCGGATTTCATGTTTGAGGAGCCGATGCCAGCGATCCAGTCGTTCTCGATGACTTCGGCTTCGGGCTTACCGATCCCGGGGGCGTAGTCCATGTGCCCCAGGAACATGAGGCTCTGGTCTCCGTCGCCGCCCCGCCATGTCCCGATCACGTTGTTGCGGCCGGCCTCCACCTCTTGTTTCTGCACCTTTAGGCCGAGGTCGGAGAACCGCTTCGCCAAGTAATTACCCACCTCGGTTTCGTAACCGGTGGGGCTCGGTATGTTCACGAGGTCAACAACCATCTCGGTCAGTTCGTCCTCGTCGATGTGTGACAGTACGTTCTGTGCCAACTCGTTCACAGGTTCTCCTTCTCTGACCTGACGGTGCCTGTTTCGCACCGTTCCCTGCTGATCTCCGACTGCTCGGCCGCCATCCCTAGGCGGCGAACACGTCGAGGAGCCGCTGCGCCTGGTGCTTCGCTGCTGGGCGCAGCACAGTCACCTGCACCCCCGCATCCCGGTACCGGGCCACCTTCTCCTTGACCTCATCCGGCGTCCCCGCGGCCGTCATGCCTTCCACGTAGCTGTCGGGCACCGCCTCCACCAGCGCTTTTTTCCCTCCCCTCTTCCAAGCTTCCTCAAAAGTAGAAATGTCGTCCGCTCGTATGTAGGGCTCTCCAACGCGCATCTTGGGCCCCGCAATGAAGGGGAGTTGGATGGGGTCGAACTTGGTGGCGACCTCCCAGCGGACCTGGTCAAGGGCGGCGGCGTGGTCATCCTCGATGGAGCAGTTGACGATCTGGGCGATGATGAAGTCGTCCCAGTTGCGGCCCGCCTCCGCGACCGCCTGCTTGACGATGGCGATGGCGTTGGCTGAGTACTCGGGTGAGCAGACCGCGTTGAGCATCACCCCGTCTCCGATCTGTCCGGCCAGACGGAGGCCGGTGCGGCTCGTGGCGGGGATTAGGAAGGGGACGTGCTGACGAACCGGCTCGAAGCTCAGTTTGGCGTCGTCGAAGTTGACAACCTCGCCGTGGTAGGAGACGTTATTGCCGGTCATGACCTGACGAATAGCCTCCACCCATTCGCGAAGCGTGTTGGGCGGAGAGAAGCGCTCCAGACCGTATCGCAGGGCGTGGGTATTTGTGCAGGCACCCGGGGATAGCACCATGCGCCCGCCCGTCAGTTCGTCGAGAGAAGCAAGCGTCTGCGCCATCACCAGGGGATTGCGGATACGGACAGTCTGGGTACAACCCAGAACGAGCCTTTCAGTGGCGAGTCCGGCCGCGGTCAGCGCTGACACCGAGTCGCGGTTGAGCTCGATCGTCTCGGAGAAGAACCCCATGACGAAGCCCCGGTCCTCCGCCTTGCGCATCCAGTCAGCCATCTCCCGGACCGTCATGGTGGGGTCGTACCCGGTGGCGAAGCCAACTCCCTCCACGTCTCCCTCCTCTTCAAGATAGATCGACGTTAAGATACCACCCGTCGAAATGCCTTGTCGGTCGCCGCCGGTAGCATCGTCTCGTGGAGGACGGCGACTACGTTGATCGGCTGCTCGAGCAGTGGAGGCGTGAGCGCCCCGCCCTCGATGTCTTTCCGATGGGCGTGATAGGGCGAATCTCCCGGTTGTCGCGCATATTGGAGCGACGCATCGAGGATGTCTTCGCCACCCACGGCCTGCAAGGCGGCAGATTCGACGTGCTGGCCGCCTTGGTGAGGGCGGGTGAGCCGAACATTCTCACCCCCACCGACCTTTACAACTCCCTTCTGATCTCCTCGGGGGCGATCACCAACCGAATCGACCGCCTCGAGGATGATGGGCTGGTGCGGCGCTCGCCCCATACGAGTGACCGGCGCAGCACTCAGGTAGGTTTGACCGATGTCGGCCGCCGGCGCCTGGACGAGACACTCGAGGATCACCTTGAAAACGAGCACAAGCTCATCGCGTCATTGACAGCCGAGGAGTGCGAGCGGTTGGCCGGCCTCCTGCGACGCTGGCTCAAGGCCCTGGGGGACGAGGACCGGCCGGCGCAAGCCAAACCCTCCGGCTAGGTCAACCCTCGAGCAGGTTCCCTTCGGCGTCGACCTGCACTCCGTAGTCGGCCTGTGCCCGCCCGGGAGTGACCAGGCCCTCCGCCACATCCTGGGCGATTGCCGCAGGGTCGCGTTCCCTTGGGTCGAAGAACCCTCCGCCACCCGGCAGTTCGAGGGTGTAGCGGGCATTGGCGGGAAGCCTGTTGCTGAGCTTGGGATTGCGTGCATCACCCACCGACGTGGAGAAGCCCCCGGGTGCCCCAGGGAGGCCGCCCAGGTAGCCCTCTGCCGGGAATCGCAACCGGTCAGAGAGCGAGGAGACCACGAACGGCTCGCCCGTGCGCACTTCGATCTCGATCCGCTGCCCAAGGCCACCGCGATACTTTCCGGGACCTCCCGAGTCGACCCTTAGCTCCTTGTGGCGGAACACGAGCGGCGAAGTGGTTTCGGTGATTTCAATTGGTGCGGTGGCGATTCCGCTCGGGAAGCT
>CAYYRT010000449.1:0-3163 GCA_964474055.1 uncultured Acidimicrobiaceae bacterium | reverse complement strand
CGAGCCTTCCCACCCAACCCAACATCAGGTCTAGGCCCCCCGTCCCGGGTTTCGCGCCTCCCTAGGCTCCGATGTAGTCAGATTCTTATGACGTCCGGGGTGAGGTCTAAACCTGCCCACGGCTCCGACCGATAGAGGATGGGACCACCGCCTCGCTTCTCGAAGTGTCGGAAGGACGAAGCTCCATGGAGACTTCTTTCACGATCAGCAATCACAGGTCAGATTGTTGTGAAGTCATCAAGCTGGCCGGCGACCTCGACTTGGCCACGGATGATCAGCTAAGAAATGTCATTGATCACCTGCTGGTCGTTCCCGATCATCTCATCGTCGACGTTTCCGAGATGACCCTTATCGACTCGACCGGTCTGCGACTGCTGCACCGCGCCTCGGCACTTGTTGAGGGCCGGATCTGGCTGAAGGGATGCTCGAGTCAGATCCGGCGAGTGATCGATATTTCGGGCCTAGCTCAGGTCTTCTGCCTGGAAGCCGATCCGGATTTGGCACACCGCCTGATCTCGGCAGGGCGAGCCAGCCAGACCTAGGCTGCCACTGTCCGGGCTTGGACGCCTTCCCAAAGGTCCCCGAGACAACGACCCGGGCGCGATGAAACCCTCGACCCACTAGGGCCAGGGGTTTCTCGTAAAGCGCGTCGGCTAGTGAAAGAGTCGGTCTTCCAGAATATCGTCGGGCATGCAGGTCGTCCGGCAACACCGCTAGTGACATGCCTCAGCTCACGTTGCAGGGGAAGGCTTGTCGTCAGCTATTGAGGAAGTTTCGCCGCGATAACGTCGATCTGTTGGATGTCCGGTGGCTGAGCGAAGAGTTCGTCAGCTCGCGCCATCAATGCCTCGGCGACCTTCCCCGACAGGTGCGCTTGCCGACCCGAGTCATCCGAGAACACGTCGAAGATTGCGAACTTCGACGGTCCCAGACGGATCGCGAACCATGCCGTCGTATCCGGCTCCCCCTCGACCAGCGAGCGCCCTCCTTCAAGAAAGCTCCTCACCTCTTCTTCCTTCCCCGCCTTCGCCTCCAGCGGAACGAACAGCCCGACAGTCACCATTGCCCGTCTCCTTTCAATAGACCCCGAACGGGGGGACCGGTACCGGCAGCTTAAACACTGAGCGCAGAGCCACGCGGAAGCGGGCGACGAACACAAGAAGAGAACACCGAAAGTAGCCCCGACGTACGACGCCAGCGCGGGCCGAGTCGTGGTCGTCTGCCAGAGCTTTCGGCAACACGGACGACGGAGCCTCAGGCTCTTGACGGGAGTTCGGAGGTGCATGGATCCGCGAGACTCGCTGGCGTCGCGATCAGCCAGACCGAAACAACACCGAACGCTCCGACGCGATCCGCCCACTTGCCCTGAACTCCAAGGGTGTCAACCCGACACTCGCGTCCAACATTCGCTCTCCCGGCTCGCAACGCTGACCACACAACGACGAAGATCTCCGGCGGCAGTATCTCCGACCCGACCGGTCGGCCAGACCGCTCGGCCCGTCCTCCGGGCACGCTTGAGGGAAGGGTCGTCGGCCGCCAAACGATGCGAAGGTGGATCATGGAGACGGCACGGGGAGGCGCACTGGCCGGCATCGGGAACACCCCGCTCGTCGAGTTGGTCCGTGTGGTTCCCCCCGGGTCGGCACGCGTCATGGCCAAGCTGGAATGGGCCAACCCGACCGGGAGCATGAAAGACCGGATGGCCCACGCAGCCATCGAGGCCGCGGCCGGCGACGGACGGCTGCAGCCGGGGACACCGTCGTCGAGTACACCGCCGGCACCACCGGCATCTCGCTGGCCTTCGTGTGCGCAGCGCTCGGATACCGGCTCCACATCGTGTTCTCCGACGCCTTCAGCGTCGAGAAGCGCCGCATAATGCGGGCCTTCGGCGCCGCGATCGAGGACGTCCCCAGCGACGCCGGCCGAATCACCGAGTCCCTCATCAGAGCATGATCGCCCGAGCCAGAGTGATAACGTTCCAACCCGGCCGTTGGTGGTGCGCCCAGCTCAACAACCACGACGCGATCCTCGGCTACATGCCCTCGGGGAGGAGATCTGGATCCAGACCGGGGGGCGGATCGACGCCTTCGTGCACGCCGACGGTACCGCCCACTCGATCCACGGTGCCACCCGCCCCCTGCGCGCCCATGGTGCTGCTCTCCATGTGACCGCCGTGGAACCGGCCGAGTCCGCCGTCCTGTCCGGCGGTCCCACCGGCTCGCACAAGATCGAGGGGATCGGCATCGGGTTCATGCCGCCGCTGTGGGAACCGGACCAAGTCGACGAGATCCAGACGGTGACCACGACGAGGCCATCGCTATGGCCCGACGCCTCGCAAGGGAAGTAGGGCTCTTCGCCGGGACGTCCTCGGGCGCCAACATCGTCGCCTCCTTGCGTGTCGCCGAACGCCTCGGCCCCAACGCCACGGTCGTCACCATCCTCTGTGACTCCGGGCTGCGGTACCTTTCCACCGACCTGTACCGCGACACCTAACCCCGGACACGACCCAGCCCACACCGGCAGCCGACGGACATCCCTCTCGCCCGCAACCAGGTGCACGTCGCCAGTGCCACCTTTGACTTTTCGCACCCCTCCAATCCCAGTATCAACCACCCTGTCAGTCCGGTTACTAAGGGCTTCAGCCAATGGGACGGGTAGCGCATAGCCGGTTATTCCGTGACTCATGTCTGGTTACTGGGGCCGCGGCATGAGCGTTATGTGTGAAGGGCTACCCCGGGGGAAGAACCCTGGAGGTGATGCTTCGTGAGGATGTCGGTCATGGTTCCGTCGGCCACGCGGTCGATGTCCGACGGATTTGGTTTGGATCAGGGTCAGTTGTTCCAAGCGGCTAAGCCGGGGTCGAAGGGTGTTGGGATCTCCGACGGCTGGTCCTTCTCAGTAGTGTCACGGCCAACCGGCATCTGCGGCCGGTAGCCACCATGAGCCAGCTTCCCATTGGGACCGTAACGTTTCTGTTCACCGACATCGAAGGCTCGACGCGGCTCGTGCAGGAACGACGCGACTTCCGGACCCTTCTTGAGAAGCATGGGGAGCTGATCCGCGAGGCGATCGCGGAGACCAACGGGGTCGAGGTCGGTACCGAGGGCGACAGCTTCTTCCTAGCCTTCGATTCTGCGCCGGACGCGGTACGCGCGGCGGTCCT
>CAYYRT010000448.1:0-2456 GCA_964474055.1 uncultured Acidimicrobiaceae bacterium | reverse complement strand
TCATCGGAGAGGAAGAAAGCTCCCTTGGAAGTGCCGCCCCTCATCAACATGCAGGGGATACCGGGGGGATCTAGGTTCATAACCACAAGTGGTGCTCACTGAAGATAGCCAGGTCCGCCGCGGGATAGGGTGGTGACGATGGCGAGCGAGTCGCTTCTAGTGATCAGTGCCCATGTCGGGGACTTCGCCTGGAGGGCCGGTGGGGCGATGGCCTTGTACGCCTCGCGGGGTCACACTGTCACCGTTGCCTGCCTCGCCTACGGAGAGCGAGGTGAGTCGGCCCGGTACTGGCGACAGGGCATGACCCTGGAAGCAGTAAAGAACAAGAGGCACTCCGAAGCCGTGGCAGCCGCGGAGGTGTTGGGCGCCGATTTCATCGCCTTCGATGCCGGTGACTACCCGCTGGTGGAGACACCCGAACTCCTCGACCGACTCGTCAAGCTATATCGGCAGGTGCGCCCGACCGTCGTGCTTACCCACACCGAGCGGGACCCCTGGAACCGCGACCACGAAGTTGCCTACTCGATCGCCACCCACGCCCGCATCATTGCTCAAGCCGCCGGCTATGACCCCGAAACGGAGATCATCGGGGCTCCTCCAGTCTTCCTCTTCGAGCCTCATCAGACCGAGTACTCGGGTTTCATGCCGGACGTTCTCCTCGACGTCACCGAGGCGTGGGACCGCAAACTGGAGGCGATGCGCTGCATGGAGGGACAGCAGCATCTGTGGGACTACTACACCGATGTGGCGGTTCGGCGTGGAGTCCAGGCGTTGCGAAACTCGGGTCCCAACCTGGGGTTGGTCGCTGACACCAAGGCCGAGGCCTATCAGCGGTTGTATCCCCAGGTGGCCGCCGAACTCCGCTGATGGCCGAAGCGATGGTCGTGCGAACGATAAGGCGGGCAGATTCCGAGGTCATCGAGACGTTGGGAGCCGCCGGAGTGGCGACCGTTCACGAGGCCGGTGCCAGCGGGCTTCTCCCTCCCGACTTGAAACCGATACAAGCTGGGGCTCGGATCGCTGGCTCGGCAGTGACCGTTCTATGCGCGCCTGGCGACAACATCATGATCCACGCCGCGGTTGAAGTTCTCGAACCCGGCGATGTCCTGGTGGTGACGACCATGTCTCCCACCCTCCACGGGATGTTCGGTGAGCTGCTGGCGGTTTCCGTGTCAACCCGCGGGTGTCGCGGCCTGGTCATCGACGCCGGGGTTCGGGACGTGGCCGTCCTCCGGGCCATGGGTTTCCCGGTTTGGGCGCGCACGGTTCACGCCGCGGGCACCGCCAAGGCGGTCCCCGGCACCGTCAACCTTGCCGTGGTGTGTGCCGGGGTGAGGGTCAACGCCGGCGACGTGGTAGTCGCCGACGACGATGGAGTGGTGGTGGTGGAAAGGGAGCGTGCCGCGGTGGTGGCGGAGGCCGCACGGAAGCGTCTGCTCAAGGAGGAGGAAACCAGGGCCCGCCTTTCCGCCGGCGAGCTCGGGCTCGATCTGTACGGGTTTCGCCAACGTCTCCAAGACCTCGGGGTTCGGTGGGTGGACACCGGTGAGGACCTGGAGTGAAGGTGGCAGTGCTCGGTTTGGGGGAGGCGGGATCGCTTGTGGCGGCCGATCTCGCCCGCTGTGGTGACGAGGTGGGCGGATACGATCCCGCCCCGGTGGGGCCGATCAGCGGAGTGAGCCGCTACGACTCTCCTGATGCTGCAACGGCTGGTTGCACCTTGGTCCTGGCAATGACCCCTTCGTCGCGAGCCGGTGCGCTTCTCGAGCAGGTTGCCGGATCGGTTGACGAAGGTGCGATCTACGCCGATCTCTCCACCGGCTCACCGGGTCTGAAGGAGGCTCTGGCCGAGGTTGCCGTCGCTCATGGCCTTCTTTTCGCGGACGTGGCTCTGATGGCTCCGGTCCCCGGACGGGGCCTGGCTACACCGGCACTGGCGTCGGGAACGGGGGCAGAGCAGTACGCAGATCTCATCAATTCCCGCGGCGGAAGCGTCGAGGTAGTGGACGACCGCGCCGGGACTGCGGCTGCCCGCAAGCTGCTGCGCAGCGTCGTCATGAAAGGACTCTCTGCCCTTCTGATCGAAAGCACAGAGGCGGCCATTGCCTATGGCCAGGCCGAATGGTTCTGGAACCACCTCGTCGACCAGTTGACCTCGATCGACGAAGCCTTGCTGAAACGACTCCGCTGGGGGCCCGCCACCCACGCCGAGCGCCGGCTCGAGGAGATGGAGGCCGCCCTAAGCCTGCTGACCGAACTGGGAGTGCCGGCCACGATGACCACCGCCACCATTGCCCAGCTCCGTCGCCTCCACGTCTCTTCCCCCTCGCCACCCCGATCCCTTTCTCCCCCCGCGGTAGCGGGGGGAGGGGACCACGAGCGCAGCGCGTGGTGAGGGGGGCGGACAGACGAGCTCTAATGAGTTCGCCCCCTTCGTCCCGGCTCCTTCGTCGCCG
>CAYYRT010000447.1:0-33403 GCA_964474055.1 uncultured Acidimicrobiaceae bacterium | reverse complement strand
GCATCGTCAAGATGGTCGGCGACTCCCTCGGAGTCGGGACCGTGGGCGCGGGGCTCGCCGGCCGGCTCAAGCAGGCCTTGAGGGCGGATGTGCTGTCCGGTCGTCCAGCGGCAGGGTCCGCCGGACTGTTCTCCGACGCGGCGAAGCAGTACATCTTCGACCTCGGAACCAACGACCGCTCGCCGTCGGCGGTCGCAGCGGCACTGAAGGCCGTCGACCGGCTCACTGGCGGCGCGCCCCTGCATGCACTCACGGTCAACGATCCGTGGGGGACCGGCCCCGAAAAGAACCGGCTCTTGCGCGGCGTCGGCGGCGACGTGAACCTGATCCCGTGGGCGGCCCAGTCCGCCGGACAGCTCGCCCCGGACGGCTACCACGCCACCCCGGCTGGCTATTCGAAGCGTGCGGGGATGATCGCCCAGGCGGTCAACGCGAAGGCCACGGCGATGAAGCAAGCCACGAAGCAGAAGGCGCAGAAGGGCAAGACCAAGACGGGCGGCATCGGCTCGCCGCTCGGCGAGATCGACATTTCGCAGGCCACCGGACGGTGGAACCTGCCGCAGTCGATCCGCCAGACGCTGAAGCGAGTCCGTCGCCCCCAGTCGAAGAAGGGCAGCCGCGCCAAGCAAATGGCGCGGCTCATGGCCCGCATCAACGAGCAGTTCTCGCTACCGCCCGACCTCGTACAGCGACTCGCCGGCTTCGAGCGCGACATCCCTATCTGGGGCGACCGCGGCGACCGTGCCGACGCGCTCACCGTCCAGCTAGAGGACGCCGACGGCGAGCCGATCCTCGACCCCGAGGGGCGTCAGGCCGTCGACCTCGGCCGTATGGAAGGCCGCACCGCCGGCGAGTGGAAACAGCAGGAACTCGGCGGGCTGCTCAACTACCGCAACGACCTCATCGACGCACGGGTCCGTGTCCGTGAACTGGTCGAGCAGGTTAAGGCGCGGATCGTCGAGCAGCAGGAGGCCGTCCAGGTGCTGCGGAAGCGGATCGCCAAGCAGGCGACGGTCCGCAGCAAACTCGGCGACCTTGTCGAGGCCAAGCGCAAGCCGAAGAAGCTCGCGGCGAGGATCAAAACCTTGGCGCGATGGATCGCACCAAGGCTACGCAACCCGAACCTCTTCGGGAACGCGTTCGCTGGGCTCAAGGCCAAGACGCTGATCGACGAGAAGATCCCCGCCATTCGCGACCGGATGGAGGCCGTGTCCCGCCACCGCGCCGCGAACGTCCGGGAGCGCGACGCGATCGCCGGCCGCATCCTCCCCACGCTCACAGCACGCCGGGACGCGCTCACCGAAGACGGCTCCAACTACGAGACCCAGCTCGACACTGTCCAAGGTGTCGGCGGTCTCCGCGAGCGGACCGACAAGTTCTTCGGCCAGGTGCCCGACTACTTCGGCCAGTTCTCCGGCCAGATCTTCGACGCCCACCAGCAGCTCAAGGAGCTGAACACCCCCGGCCCGATCATCAAGAAAACCCCCGAGGAGCCCGACCACTCCGGCAACCTCGACAAGGCGATCTTCGACCGCTACTACGGCGTAGAGGCCCTCCAAGCCCTGCAGGAGAACATCACGGCCGGCATGCAGAGGTTGGTCCCGTTCGGCGGCGTGTTCCACACAGGCGGCGTCGTGCCCGGCCCCGTCGGCCAAGAGCGAATGGCATTGGTGCAGTCCGGCGAGACGATCTTCACCCCCGACCAGATGGCGCAACTCACGCCCAAGGGCGGAGACGGCGGCACCTACTACGCCGACCTCCATATCGACGTGGCGGGCGAGACGGTCATCGATCGGCGCGTCGAGTTGAAGTTCAGCCAGCGCGAGCAGCGCGAACGCACACAACAGAGGGCGAGGATCAGAGGATGAGCGTAAGCACGCTACGCCCAAACTCCACGCTGGCTAGTAGCTCGGTGTCCCTCACCGGCGGCGCGGCGATCCACGGGGTTTTGTCCGACAACAGCGATTCGAGCTACGCGGCGTTCGACAACAGTGGGGACTTCGCGCACGTTGGCCTGGGGGCGCCCTCGTTGCCGGCCGGGGCCGTAATTAAGGCATGCGCACTCCGCGTGCGGGCCGGGGTGTCGAGCGGGGTGGTCGGCTTCTCCGGCGCGGTCTTCGGCACTTCCGCGTACATCATCACCGCTACTTCGGCAGCGTACATTCTGACTACGCCAACTACCTACGTGGTTGCGACGGTGTCAACGGGCGACGTTCCCACCGGGGTAGAGCTGGCTCGTCCGGGGGGCGGCTCCCTAGTGCTGCGCCTCTATGAGGTGTACGTAGATGTCACTTATGTGGAGCAGCCCGAGCTGGCGGTCACGGGTCCATCGGGGGCGGTGACGGACACGAATCTCGTACTGGCGGAGTGGACCCCGAATCTCGACGCCGATGGCAACGGCCAGACGCGCTTTGAGGTCGTTGTCACGGCTGACGGTGATGACCCCGACAGCGATCCGCGGCTAATCGAGTCGGGCGTTGTGGCGTCTTCGGCGTCCTCCTGGCAAGCTTCGATGCCGCTGGCGGACGATGCCTACGACGTTCACGTCCGAATCGCCCAGACCGTCAACGGGCAACAGCACTGGTCGGATTGGGAGAAGGGCGACTTTACGCTCGCCGTCAGTCGGCCCGCCGAGCCGACAGTGACGCTTGTGGCCGAGACCCCCCAAGGGCGTATTCGCGTTGATATCGAAGAGGGTGCGGACGGCGCGGCGACCACCGATATCTTCGAAGTCCAGGCGTCCGACGACGGCGGCACCACCTGGCGAAAGGTCCGCACGGTCGCTGGCCAGGGACTAGTGGACGAGGATTCAGGCGGCGCGACCGCGTGGGACCGGGAGGGCGGCAACGGCCAGGAGGTCACCTATCGGGTGCGCGCCGGCCACGACCACGGCGCTGGGTTGTTCGCTTGGTCGGCGTGGGTTCAAGAGGTCGGCATGTGGGGGCCGACCAGGACGTGCTGGCTCAAGCATCCGCTGGACCCCGCCCAGGACTTGGCGGTGCGGATCGACGCCTACGGCGAGTCGAGCATTGCCCCCCGGCAGGGCCAGATGCACCCGCTCGGCCGGTCGTCAGTCATCTTCGCCGCCGACAAGCACGGCCCGGAGACAGGGGCGGTGGCGTTCCTGACGCCTGACCAGGATGCGCGCGACGCGCTCAAGGCCCTGCTGCGAGCCAATCCCGCCACGCCGCTACTACTCCAGGTCGGTGCGACCGACAAACGTCCCGACCGTTGGGTGATCTTTGGCCAGATCGACATCGCCTACGTCGTCGACAAGGCATACGTCGGCGACACTCGCGAGACGTTGGGCTGGACAGAGGTGCCGCGACCCTAGAAGCCGGGGACGTGTACCCGGTTCTGTTGGCCGTCGGTGATCGCCCGGCCGAGTACTTCAAGCCAAGCGCTCTCGGCACGTTGTAACCGCTTGCGCTGGACGTGCAGCTTTGGCCGCAGGCGCTGCCGGATCTTGGGGCGGATCGCCCGCCGGTACCGTGCTATCAGTTGGCGTGTCGCGCGCTTTTCAATGCGTGCGTTCTGCTCGGCGGGACCAAGGTTGGAGCAGAGCGGCAACGCCGCGTGCGAGTGATGGCCGGCGAACATGATGCTGTCCGGGTCGGGGCTGTGCCCGGGATCTGTGGGGTTGTCGGGGAACCGTAATCTCGCGATGTGGCCGTACTCGTGAACGACCACCGAACAGAGGGTGTCCATCCCCCACGTCCGCCAGTCCTCGTCTAGCTCGATCCGGCATTCCCACCAGTAGGCGAGCCCCCCGTAGCCGTCGAGCGGCTTCGACTCGATCCGGACCGGGTGGGGACAGTAGTCGGAGGCTGTCGGGAAGGCGGCGAGCGCGACAGTGCGCGTGATCTCGAGCCGTGGTGTGCCCTCCAGCAGGCGCGCGTCGGCCGGCACCACCATGAGCAGCGTCAACGCCCCCGCCGCCAGCACCCCTGCCGCGAACCCCCGTTTCATGCCTAGGACCGTACCAGCCGTAGCCGGCCGTTCCTAGCCGCACCCCCTCTTCCAGCCGTCCCTACGTCCCCTCCCCGATAGGGAGGAAAGGAGCTGTCCTATGGCCGACAACAGCACCCTGCCCGCGGAGGGCGACATCATCGCGGCCGACGAGATCGGCGGCGTCAAGCACCAGCGCGTGAAAGTCCAGCACGGCGCCGACGGGTCCGCTACGGACGTGTCGGCCGCGTCGCCGATGCCGGTGGCCGACTCTGCGCTAGCGACGCTGCTCGCAGACCCGGCGTCTGAGACGACCTTGGCGGCGGTCCTCGCCGCGCTGGGCGGCACGCTCGCGGTAGACGACGCTGACACCCAGACTGCGCTCGCCACCCTGATCGGCCATGTCGATGGGCTGGAGGCGCTGCTCACGACCATCGACGCGGACACGTCGCGGCTGGAGGCGATCCAGACGGCGGTGCAGTTGCTCGACAACGCGATCTCCGGCTCGGAGATGCAGGTCGATGTCGTCGCTGCGCTACCGGCCGGCACCAACGCGATCGGCAAGCTGGGCGCGAACTCCGGCGTCGATATCGGCGATGTCGATGTTACGTCCATCTCGGCCGGCTCGAACCTGATCGGCGATGTGGGCCTCGGGGTCCGGACCGGCTCTGGCCTGACGGTCTTCCGTTCGCTCGACCTCGACGAGACCGAGGAAGAGATCAAGGGCACGGCCGGCCGGCTGTACGGCTACTACTTCGCGAACCTCGCCGACTCCGTCCGCTTCCTGAAGCTCTACAACGCGACCGCCGCGTCGGTGACCGTCGGGTCCACGACCCCGCTCTTGACGTTGCCGTTCCCGGCCGGAGGGGTCGGGCATATCGAGTTCCCGCACGGCATCCCGTTCTCCACCGCGATCACCGCCGCTGCGACGACCGGTATCGCTGATGCGGACACCGGGGCGCCGGGCGCGAACGAGGTCGTCCTCAACGCCTTCTACGCATGAGGCCCACCGTGCTCCGCTCCCACCAGAGGGAGGGGTAGAGAGCGATGTCGGTCACCCGTACGGGGACTAGTCGTGCTGCGGCCACGCAGGGCACGACGGGATCAGTAACGCGGCCCGCTGGGGCCAGCCTCGGCGATCTCATGATCGTCGAGTTCGGTGTCGAGACGGCGACGGCGATCACACCGCCGGCGGGCGTCGGGTTCGTCGAGCTGATCGACGAGCAGGTCAACGGCGGCGCGTTCCGGCACGGCCTCTACTGGCGCACCGACGACGGCACCGCCGGACCGTGGGTGTTCACCTACGGCGGATCGAACGTCTACCGCTGGTGGCGTGCGGTCTCCTACTCGGGGCATGACCCAGCCGACCCAATCGCTGACTTCGGCTCGCAGCAGTCGGGCGGCAGCAGCGCATCCGTTGTCGCGCCGTCGATCGACCCCGCTGTGGCCGACTGCCTGCTCGCCTACTTCGGCAACCCCGACGGGCCGACCACGAGCACCTGGACCCCGCCGGCAGGAATGGCGGCGGTCGACAACGTCGCCAACGCGGTCTTCTTAGCTGAGCAGGCGCTGCCGGCATCCGGCGCGACGGGGACCCGTACCGGCACCATCTCCGCTTCACGGCCCAACGTCGGGACGCTCGTCGCGATCGCGCCCGCCACCCCCGACCCTGTAGGGGGGCCGCCTGTGGGCTCTCTCAACCTGCTCGGCGTGGGGCGCTGAGACCGTGTCGCTGCTGCTGTTGCTCAACGAGGGGGGTGAGGGGGGAGGCGAGCCCGAGCCGCCCGTTGGCGATCCGCCGATCGTCGCGCTTGACATCGACGGAGACCGGTTCCTCCACGCCATCGCCAACTTCGCGGAGGTTGTCGTCGAGGCATGGCTGATCGACGGCGGCGACGAGATACCTCTCCCGACCGTGCTCGACGGGTCAGTGACCCTCGCCGCTAACGCCACGTCGCGCGGCCAGTGCGACCTCCAGATAGGCGACGACGGCACGTTGGGCTGGATACCCGTGAACGCCGGGTCGCCGTTCGCGCCGTATGACGCCGAAGTCCGGATCAGGCGAGGCGTCCGCTACCTCAACGGGGACGTGGAGACCTACCCGCTGGGGATCTATCGCGTCGACACGGTGACGATCGACGACACCGGCGACCAGCTCACCATGAGCGTCCAAGGCACCGACCGTTCAGCGAGGGTCATCGACGCACGGTTCGAGGCGCCCTATCAGGTGCCCGCGAACACGAACTACGCGACCGCGATCCTCGACTGCATCCAGGCCATCTGGCCGGACGTGCCCAACAGCCTTCCGACGACGACCTACACCACCCCCGACATCTTCCCCGCCGAGGAAGGCTCAGACCGCTGGGAGTTCTGCCAGACGCTAGCCGAGCTATGCGGATGGTGGCTGTACTTCGACAACGATGGCATCCTGACTGCCGACCCCGTGTCGATGTTCGTCACCGGCAGCCCCGTATGGGAGGTCGAAGAGGGCGAACACGGTGTGCTCGTCGCGGTTAACCGGTCGTGGACCCGGCTCGGCAGCTTCAACAAGGCGATCGTGACGGGCGAGAACCTCGGCGACACAGACATCCCCGCGCGCGGCGAAGCAGTCGACGACAACGCGCTATCGCCGACCTACTACCACGGCCCGTTCGGGCGGGTCCCCGACTTCTGGGCTTCGTCCGGCATCAAGTCGAACGAACAGGCCGCAGACGTAGCGGCAGCCCGGTTGGCACGCCAGCTCGGCACCGTCGAGAGCGTGTCGTTCGGAACGGTCGTCAACCCGAGGCTGCAGCCGAATCAGGTGGTGCGCGTCAAGCGGGAACGGATCGGCCTGGACCGAGATCACGTCGTGTCCCAGCTGCAGATCCCGCTCTCCGCAGAAGGACAAATGCAGGCCGAGACGAGAGCGACGGTGGTGGTGTAGATGGACGACTGGGTCCGCAAAGAACTCGACGACCGGATCACGAAACTGGAGCGGGAGACGGTCCGACTCCGCAAGGGGGCCGTGACCGACATCGACCCGCTGTCGGTCGCCTTGGGTGGCGCCGACACGGCCGACGCCATCGTGGGGCTCTCGGCCATCGACGGTCTCGCGCTCGCCGTCGACGATGTCGTGACGGTCCTCGCACGCGGCAACGACATGCTCGTTGTCGGGCGTGCCGGCCGTGGCACCGTGCGGGGTGTCGTAGCAGCGAACGGGACGGTCGTGCGTGGGGCGGGGTTCTCGTCGGCGCGAACGCCGGGATACCCGGCCGGCGTGTACACGGTCACCCTCGACGTGCCCTTTGACGTAGGTCCCGTCATCAGCGTGACGCCCTTGACGGGCAACGCCGACATCGGCCGAGCGTACTCCGATACTCCCGGCACCCTCGGCTTCGCCTTCGAGCGGTCGACGACGGGGGCGCTCGTCGATCCGTCCGTCGGCTTCCACTTCATCGCAATGCCGGCCTAGCCAGGAGGGTTGACCCCATTCGCATGGACACCTTGGAGGTTGTAGATGGCTGGTGACGGCAAGAGTGTCCCTGAGCGGATCGAGAAGATTGAGCAGCGGGTGGAGAAGATCGAGTCGGACGGTGTAGCGGCGAAGGTCCAGATCGCTGCGCTCGACGCGAAGTTCGACGCGAAGCTCCCGCTGATCGAACGTCTGCTCTGGGTCACGATGGCGACCTCGACAGCCTCCGCGATCGCTGTTGCTTCCGACCGTCTTGGCGGCCCTTCCGCTGGGGAGGCCGTGACTGCTGTCGCGCGGTTCCTCACCTGAGGCGTGGCGGGCTAGTGACCGCGTGCGGGCGGACGGAGTTCCTCGGCGGTCCTGGCCTCAAGATGGCGCCGGAGCTTGGCTGCCGACCACGAGGCGAGAACGTCGAGGATCTCGCCTCGCGGAACGCGGAGACGGTCGGCGACCATGTTCATCGTCGCGGAGCTCGGCTCGCGGCGATGGTCGCTCACGGGGCCTATCGCCACTCCGCACTTCACGCCGTCGCTCGACACGACCACCACACGAAACATCTGTCCGTGCTTGGCCTTGCGGACCGGTTTCCCGGCCAGTCGAGTTAGCGCGCCAATGAGTTGGCTGCTGGTGAGCGACGCCCCCAGTGGGGCTCACCACGCCTTCGCATCTGCGAGATCACCTTGCGGCGTCTCGCTGCTTTCTGGCGCTCGCCCCAAGCCGCGCGCGCGAACCTCGACTGAAGCAGCTCAAGCGTTTCTCGCTCGCCGTCAGTCGCCTCCCCTGCGCCTTGGGCCTCGATCAGCATGCACATCAAGTCGAATGCGTTATCGACGAACGCGACCACGACCTGATCGACATCGGCGCCCTCCGCGATGCAGTCGAACTCGGCGGACCGGATGACGTGCTGGCCGTCCTCGACCCAACGTTCGGCTCGTGATAGCTCCACGCTGCCGAGGTAGACCGCGCCGACGCTCGGTTGTCCCTCCGTGCGCGACCCGTAGTTCTCCGTGCTGGTCCCCATGCTGGGAAGCCTAGCGGTGGCGCTTCTATCTCGCCAGCGGTGACGTCCCCCGACGTGCGCGCTGGCCTCTCTTCGTAGCTCTCTACCTCGACCCGTAGGAGGTCAACTCCATGGCTGTCCAGTACGTGCGCCTTCCGGCGTCGATCTCCCGCGACCGCGAACTCGTCTCAAAGGTGTGGTCTGTCGTGCTCCACGACATGTACGCCGACGGGGTGCGGTCCAACGTCAACGAGGGCAAGCGGACCATAGCCCGCCAGCAGGACCTAGTCGACGACCTCGGGCTGTGGTCCCCCTCGAACCCGACCGGCGCCGCCCGGCCGTCCACGACCGCACCACACATCCGCGAGGGCCGGTTCGACCACGCGATCGACTTCGGCAACGACTGGGCCGCGTTCGCGTGGCTGCTCGAGAACGGCCTCCAGCCGAGGCGCACCGTTCCCGGCGAGTCGTGGCACATCGAGTGCCCCGCCAGCCTCCTGCTCGCCTACTTCCGGGAGCGGACCCAGCCGATGTCTGTGCTCGGCCCGAAGCAGCGCAAGGCGGCCGAGACGCTGCAGAAGCGTCGCCGGAAGCTCCGCGCGGCCGAGAAGGCACGCAAGCGGATCAAGGCCCGGCTGATCAAGCCGGGGGTCCGTAGGTCCCTCAAGCGCGTCCGCCGCCTACGCGACCGAGCCGTCAGCGGCCGGCAGCGGCGCGTCCTCACCCGCGTCCTCAAAGCCAAGACCGGCCGGCTGTAGCCGGCCAGGAAGGATCGCCCCATGACCAAGTATTCGAAGCTCATCGTTGCCGCTGTCGGTCTCGCCGCGGTCGTGTTCGGCATCGACGACGAGACGGCCGACAAGCTGATCGCCGCCGGCACGGCCCTGCTCGTCTACCTCGTGCCGAACGCGCCGGCCGAGTAGATGGACCGTGACGGCCTGATCGCCTACCTCGTGGGCCTGGCGGCGGGCGTTCTGCTCGCCGTCGGACTCCGCCGGGTCGGGCGATGAGCCTGCGCGATCCCGCTCTGGAGGCGCTCTGGCGGCAGCAGCTCGCCAGCCAGATCGCCGCCTACCACGGCGACCCAGTCGAGCCGTTCGACCGGCTGATCGTCCAGCGGATCGAGCAGGGCCAAGCCCAGTTCGGCGACGCCTGGGCCAACCCCGCCTGGGACGGCCTCGCCGAGGCGCTCGAGGAGGCCGCCGACATCCCCGTCTACATGCTGCTGCAGACCCAGCAGGACCAGCTGACCGGGGCGGGTGGCGGCACGCGCTCCCATCACATGCTCGCCGCAGCAACACACGCCGGGTTGGCGGACTGGCACGTCCGCCAGGCGCAGCGAGCGACCTGACGACCTGACCGCCCGCGTGGCGGAACGGCGGCGCTGAACGTTCCGCGCCGTATCCCTGACCTCGAGCCACCTGGAGGTGGTTTGCATCCGTCTACGACGACCGACCAGCGCGATCGCGCTGGCCCTCGCCCTGCTGTTCGTCACCCTCGCCGCGGCTGTGTGGGGGCCATCCCTCGCTAGCGCAACGTTCGTTGGCAACAGCCCGGCGCTAGCAAACGTTCAGGCCTCGATCCTTTCCAAGCCGGCCGGCTGCAAGAAGGTCTACGACCGCGCGACGTTCCACTCGTTCGCGAAGCGGCGCGCGTTTGATGGCAAGTGGCGCTCGACGAAGTTCGAGCGGCGGACGCTGAACCGCATCATCCGATGCCAGCGCTCGAGCACGAGCCGACCGATCCTGCGCAAGCATCGGGCGAGCTACCGGCGTGGCCACATCCGCCGGATGTACAGCCAGGGCGTCGGCAAGTTCAACCGCGTCTACCCGGCGCACACCTGTCTCGGCACGGACTGTCCCTACCCGTTCATCGTTTTCGACGACATCCGGCGGATCTTCGAGGCGGCGGGGGCCTCGCCGCGTGAGGCGTACATCTTCGCGACGATCGCCAGAGGTGAGAGCGGGGGAGGGCTCTGGGGCGGGTATCCCGGCATCCTCGGCTACGACGGTCGTGTTGTGCCGGGCGCGACGTCGATCGGGGTCGGACTCGTCCAGAACACCCCGAAGGTCTGGTGCTGCGTCGCGTGGGATTACTACGTGGGGCTGGGCGGAACGGCGACGAACACGGCGATCTTGCGCAACCCGCTCATCACCGCGCAGATGGCGTACGCGCTCTACCAGTTCGCTGGCAATAGCTTCGGCCCGTGGTATGGCACCCGCTACAAGGTGGACCCCGGCTCGGCCGTGAGCTCGACGCTGACGAAGGCCGATGTCCGGTTCGTCCGGCTCGGCGGCATGGGCCGCTTGCGCACCCAGTAGAAGACCGGCAACATAGGCAGGGCAACCTGTCGGCAGCACCTACGGCCCGTCTCCCCTCAGTGGGAGGCGGGCCGTTCTTGCGTTGGTGGGGGTCTACTTGACGCCGTCGATCACGTCGGCCAGCGGAACGGTCAACGCTCGGCTGAGCGCGACGAGCGTGCCCAGGCGCGGCTCGCGCTCTGCTCGCTCCAGTCGGGACACGATCGTGACGTGAAGGCCCGCGGCGTGGGCGAGGTCCTCCTGCGACATGTCGCGCGCGAGGCGGAGCCGGCGCACGTTGCGCCCGACCCGCACCACGTTGCGATCCCCTGCCGGTTGGCCCACTCCCGGATGTATGGCTTGCGCCGGCACGAAAGACCAGAGCAAGAAAGACCAGTCGGGTGTAACGTGGGGTCCGCCCTCCGTGTGGGAGACCGCCGGGGCGGCGGCTGCAGCACCCGGTTCCGTCCCTCCAATTCGGACCGGGTGCTCGCCGATGCCGGATGTGGTGTCGTGGTCGTTCTGGCGTGCTCCGGACGGGTGCCGGCCGACTCAGCCTATTGGCCGGTTCTGGGTGGCGACGGCAGGACCGATTCGGTAGGTTGGCGCCAGAGGTTCGGACAATCCTGCGGCGCGCCCTCCAGGCCGCCGGGACTACCGAGCATCAGGGGATTTGGTGGCCCGGTCCGGGGTCCTCTCCCCTGATGGCCTCGCGGCCGGGCCTCCTCTACCTTCGACCATTTGTCTAGTAGGCCTATGTTCCTATTGTCAGGGGCGCCGCGATGGGTTAGGTTCGGCCGACAACTTCGTCAAGACCGATTCGCGACGTTCACTCATCAGGGGACTTTGGGTGCGCCAGCGGGCGGGGGAGCGGACGGTCGCGACGGAGGGGAGAGGGTTTGTACTCGCACCATAGGCGGGGCGCTGGTCCGCGTCCGCTACTGGCTAGCCGGCGGCTTCAGCGCGGGCGACGACGCCTTAGAAAGGCCGCGCAGCACGCGCTGCACGTACTGCTTGTCGATCGCGCGCGCCACGTAATAGCCGGCGACGGGCAGCGGCACGTTCAGCGTGTGCAACTCGCTGTCGGTCAAGGGGCGCAGGATGATCCGATAGTTGCCCTCCCTGATCCGCAGCCAGGGCTCGAACCCGACGAGTCCATCCACGTCGAGAGCTGGCCACGGGTCGACCTCGAGGCAATCGATCGTGCGTTGCAGCCGATCACGCATCGGGGCGGGAAGGCGGCGCAGATCCTTGGCGACCCGCCGGGTATCTACCTCTATGTGTGGCAGGACTGCCTTAGCGGACGGAGGGGCGCTCGTCTTGGGAGGCGAGCTCTCTGCGAAGGTCGGCAAGGGAGCCCGTGTTGCCGGCGGCGAGCTGCTCGTCGGCCTCGGCCAAGCTGGCGCGGAAATCAGGATCGCGCGAAAGCACGAAGCCCTCGAACCGGTTCTCCGCTGCGTCAATGGCCGCTCTGGCCTTGTCAAACACGTCGCTCATCGGTGCCCCTCCCGGTGGTGTGTAGCAGTAACACTACATACCCATCTTGCGGTACGCCACAAGTGGGAACACGGTTAGAGTGCAGCGGGTCTATGGGTCCTCGCAGCGAAATCAGAGTCGGGGACCTCTCCAATAGACGAGGGCTAGTCGCCGGCGGCCCCGACCAAGAGATCGAACGCCGCGATCCGGGCGGGACTCCCACGAAAGCGCGCACCGACCGTCGTCGCGTGCCAGCCGCCGCCGTACGGGAAGTACTTCAGCGCGAGCGACTTCTCACGGTGCCACTTCGGCGGCAGCGTGCCTCCAAGGATGCCCGGCCGGTCGCCGATGACGGCCGCCCAGCTCCGCAGCGCCGGCCCGGAGATTCTGCCGCTCTGAAAATGCCGCTCCCAACAGTTCCGTGTGCCGCCGAACGAAACGAACGAGATCCGCAGCCCGAGAGATCGCCAGCGTGCAAAGCACTGGGTCGGATACCGGCTGTCCCAAATTCGGGATGGCCGCCCGAGGTATCTCGCCACGTTGCTCAACTGGAGATTCCGCATTCGCCCGACGGGCATCCCGGCGAGCTGTCGAATGCCGATCCCGGACAGCGACCTGAACGACAGGCTCGATTGGGTCGTGGCCTCGATGGCGTAGACCTTCCGCTCGTACTCGACCGACCACTCGCGCCAGCCGGCCCGCCAGACGAAGTTCTCGCCGCGTCGAGCGCACTCCTCGGCGTCGGGTGCGACCGTCCATGTAACGCGGCCGTTGCCCTCGGCCACATGGGTGACCGTCGGCCGCTTGTTCATCGGCGTGGTGTCGCTGTAGCCCGGAGAGAGCACGGCACCCTCTATCGGTCGATAGCTCTCGATGTCGCGGGCGCGGCCTCGGTAGTTGACCCAGTACTTGGCTGGCTGGCATCCGTAGCCGACGAGATGCGAGTCCTCTCCCTGGATCAAGGTTTGGGTCGTCATGCGTGGCTTGGCGCCGGCGGCCGGGGCGGCGGCAAGCAGGGCACTTACGGCCAAGGCGAACATCATGCGCTTCATCAGGGAACCCTCCCGGTAGATCGTCGTTCTGTCAGGTGCGATAGCTACGTTCGTCAACCCCGATGGAGCCGGCCGCCGAACTCGGGGCGAGCGTGAACGGCCAGGGCAGGGAGCAGGACATGGCAGGCAAGAGGGAGCCGGAGGACGTGGGGCAGCTGGGGCTGGAGCAGAGCCACCTCCGAGCCGTAGTGGGACCGTCGTCGGCTCGACCAGCGCCGCTGGTCACTGGCACCCTGTCGGCGCGCGCGGTTGTCGAGGAGGTCACCCATCTCCTCGAATGCCGCCTGCCGGAGGTCCGGTCGGATGATCCTGCCCTCCCGACGCTTCGCGGCGCCGCGGCTCTCCTTGCTCAGACGATTGGCCTGCCGCTGCAAGAAGCGCCGCAGCCTGCTGAATCGTCTGAAGCTGTTCCGTCGTGAAGTCGCCCTTGCCGGTCGCTCCAGCGATGCCCCAGCCAACGATAGTGTCGACGTCGGGATCGGTGAACCATCGCTCGGGCACCTTGAGGTGGCGAATCAACCCGTCCAAGAGTGCGCGCGATAGAGCTAGGTCGCCGCGCTCCAAGCGGCCGGCCTTCTTGCCGAGCCCGTCTTCGTCGAACAGGCGATCGAGTTCGGTCTGGTGGACGCCGCGCAGGATGCGGGCGGCCTCGATGCGGCGCTTGAGTTCCTCTGCTGAGAGCACGGATTTGGAGGTCTACTAACTCGGCATTGCGCACGCGACCCCTTCTTTCCAAGCGACATCGAACCTATGTAGACGAGTTCTCAGATATCCACATGACTTGACAAGGTTCCAAACCTCTTCTAAGCTGCTTGCATGTCGTCGAACCGACTTGCAGGCCGTCGAATCCAGCAGCACCGCGTCCAACTCAGACTGAGCCCTGAGCAGTACGGGCTTCGTATCGGCGTGGCCGGCATGACGGTCCGCCGCATCGAGGAGGGCAAGACGCCCTTCCTTTCCACAGCCGGCAAGTTCGCCGACGACATGGGCCTCGCGCCAGAGGATCTCTGGCCCGGTTACATGAAGGCCAGGCCGGCTCGGCGCCACACGGTGGCCGCATGACGCGGCTTGAGCAGTACCGGACCGAGGCGGCGTTTAGCCCAGAGCAACTCGGCGAGCTGGCAGGGGTCGCGGGGCAAACGATCCGTCGTCTTGAGGCCGGGAAGGGCGCCCAGCTGGCGACGCTCGGCAAGCTCGCCAAGTTCTTCACCGAGCGGGCACGCGAGGACGACCCCGAGGCCCTAGCGGTCAAGCCGCTTGACCTTCTCGGCGAGGTCGATCCCGTTTCTCCTTCTACTCCCGTGTCCGAGAGGCCCGCTGCCTGATGGCTGCGATGACCGAGCGCAAGGTCGGGTTCGCCGACATCTACGGGACCGTCGCGTCGGTCGAGGTCGACGACGACGGCGACATCCGGACGGACATGACGGTCGGCCAGTGCGGCGGGTGTGGCTACCCGACCCCGGAGGCTGCTCGCCAGTACGCGGCGGCTCTACTCGACGCGGCTGAGAAGTCCGACGAGATTCGGGCCGAGGCGGGGGAGGGCGAGTAGCCGTGGCTGGGCGACCCTTCGATCCCGCGGGCGCGGCCGAGCGAGCGATGGATCACTGCTGCGAGGGCGACCCGTGGCCGACCGGCCGGAACCTCGCCGTGTTCGTTCGTTGCCTTGCTGCGCTCGCCGCTCGCCGCTGTGTCAGCCGGCTGCGCAATCAGCCTCGCGGGATCGTCCGGTTCAGGTCGGACTCGCGCTATGGCGGCCGGCGGACCGTGGAGACGAGCCGATGAGCGGCGCGACCACAATGGCCGCGCCGCTCGTTGCGCTCAGCTTGAGCAGTCCCCGGAGTTCTCTTTCGACTTGCATTGGTTGCAGAGGTCGGTCGCGGGGCGCGACGTCTGGCTCTTCTCGATCGTGCTCGGGTAGTTCGAGCAGTTCTTGCACCAGTGCCAGTTGTCGCTTCCTGGCGCTTGGACGTACGTGGCCATGTTCTTCCTCCTGGCGGCGGGGTTCGATTGGCGTTGCGCTTCGCCGCCAGCGGGGAAGCCTAAGCGATAAGAACACGGTCGTACCAGGGGCAGGCGCGTGAACCGCCCGGCCACCATCGTCCCGCTGGTCGCCCAGGCCCCGGCCCCTCTCCGCGAGTACGTGGAGCGGTTGGAGCGTGCGGCGGGCGACGACTTCCGTGTGGATCGGATCGGGGCGTCGCACTCGTCCGATCCGGGCACGTCGCAGCAGGCGGCAAGGCTGAACTTCCCGAGGTCGGGCAATCAGCGGCGTCGGGTCCTCGAGGCCCTTGCCGCACGCAAGACGAACGGCGGGACGTTCGAGGAGTTGATCGCCGACACCGGCATCGAGTCTGCGGCGAAGAGGTTGACCGAGCTGGTTCAGGGCGGCTGGGTCTTCCAGACCGAGGCCACCCGACCGACACACACGGGCTCGCCGGCGACGGTGCACCTCGTCTCCGAGAAGGCCTTGCATGAGCTTGAGCGCGAGCGTCGCGCCAACACGACTGCCGGCGGCGAGGGTGTCGCGTCCCGCGACGCCGCACCCGTCCTCGACCAACACCCGGGCTCTCCCTCCCCCGCCCAGGTTGAGGCGTCGCCGGCAGACCATGAGCCGGTAGCGCTGTTCGGAGACGAGCCGCAGCGCCCGTCGACTTCGCACTTCACGGATGTCGAGGCCGCCTGATGTTGCGCCTCGTCCACGACTGCCACCTGTCCGTCGTCGCCTCTGAGGCGCGCGCCCGACCGACCATCCCTCCGGTCGGCGTGGCGATCCCGTTGGACCGAACCCTCCCTGATGGGTTCGTCCTCGGGCGCGCACCTGAGCGGCGACTTCGGGCGGTTGGCGGGTCTGGGCAGCGACCCAAGCTAGGCGGCTCGATTGTCGGCCGCCGCAACGGGAGTGAGCCGAGGCCGGGAAAGAAGGCCCGGTACTCCAGCCCTCCTGTGGCAGGGGTCGCTACCCAGGCTCGTCGTGATTTCGCGGTTCTACCGGGAGGCGATGCAGCGTGAACAAGGACGCGAGAAGCTCGGCGATCGAGGAGGCGCGGGACGCGGTCCGCGACGCCGAGATGGATCTGACCCGCGCCGTCGGCATGCTCGACAGTCTTGAGGAGGAGGCACCGGGCGTAAGCGCCTTGGTCACGGTGACCGAGGACTTCCTGCGCGGGCTCCGCTCTCGTGACGAGCTGGCTGAGGCGTTGCGAAAGGCCGGCGGCCAGGTCCCTGTGGCGGTGCCGGCGTGAGCGCCCGGCGTCCTACCCCTGCCCAGCTACGCGCTATCCAAGCGGCCGACGACGGCAAGGTCTGTCGACTGCGCAGCGATCGAGGATGGATGGTTTCGACGGGCTGCCCGGTTCGCGGGGCTGTACTCGATCGCGTGCTGGCCGCTCGATGGATTGAGGCGGTCATCGGACGAACGGTGCTCGTGGAGTACGCGGCGTCCGACGCCGGCCGTGAGGCTCTCGACGCTGCGCGAGAGAGGGCGAGCCGATGACCCCGTCCGCGATGGTGGGACGCGCTGGGCTCGGGGGCCTCCTGCTCGGCGCGGGGGCCGGTGCCGCGGTGAACGCCTCGTTCGTGGGGCCACAGTCGCCGCACACCTTCGCGCTGGCCGCGTCCGGGCTGCTCTTCGCGCTCGGCGGACTCCTGCTCGTCCTTCGGGCGGTAGATGCTGCGCTTGAGCTGCAGGACGCCCTTGACCGACCGGAGCAGGGCTGATGGGCGCCCCGACACGCGTCCGTGTTAGCGGCGGGATAGTTGTCCCGTCAGACGGTCTGGGCAAGTGCCTGCCGGGTTGCGAGCAGCGACGAGCCCTGCTTGGCGCGGCGGCGCGACTGCCGTCGTTTCGAAACGCGCCGGCCTCTCTTCTCGACGACCTGATCGCCATACCGGACATTCTTCGCGAAGACGGCTGGGAACTGTCACGCACCACCACTTCACCCGCCCCGGCGAACCATGAACTGACTGAGGTTCTTCGAGCTGCGCCAGGGGCGGGTGGAGACCAAGCTTCGTCCTGCGGTGCTGGAACAGCGCAGGCGGAGGGCGAGAACGACACGCCCGCCGAGGACACTCCGGCCGGAGCCCCAACCGCGAAAGCGGTTGACGGCTCCACCCCTCCAAGGGACGGGGCCTCGGCGGGCGGCGGCCACATGCTGCCCGCGTCGTCGTGCCCGTCCTGGGCTCAACGGTTCCTACCGCTGTCGGCCAGAAGGGATCGCGACTGATGTTCGGCGAGTTCACAGACGGGCTCGCGCTCTTCGGCGCGTTCTGCCTGTCGAGCTACGGCTTCGGCGTCGTCTGGGTCCTCATCGTGGGAAGGCGGCCTCGTGGTTGACCTCGCGTTCATCGGCGGCTTCCTTCTACTGCTTGGCGTTCTCGCCGGCGCCGAGGGCCGTCACCTCGCCCGATGGCTCGCCGAGCCACAGGCGACATCCGCCGAGCTACTCGCGCGCGGCGAGAACAGCCCAGCCCTCTTCGACTTCTCAGACATCCAGTGGGACTGGTTCCCAGAGAGGAAGGCGAGCTAATGCCTACGGAGCACGAGTACATCGTCTGGGGGGCCGTCAACGTCCTCGGCGGCCCGCTGCCGCCGCAGGCCATCCGCGCGAAGAGTGAGGACGACGCTGCGGAGGCCTACGCGAAGAAGCGCGGCCTAATGGACGGACGCAAGATCCACGTCGTTCGGCGCAAGCACGTTGCCGACTACACCGCGAAGTGGATCGTGGAGAAGGCCTGATGCCTAGCCGCCGCGGCACCTTCCCCTCGGCTCGCTTGAACGAGATGCAGCCAAGGGCCGAGCGCGAGCGTCGGCTGTTCCACCGACTCGTTCGTGAAGTCCGTGAGCGCCGCGAGTCCCATCGCCGGCTGCTCGCACTACCCAACCCATCGAGCCACAGGAGCGCTTCGTGAGCAAGTACGAGCTGGTCCGCGAGGAGACAATCGAGGTCCTCGGCAAGACGCTGTTCCGCATTCGGTCCACCACCACATTCGGTGACGTGACCGAGGGCGAGACGGGCGGCTACGTCGAGAGCGAGGCGAACCTCGACCAGTCCGGCAACGCGTGGGTGTACGGCAACGCGCGGGTGTACGGCAACGCGCGGGTGTACGGCGACGCGTGGGTGTCCGGCAACGCGTGGGTGTCCGGCGACGCGCGGGTGTACGGCAACGCGCGGGTGTCCGGCGACGCGTGGGTGTACGGCAACGCGCGGGTGTACGGCGACGCGTGGGTGTACGGCGACGCGCGGGTGTACGGCAACGCGCGGGTGTCCGGCAACGCGCGGGTGTACGGCAACGCGCGGGTGTACGGCGACGCGTGGGTGTACGGCGACGCGCGGGTGTACGGCAACGCGTGGGTGGACCTATGGGCGGTTCTCGACGAGGCGCCTGCCGAGGTCGCGACGCTCCGCGAGAAGATCGTCGCCGGCGAGGTCAACGGCTCGGCCTACGAGGGCGAGTGCGCATGTCTCGTCGGCACGATCGCGAATGCGCGAGGCGTCAGTCACGGCGACCTCGGAGCGCTCACGCCGAACGCCGACCGACCCGCCGAGCAGTGGTTCATGCCGATCTCGAAGGGTGACGCTCCGCTCGTCAACGCTGAGGGCACGGCCGACACGGCCGCTGCTGACGCGAACCCCGACGCGATCACCGACGGTGTCTTCCACGCGACGTGGGCGCTCCGCTGGGTTGACGAGTGGATCGAGTCGCGGACGTTCATCGCGAAGGCACTCGCTGACGCTCCGGAGAAGGCACGATGACCGCCGCGGTACACCCCTACCTGGAGCCCGGCGACAATCTCCGGTCGCTGGAGATCGACCTCCTCGACGTTGCCCGCCGCGAGCCCGGCTCTACCTGGAGCCGGATCGAGAAGCTGCTCAAGATCGACGGGTCAGAGGCGGTGTGCGGCGTCGCCTACGAGCTGATGGGGGTCCTGACCGATCGCGGCCATGTGGCCGCGGATCTCGTCGGGGTAGTCAACGGCTTCGCGTGGGTCGTCTACCGGACCACCGATGCCGGGGTCGAACGGCTCGGGGATCTCGTCCCGTCCGGTGAATGGTCGGCGGCGTGAGCGCGGACGAGACACAGCTCGACGAGGGCGAGGTCGTGGCCGGCACCGCCGAGGACATAACGCCAGAGGGCGAGCAGGCCACCGACGGCCCCGACGCTGGCGGCGAGCTGGTCCCGTTCACGCCACCCGGCCAGATCATCCAGGCGGAGAAGCCGGCCGAGGTGCTCGTCAAGGCGACAGAGGTCGCCGACGCGCTCAAGGACCTCATCGACAAGAAGGGGCTCGCGCAGTCGTTCGGCGGCAGCAAGAAGCACGTTGAGGTCGGCGGCTGGCAGGCACTCGGGATGCTGCTCGGCACCCTCGGCGGCCAGCCGCTCCACGCGGAGACGGAGTGGTCGCGGATCGTCTGCCTACCCAGCGGCGACCCGGTGCTGCGCCCGTACACCGCCGAGGTCAAGCGCTACCACCGCCGTGACCAGGGCGGAGGCCTCCGCGAGACGATCACCTACGACGTGGACGGCTTCGACTGGGAGGCCCGCGTCGCGATCAAGCTGCCGACCGGCGTCACTGTCGGCCTCGCGGAGGCGATGTGTTCACGAACCGAGGTGTCGTGGTCGCAGAAGCCCGACCCGGCCGTGAAGTCGATGGCCGAGACCCGCGCGGAGTCGCGCGCCTACCGGCGCGCGGTCGGCTGGATCATGAACATCGCGGGCTACTCCCCGACCCCGGCGGACGAGATGCCGCCACAGCAGGCCGAGCTACCGGAGGCGCCACCCGAACTGGCCGAGAAGGCGAAGGCGGCCGTGAGGTTCCTCGCGGGCACGAACGCCCAGGTGCTGGCTGCGAAGGTCAAAGAGGTCGGTGGCGGGAAACTCGTCGTGCCGGCGGCACAGACGCTTGTGCTTGTGGAAATGGCCCAGCGCGCCGCGCAGCAGGCGCAGAAGGCCGCTGCGGCATGAACGGCTACGGCGCAGCGAACACCCGGCCGCGACGTCTGCGCCCACTCGGCTCAGAGCCACCGGCCACGGTCGTCCACCCAGACGACGCTCACGCAGAGCACCAGGACTTCCTCTGGGGCGCCTACGAGAACGAGCAGGCCAAGGACCGCCTGCTCGAGCACTCGGGGCTGAACGGCATGTCAGCCGTGTCGGTCACTATGGAAGCTGCGCGAGAGTCGGGGGTACCCGGCGCGGGTCAATCCAGCGGTAATGGGCGCGCCACGGACAATGAGGCTGGAAGCCGTGGCACCAACCCCTCGCGCGCTTTGGCGGCGTTCCCTGTTCGTGACGAGACCGCGAGGGCGGCGTAGATGTTCGACCGCGAGAAGCTCGACGCCCTGGTGGCCGAGAAGTGGCTGCGCTGCCAGCGCCACCCCGACGCCGACCTGTGGATCTACAACTACACCGAGCGGTGCCAGTACGAGAAGCACTGGACGCCCGAGACGCTCGCCTGTCGCGGGCTGATCCTCGACGCCGACGGTGCTGTTGTCGCCCGGCCGTTCGCGAAGTTCTTCAACTACGGCGACCCGCTCGCCGCGATCCCGGACGAGCCGTACACCGTCACCGAGAAGATGGACGGGTCGCTCGGCATCCTCTACGAGCTGGGCGGCGACTTCCACATCGCGACTCGGGGCAGCTTCGTGAGCGAGCAGGCGATCGAGGCGACCGCGATGGTCCGAGACCGCTTCCTCGCCTTCCGCAAGGGCAGCACACCGCTGTTCGAGATCGTCTACCCGGAGAACCGGATCGTTGTCCACTACGGCGACCGACGGGACCTGATCCTGCTCGGCGCGATCGACCACGCAACCGGTCGAGACGCGCCGCTGCCGGACTACACCGGCCCCGTGGTCGAGACCCACGACAGCCATGGGCTCGACGTGTTGGCGTCCCATGACCGGCCGAACTGCGAGGGCTATGTCGTCGCGTTCGAGTCGGGCCACCGCGTCAAGATCAAGCACGCGGAGTACGTCCGACTCCACAAGATCGTTACGGGCGTCAACGCCCGGATGGTGTGGGAAGTCGAGCGCGACGGCGACAGTCTCGACGCCCTGCTGTCCGGCGTTCCCGACGAGATCCAGGACTGGGTCATCGGCACGCGCGGGATGCTGCGCGAGGACTTCGAGCGGATCGAGAAGCACGCCGCCTCGGTGTACGACAGCCGGCCCCTCCACGCCGACCGGCGCGAAATCGCCGAGCACTTTAAGGCGTCCGGCGCCAACGCGGCCGTGCTGTTCCGCATGCTCGATGGCAAGCCTTACGACGACCTGATCTGGAAAGCGATCCGCCCCGAGCATTCGACGCCGGCTGACGTGGCGGTGGTGCCCGCGTGACCACGGCTACCGCCACCGATCGTGTCCCTTGCGGCCCACTCGCTGAGGCGTTTGAGCGCTCCGGCTTGACAGCCCCCGAGGTTGCTCGCCGGATGGGCTGGGAGATCGACTCCCGCCATGCGTCCACGAAGGTCAAGCGCCACCTGGGGCTCAAGCGGTCGCGCAACGGCGCGAAGACGGGCAAGGGCCGCTGGCGCTACCGCCAGGACATGCCGTACGAGCTGGCGGCCCGGTTTGCGCGGGCGCTTGAGGTCGATCCGGTGGAGGTCGGGCTATGACAGCCGAGGCGCTCCCCGACCGTTCGCTCGAGCAGCGCATGGACGCGCTCGCAAACGCCAACGCCATCCGATCCGCACGTTCGGCCTTCAAGCGGGTACTACGTGACGGCACCCCTGTAGAGGCCCGGCACCGTGTCGCCGAGATGGTCGCGACCAAGCCCGCCCCAGAGTTCGCGTCGATGAAGGTCTGGGACCTCCTGATCGCCTGTCCGCGGCTCGGGAGGGTGAAGGTCAACCGTCTGTTGGTGGTGGCCCGTGTGTCGCCGTCGAAGACGCTCGCCGGGCTGTCTGACCGCCAGCGCGACGAGCTGTCGCGCGCTGTCCTGACGAGCGCCCCGTACATCACGGACGCCGAGAGGGTCGGCTAGGTGGCCCGGATACGTACCGTGAAACCGGGCTACCCCAAGCACAAGAAGACCCGCCGGGTGTCCCGCGAGGCTCGGTTGCTCAACATCCATTTGTGGAACCTTGCCGACGACGAGGGGCGCCTGCAGGAACTGCCTCAGTGGATCATCGGCGAGGTCTTCCCGACCGACGAGGACGTGACTCCTGGAGTCCTCCGGGAGTGGCTCCAGGAGCTATCCGACGCGGTCCTGATTGAGCGCTATGAGATCGACGGCGAGCAGTACATCCAGTGCCACGATTTTCTAGACCACCAGAAGATCAGTCACCCAACGAAGTCGATCATTCCCGCTCCACCAGTGGGTTCTGGAGTCCTCCCGGAATCCTCCGTGAATCCTCCCGGAGGGCCAGCGGAGCCGCTCTCCCATGAAGGGGAAAGGGAAGGGGAAAGGGAAGGGGAAAGGGAGTCCGAGGCTGACGCCGCGGACGCGACGCGATCAACTTCCCTCTCGGCTTCTGAGCGGGAGCAGGCTCCCGACATCGTCGCCGTCTGCGAGGTCCTCGCCGACCTGATCGAGGGCAACGGCTCGAAGCGTCCCAGCGCCGCCCAGGTCAAGGGCTGGCGCAAGGACGCCCGGCTCATGGTTGAGCAGGACGGCCGGACCGTCGAGCAGATCGAAGCGGCGATGCGATGGGCGCACAACCATCCGGCCGGCGCCGGCGGCTTCTCGTGGCGTTCGGTGATCCTGTCGATGGGCAAGCTGCGGGAGAAGTACGAGCAGCTCCGCATTCAGGCCCAAGACGAGAAGTCGGGCGGCACTGCCACCGCCGAGCATCCCGCCGACCGGAAGATCCGCGAGCTGAAAGAGCAGCGGGACCGCCTCGACGCGGACGACGACGAGGGGCGTGAGGCGGCATGAACGATCGTCAATGGCTCAACGTCCAGACACGCCTGACGGCGAACTGGCCGCATCAGATCCCGCCGGAGTCGTCGCTGGAGAAGTGGCGGGCAGACCTCGCCGACCTCGACGGCGACCAGGTGGAGATGGCCGTCGAGGCGCTGTACCGAGACGGCCGCGAGTACCCGCCCAACGGCGCCACCATCCGCCGGAAAGTCATCGCCTTGTCGATCGACGCGCCGGACTGGTCTGCGGTGAAGGCCGAGTTGTGCAAGCCGCCGTCACGTCAGCAGCCGCAGCAGCTTGTCGACTGTTCGCACGGCCGCTGTGACGGCGACGGCTGGCTCGACGTTGCGGATCAGCCCAACACGGTCAAGGCGTGCCCTTGCCGGGTTGAGCGGATCGAGAAGGCTCGCGCCCGCCATGCCCATCCACTGATCCGTGGGTTCGCCGCCGAGGTCGGCCAGGAGTCGCTGCGTGACGTTTGGGCGGACCGGACCGCTGAGGCGCAGGTTCGGACGATGTGGGAGCAGTTCGTTGCCCGCCATGCCCAGGAGGCCGCGTATGCCGGGCTGCCGGACGCGGGGCTGCCGGCGATCGAGCGGGCGAACCGCAAGGGCTTCGGCCGTATCGGCGACGCGATCCGGGCAGTGCTGCCGGCGGGAACGGAGCAGGCGTGACCCGGTACCGCACGATCGTCGCTGATCCGCCGTGGCCGTACGAGCAGGACGGCCGCAGTAACGGCCTGGCGGCGACGGCCGAGCAGCGGCCCAACTCCTACGCCTCGGAACTCGCCGGTCCCGGCTCAGCGATTCGTTACGGCGCGATGAGCATGGACGACCTCTTGGCTCTGCGTCCGCCGGCCGACGACGACGCGCACCTGTACCTCTGGACGACCAACGGCTTCCTGGTCGAGGCGCACGACCTCGCCCGCGCATGGAACTTCAAGCCGAAGACGATGCTCACCTGGGTCAAGACGAAGCACGACACGGGCGACGTTTCGATGAAAACCGGCTACTGGTTCCGGGGCGCGACGGAGCACGCGCTGTTCGCGGTGCGCGGCAGCTTGCGCCTCAACGACAAGATTGCCCTGCCGACTGCCTATCTCTGGCCCCGTCTCCCGCACTCGCAGAAGCCCGACGCCTTCTACGACCTCGTCGAGAAAGCGTCGCCTGGTCCGTACCTTGAGCTGTTCGCTCGCCGTGCCCGCTTCGGCTGGGATTACTGGGGCGACCAGTCGCTCGGGACGGCAGAGATGCCGGGGGAGGCCGCCGCGTGAGCATCACCTCCGACTACACGGCGATGCACCGCGCATTCCGCGAGGTCGCCAACGCTCATGGCCTGCGTACGGAGTCGGTCCGGGTCGTGGTGGCTCTCGACGAGCACGGCATCTACGAGTCGGTCACGGCGCTTGGTCGTCGGATGGGCCTTCACGACACGGCAGTCCATCGGGCGCTGCGCGAGCTGCGGTCTGTGGGTGCCATCGATCGTGACGATGTCCAGACCGAGTTGGGGCTGCGGGTTGCCGGGGACGTGTACGACGCCGAGCGGGGGGCGCAGAGCTGATGGCCTCCGCTGCCGGACACTCCCGCCGGGGCCACAACCGCGAGCGCCAGGTCGTCGCCTACCTGCGCGACCGGGACTGGCTCGCGTTCCGCGCGCCCGCATCGCTCGGCGTGGCGGACGTCGTCGCGCTACGCGATGGCAGCCGCTCTCGGCTCGTGGAGGTCAAGTCGACCGCGCAGGGGCCGTACGAGCACTTCGGTCCGGCGGACCGGGCTCGGCTGTCGTTCGCCGCGAAGCTCGCCGGCGCGGATGCCTACTTGGCTTGGTGGCCGTCCCGGGGGGAGCTTCACTGGATCGCTGAGTCGGAGTGGCCAACGGCTAGGGGAGCGGCTGCCGCATGAGAGATCGAGGCCAGCGCACGGCGATGTACAACGCTTCGGCCGGGCAGCCCGTCAAGACATCCGAGATTCCGTACGGCGTCGGCCGTCATTCCCAGATCACCAGGCCGTGCGTATGCAACTTCCCCTTGCTCGCATCTGACGATGGTTGTCCTCGGTGCGCCGGCTTCACGATTTCTGGCCGGGATCTGTTGGGGAGGGCGGCGGCTTGACCGATCCAGCCGCAATCGAGGCCGTTCGTAACGGGGCGCGTCAGGCGCTAGCCGAGATCATGGTCGCCCGCCGGCCGGATCTCTCCTGGCAGGTGGTCTTCCCAGGCGAGCGGGGATATGTCGAGACGCTCCCAACCCTTCCTGGTGGTCTCGAAACCCTTCGCGACGAGCCGCACCCGTTCGGCAGCCGGACCGCGACCGCGCCAAACCCAGACCGCGCCAAGCGAGCCGCGTAGGAGATGACGGCGTTCTTCGACACTCCAGCCGGCGTAGGCCTCGCGGACGTTGCTGAGGTTTGGGAGCAGGGCGACAGCCGCTCGCGCGTCTTCGAGCAGTCGCTCGAGCCGGTCGACCTCGGCCTGACGGGTCTCCATTCCGGCCATGAAGGCGTCGGCGCCGTGCGCGCTGATGCTCGTGACCTTCTGGTAGAGGTCGCGCTCTTCGACCGCGGCCGCGAGTTCGACGGTGAGCGCCGCGACGCGATCGGTTCGCTCAGCGGCCACGGTCTGCGCGTCTTCGATCAACGGCAGGACGACACTCTCAACGTAGGGGTCGAGCTTTCGTTGCGAGATGATCGTCGGGGCGGGGCACCGGCCGTTCGCCTTGATGTTCGGCGCGCACCGGTAAACGGACTCGAGGTGGCCCTTGGCGTGGATGTAGCTGTTGGGCGAGAGCGCGCCCCCGCATCCCGCGCAGCGCGTCAGGCCGGTGAGCAGGGCGACGAGGCCGAGCCCGTTTCGCGGAGGCCGAGGCCGGTCGAGCTGGGCGGCCTCCCACAGCTCGCGAGTAACAAGGGGCTCGTGGGCGTTCGGGTTGACCCACTCTTCGCCACCGCTGGCCGTGAGTCGGATCTCGCCGAGGTACACGCGGTTGGAGACGATCCGCGCGGCACCCGTTGTGCCGACCCCGAGGATGCGCGAGACGGCCGACCACGATTCGCCTCGGGCGCGTGCCTTGAAGGCCTCCACCACCTTGTTACGTGTAGCGGGGTCGGGCTTGAGGACCCCGTCGCCGCCGTGCTTGCGGCGGTGGACGGTGTAGCCGAGACTCACCCGCGACATCGGCCAGATGCCGTTGTCGACCGCCCGCTTCTTCGAGGCCCGAATGTAGAGCTTCTGTCGGGCGAGCTGCATCCGCGACATGACGAGGAAGACGTCACGGCCCATCTGCCCCTCGGGGATCGACACGTCGAACTTCTCGCGCGCGGAGATGACCTGGCCGCCGGCGTCCTCGATCCGCTTGATGACAACGAGGGCGTCGACCAGCTCGGCGCGGGACAGCCGGTCGTAGTGAACGACGATGAGGCCCGCAGCCTTGCCGGCCTCGATATCGGTGACTGCCCGCTCGAGGATGGGGCGGGCCATTTCCCCGCCGGTCTGGTTCTTCTCGGTGGGCAGCATCCGGACCGGAACGCCAAGCTCGACCGCCGCTCGTCTAATCTCGCTCTCGGCTTCACCCTCGGAGACCGGCGTGTCGAAACGGTCGCCGACGCGGCTGATGCGGTGGTATCCGAGCCACTCCAGTACCGGCATGGGTTAAGCATCCTCTCACGACTGGGAGGGCGCGACAGTCCGTGTCGAACCCGACGGTCGCACGGCGATCCGCGTCACCTCGCACGGCCACTGGCAGTGGTGCAAGCACCGTCGCTGCGTCGGCGAGTGGGGGCCCACGACCGGCTGGACCCGCGTTTCGCGTGGTAGCCACGCTGGCCATGTGCCGGTCGGGCAACTGCCCGGCCGCGACCTCCGCGAGCGCACGACCAGCCCGGACGGAGTCCGCCTGGTGCCGCTGGAGGACATCGACACGAGCGGCTACCGCAGGCTCGATCCGGGTATCTCTCCCCCGTGGGAGAAGGACGCTTACCGAAATCCCAACAGTTCGGGGTCGTGAGCGGCTAGATTTAGAGGCGACGCTGGCTATCGAAAGCGAGGAACTCCCTGATGGCGAGGACCGTGCGCGAGCAGCAGGACAAGCGACGCGAGGAGAAGCTGAAGCAGGTTCAGCAGCAGGTCGAGGAGGGCTCGCTCGTGATCCGCAAGATGACGACGGCGGAGCGCAAGGCGAATCCGCCCCGGCCACCGAGGGAGAAGAAGAAGCGCTGACGTGGCAGACTCCGCCGCCGCATGCAGGCGGGGAAGCCGACAGGAGGGCCAGGTAGGGCGTTGCGCGATGCCGTCGCGACCAAGGCCGGCAGCGCCAAGGTCCTCGCCGACGCCGGAATCATCCGGCCGGTTCGCCCCGACAAGCTCGTCGGAATCGTCAAGACGCTGCGCGAGTGGGGACGGGGCCCGGCTTCGGGCTACATGACGTCCGCGCTGCTCTGCCCCGACGACCTCGCGATCGTCGACGAGGCCGGCACGCTGACCTTCCGCCAGGTCGACGAGCGCACCAACGCGATCGCCAACGCGCTCGCCGCCGCGGGTATTGGCGAGAACGACTGCGTCGGGATCATGTGCCGCAACCACCGCGGCTTCGTCGAGGCGACGGTCGCGGTGTCGAAGCTCGGCGCCGACGTCCTCTACCTCAACACCGCCTTCGCCGGCCCGCAGCTGGCTGAGGTCGTCGAGCGTGAGCGCCCGAAGGCGCTGATCTACGACGAGGAGTTCACCGGCCTGCTCGAGCAGGCCGACGACAGCGTGCTGCGCTTCGTCGCCTGGGAGGAGAGCGACGGCGGCAGCGACGCGACGCTCGAGCAGCTCGTTCGCGGCGGGTCGTCAGAGCGCCCCGCCGCACCTGGGCGGGTCAGCCGCACGATCATCCTGACCTCGGGCACGACCGGCTCGCCGAAGGGCGCCAACCGCCCGTCGCCGCAATCGCTCGACCCGGTCATCTCGCTGCTGTCGCGGATCCCGCTCAGGCGCGGTCAGACGACGCACATCGCCGCTCCGCTGTTCCACTCGTGGGGCTTCGCCCACTTCGCCTTCGGCCTGATGCTCAACTCGACGCTGGTGCTGCGGCGCCGCTTCGACCCGGAGGCGACGCTCGCGTCGATCCAGCGCCACCGCGCCGACTCGCTCGTCGTCGTGCCGGTGATGATGCAGCGCATCCTCGACCTGCCCGAGGACGTTCGCCGCCGCTACGACACTTCGTCGCTGTCGATCACAGCGGCGAGCGGCTCGGCGCTGCCCGGCGATCTCGCCACCGAGTGGATGGACGAGTTCGGCGACAACCTCTACAACCTCTACGGCTCGACCGAGGTCTCTTGGGCGACGATCGCCAGCCCCGAGCAGATGCGCGCCGCGCCCGGCACCGCCGGCACGCCGCCACGCGGCAGCGTCGTCCGTCTCTACGACGAGGCCAACCAGCCCGTCGCGCCGGGTGAGACGGGGCGGATCTTCGTCGGCGGCGACTTCCAGTTCGAGGGCTACACCGGCGGCGGCACCAAGGCCGAGATCGACGGCCTGATGGCCAGCGGCGACGTTGGCCGCTTCGACGCGGCCGGTCGCCTGTTCGTCGAGGGCCGCGACGACGAGATGATCGTCTCCGGCGGCGAGAACGTCTTCCCGAAGGAGGTCGAGGATCTGCTCGCTCGGCACGACGCCGTCCACGAGGCGGCGGCGGTTGGCGTCCCCGACGACGAGTTCGGCCAGCGGCTGATCGCCTTCGTCGTGCCCGCCTCCGGCGTCGACGTCGCCGAAGACGACCTCAAGGCCCACGTCAAGCAGAACCTTGCCCGCTACAAGGTCCCGCGTGAGATCCGCTTCCTCGACGAGCTGCCGCGCAACGCCACCGGCAAGGTGCTCAAGCGCGAGCTCAAGCAGACGGTTTCAGAGGCCTGAGGTCACGCTGGGGCTCGATGCCCCACTGCTCGGCGGCGGTCAGCAGTTCCGGCGCCAGCGGCCAGCGGTCCGGCCGCGGCTCGCCCTCGTGGTCGGGCACCCCGCCCTTCAGCGCCATCGAGCCGGAGTTGTCGCCGATCGCGCGGATCTCGTTGACGTCGGCGGTGGTCAGGACGACGTCGGCGGGCGTCGCGGCCAGCTCGGCGCGCTGATCCTCGATCGGCGCGGCGCCGTCGCCGCGCTCCTGGATCAGCGTCGGCACGGTGCAGGCGACGGCGTCGTGGGCGAGGTTCCACTGGCAGGCGAGCTGCAGCGGCGTCAGGCCGAGCCGTTCGGCGATTGGGCGCAGCAGCTCGATCCGCTCGCGGCCGCGCTCGATCCAGCCCGCCGGACGGAACGAGCGGTGGTCGCGCTCGGCGAGCCCGTCGGCGGAGCGCAGGCCGCCCCAGAGCAGGCCGCCGTAGTCGACCACCCGCGTGATCACGTTGACGCCGGCGTCGACGGCGGCCGGCAGGGCGAGCTCGCCCGGCCACGGCTCGAGCGGGCCGAGGATCGTCATCGCCCAGTCGATCCGGTCGCCGAAGCGCTCGAAGCAGTCGATCAGGTCGAGCACGAAGCCGTTGGCGGGCCCGGGGGCGACGCCGATCGCGCCGGTCAGCCCCGCCTCGCGCAGCGCCGCCATGCCGTCCCAGACGGCTTCGCTGGTGAAGCCAGTGCGGTCGGGGTTGTGCAGCAGCAGTACGTCGAAGCGATCGACGCCGCAGCGCTCGAGGCTGAGCTCGGTGGCGCGGCGCAGGTAGCCGGCGTAGTCGCCGGACTGGCGCAGAGCGGCGTCGGTGAAGCGCGGGAAGCCCTTGGCGCCCTGGCGCTCCCCGTCGTAGAAGTCGTGGCCGATCGCCCCGACCAGGCAGTAGTCGGAGCGCGGGACGCCGGCCAGCGCGCGGCCGACCAACTCGTCAGCGGCGCCCTGCCCGTAGACGTCGGCGGTCAGCACGGTGTCGATCCCGCCGCCGGGGCGCAGCAGTGTTTCGAGCCGCTCCTCCTCGATCGGCTGGCCGAAGTGCATGAAGCGGCCGCCGCTCCAGGAGCCGACGGCCACGTGTCCGGGTGCTCGCATCGAGCTTGATGCTAGGTCAGAGCTCGCTGCGCGTTGCCGCGAGCTTGGCGGCGAGGTCCGGCCAGACCGGGCGCAGGCGGTCGGCGAGGTCGGCCAGGTAGACGTCGGCGGTCATCTCGACGACCGGGATCTCGGTGTCGGGGCCGGCACCGGAAGCGTCGAAGATCGCGACGATTCGCGCGGTCTCGGCGGCGGCTGCCGGCCGCATCGCCGCGGCGGGGTCGGTCCTGGCCTCGGCGAGGAACGCCGTCAGCGCCTCACGGTCGAGCTGGCGCGGGATCTCCTGGCGGTCGACGATTGCGAGGCTGGGGACGGCAAGGCGCAGCTCGCCGAGCGCGGCGAGGCCGAACTCGTCGAGCTGCCTGGCCTCGAGCGCACCCGAGGCGACGATCTTGCGCACGCGGGCCAGGAGCCGGTCGGCGGTCGCCGGCGAGTCGCTCAGCCGCTGCTCTGTCGCGAGCGCGGCGATCGTGCGGTCGCGCGCGATGTCGAGTTGGGTTCCGTCGTCGTGCGACAGCTCGCTCGGAGCGCCACAGGCGATCAGGGCCGCCGCGCCGACGGCGGCGAGCAGGAACGCGAGTCGCCGCACCTACGCGTCGGCCGTGCGGCTGGCGAGTTCGATCAGGGCGCGGACGCCGAAGCCGGACGCGCCCTTGCCGACGTAGGGGCGGCCGAGTTCCCAGGCGGTGCCGGCGATGTCCATATGGACCCACGGCACGTCGCCGACGAAGTTGCCCAGGAAGTGCGCCGCGGTGATCGAAGACGCCTTGCGGCCGGCCGGCGCGTTGTCCAGCTCGGCGTAGGTGCCCTCGATCAGCTTCGCCGTCTCCTTGTGCAGCGGCAGCCGCCAGCCGAGCTCGCCGGTCGCCGTGCAGGCGGCGTCGACCTCGGCGAACCAGTCGTCGTCGTTGGAGAAGAGGCCGGCGTGGGTCGAGCCGAGCGCGACGATGATCGCCCCGGTCAGCGTCGCCAGGTCGACGATCCGCTCAGCGCCCTGCTCGACGGCATAGGAGAGCGCGTCGGCGAGGATCAGCCGACCCTCGGCGTCGGTGTTGTTGATCTCGATCGTCTTGCCGTTGAGCGCGGTGACGATGTCGCCCGGCTTGATCGCGTGGCCGCTCGGCATGTTCTCGGTCGCCGGCACGACGGCGGTGATCGTGACCGGCAGCTCCAGCTTGGCGATCGCGTCGATCGACTCGAGCACGGCGGCGCCGCCCGACATGTCGAACTTCATCTCAGCCATCTTCGCGCCGGGCTTGAGCGAGATCCCACCGGTGTCGAAGGTGACCGCCTTGCCGACGAAGCCGAGGTGCGGGCCCTGGTCGCCGCCGCGGTAGCGCAGCACGATCAGCCGCGGCTCGGCATGCGTGCCCTGGGCGACGGCGGCGAACGCGCCCATCCCGCGCTGGACGATCTCGTCGCGGTCGAACAGCTCGATCTCGAGGGATGCGTGAGCGTCGGCGATCTCCTGCGCGCGCCCGGCGAGGAAGATCGGGTCGGCGACGTTCGAGGGCAGGTTCTGCAGCTCGCGCGCCCGGTTGACCGCCTCGCCGGCGATCCGGCCGCGGCGCGCGGCGTCCTCGGAGACGCCCGGTCCGGCGATCTCGAGCGCTTCGAGGCCGTCCTCGTCGCCGTCCTCGCGCTTCGGCTTGTAGCGGTCGAAGGCGTAGAGCTTGAGCAACGTCCCCTCGACGAGGCCGAGCTCGGCGCCGTCGTCGGGCAGCGCCCAGGAGAGCGAGATGGCGCCGAGCGCCTTGGCGCGGCCGGCGACCGCGGCGGCGGCGACGCGCGCGGCCTCGCCGTCGAACTCGTCGCGCGCGCCGAGACCGGCGATCAGCACACGGCGGCGCCCGCCGCCGGGTGCGTCCTCGTGGGCGACCGCGACCTTGCCCAGACCGGGCTTCGCCTCCCCGAGCTCGACGAGCTGCGCCAGCTCCGGCTCGGGTAGGTGCTCGCCGTCGAACAGACCCAGGACGCGGGTGTCGGCGGCTGTCTCCTCAGGGGCGCCAGGGCGGACTGTGACGGCGATCTCACGCATGGTGCGCAGCATAAAGGCGGAGGAGCGCAACCGGACCGGTCCTACGGCGGCGTGTCTTAGCTCGCGGGAGCGAGGTCCGGTGAGCACCGCAGCTACGGATCAACCCTCCGGTAAGGTCCGTGCCCCCCGGACGCGAAGGAGACCGACGCCCCCATGCCCAAGACCGTGATCCTAGGCACCGCCCGTACGCCGTTCGGCAAGATGGGTGGCGCGCTCGCGTCGTTCGACGCCACCGATCTCGGCGGCCACGCGATCGAGGCCGCGCTCGAGCGCGCCGAGGTCTCCGGCGACCAGGTCCAGCACGTGATCGTCGGCCAGGTCCTGCAGGCCGGCCAGGGGCAGATCCCCTCGCGCCAGGCCCAGATCAAGGGCGGCATTCCGAAGGAGGTCTCCTCGGAGACCGTCAACAAGGTCTGCGCCTCGGGCATGCGCGCCGCCGGCCTGATCGACCAGCAGGTGCGCGCCGGCGACCTCGACGTCGCCGTCGCGGCCGGCATGGAGTCGATGTCGAGCGCGCCCTACCTGCTGCCGAAGGCCCGCTTCGGCTACCGCATGGGCGACGCCAAGGCGCTCGACGCGATGGTCCACGACGGGCTGACCAACCCCTTCTCCGGCAAGCAGATGTTCGCCGAGGCGACCGAGGTCGGCGACGAGCTCGAGATCACCCGCGCCGACATGGACAAGTTCGCGCTGCGCAGCCATGAGCTGGCGCTCGAGGCGACCGACGAGGGCCGGCTGCCCGAGGAGATCGCGCCGATCGTCGTCAAGTCGCGCAAGGGCGACACGGTCGTCGAGGTCGACGAGGCGCCGCGCCGCGGCAGCACGCTCGAGACGCTCGCCAAGTTGCCCGGGCTGACCGGCCCCGACGGCTCGCACACGGCCGGCAACGCACCGGGCGTCAACGACGGCGCCGGCGCGATCGTGCTGTCCAGCGACGAGTGGGCGCAGGCCAATGGCCGCGCCCCGCTCGGCACGATCGTCGCCCAGGCGGCGGTCGGCGACGACTTCCCCTACCTCGCCAAGACGCCCGCCAACGCGACCAGGAAGGTGCTCGAGCAGGCGGGCCTGACGATCGACGACATCGACGTCTTCGAGATCAACGAGGCGTTCGCGTCGGTCGCGATCAGCTCGCTGCGGATGCTGGGGGTCGACGAGGCCAAGGTCAACGTCAACGGCGGCGCGATCGCGCTCGGGCATCCGATCGGCGCCTCCGGCGCGCGCATCATCGGCTCGCTCGTGCACGAACTGCGGCGGCGCGGGGGCGGACTCGG
>CAYYRT010000446.1:0-15174 GCA_964474055.1 uncultured Acidimicrobiaceae bacterium | reverse complement strand
TGAGGAAGTGACCGCGAACTCACCGATGTCGAAGGTTTCGCCGTTCAGATGATGAAAGCGCTTCTCAGCGGGAGCCGAGCGAAACGAGACAGGGAAGTAGGGAGGCTGCATCACCGTATCCAGGGCGTCTTCGATGCCGATTCCATTGGGGCGGTGGCCGTAGAAGTCGAACCGGTTGCGGCCGTCGTAGAGGGGGGCGAAGAACGGAAGGGCCTGGGTGTGGTCCCAATGCAGGTGGGTCAGGAGAATCGAGAAGTGGGTCGGACTGGTCACCTGACCGATGTTGAGGGCCCCGGTGCCGGCGTCGATCAACAGCCGATGCTCATCCGTGAGATGAACTTCGAAACAGGTTGTTGCTCCCCCATACCGGTGGAATTGGGGGCCACTGACAGGTGTGGACCCCCGGACACCACGACAGACAACGGTAAATCCCATTGTGGAGAGGCTACTGGCCCGTTTCCATTGCCGGAGCAGGGTGATACTCGCGTTCCAGCAACGAAAAGAGGGTGTGGTCGACCCAGCGGCCACGGATCAAAAGTTCCTCCCGGAGGACGCCTTCACGACTGAACCCCAGCTTCTCGGCGACCCGTTCGGAGGGTTTGTTGCCGATGGCAATGCGGAGCGTGAGCTTGTGGAATCCCAGTTCGTCGAAGCCCACCTTGACGACGGCGGCGGTGGCTTCGGTGGCGATTCCATGGGTGGTGGCGTCGCTGCGCACCCAGTAGCCGATCTCACCGGTGCGGGTAAGGCGAGAGACTGACCAGATGGAGATGTTGCCCAGGTGGCGCCTGACGTCTCCCCGGCGACGGATCGCATAGTCGTAGGCCCGCCCCTCTTTCCATGCTTCACCGCTGTCACGGATGTAATTCGACGCATCGTCTTTTCGATACCCGGGGTGGGCCCAGGGCAGCCACTCGTTGAGGTCCGACAATGAACTCTGCACGGCCTCGGTCACCGAGTTGATGTCGCGTCGGGTAAAACGACGGAGGATCAGACGTTCGGTTTCGATTCGATGGGTCGGCATCGGCGATTCAGCCTATAACGTGGCGAAATGTGGGACCGCCTGCAAGTCCGGCCGACTTTTGAGTCCGACTCGCCTCTCCCCAGGGCTGCGGTCCTGGTTGGGCTTTACGAGGACGAGATGGGCGATGTCAGGGTAATTCTCACCAAACGACCCGAGACAATGCCCACCCACGCCGGACATATCAGTTTCCCGGGAGGTCGGCCCGACCCCGAAGACAGCGGAGTAGTGGCCACGGCCCTGCGCGAAGCCGAGGAGGAAGTGGGGATCGACCCGACGACGGTTGAGATCCTTGGCTACCTGCCGGAAATCCACACGGTGGAATACCAACTCCTGGTAGTGCCGGTTGTGGGCCGACTCGCCGGGGTGCCCCATCTGCGACCGTCCGAGCGAGAGGTTGCCAGGATCCTGCTACCCCGTCTCGCCGATCTCGCCGAACCGGAATCCTGGCGCTCCGAGCGTTGGGGAGATCGATTGATCTGGTTCTACGAGATCGAGGGTGAGATCCTGTGGGGTGCAACGGCCCACATGATGCGCAACCTACTTGGCATGGCTCCTTGAGGAATAGAGCAGCTCCTGGGCCTGCTCGCGCCAACCTTCCTTTTCGATCCGCTCGGCCACCGTGGGAAGCCGGATGGACAGGTGATAAAGGGCGGAGTCGGTCATATTGGCCAGGCGATTGAGGCTGGTGATGCCTTCCGCCGCCAATAACACCGCGATCTTGGGTCCGATGCCCTTGACTTGTTCAAGGTCTGGTCGGGTTTCCAACTCGTCCAGGACCACTGACATGTCGTGGGCCGGTGGCTGATAGGGCTGGGCCGGTTCGCGCAGATCTATGGAAACGGCTTTCGGAACCGCGGCCGCCGAGTTCATTTCTTCAGCCAGACGCTGCCGTTCGATGTCGGCTGCCGTCAGTCGTTTGTAAAGGTTGACGACCTGATTGCTGAGGGTGCGCCGGCTTCGTCCCCAGACGAACCAACCGATCCCGCCGCCGATCGCCACGCCCACTAGTGCCCCGACAATAAGCCCCACGATGTCCACTGCCCCTGTGCTCCTTTGACGTTGGACAGCATACTCCAGTAACCACCAGGTGTGGTGAAAAATCACTCTAGGTGGTTACACCGATTGGTCGGTCCGCAAGAGGCCGACCACGATTCCGTCCACCAGCGCCTCCCAGGAGGCCTCGATGACGTTGTCGTGTACCCCGATCGTACTCCAAGACGTATCGCTATCAGATGTCTCGAGCAGCACTCGGACCCTGGCACCGGTGCCATCGGCCGAGTCGAGGACCCGGACCCGATAATCGGTCAGTCGCAGTCTGTCGACGTCTGGGAAACGTGACCTGAGGGCGGCCCGCAGCGCCTGGTCGAGAGCATTGACCGGTCCATTGCCTTCCCCGGTGGACACCACCCGGACACCATCCACCACCACCTTGACGGTCGCCTCCGCAATCACCTCCTCGTCCTCCCTCCGCTCGACGAAGGTGCGAAACGACTCCAACTTGAAGAAAGTCTGCTCCCAGCCGAGCGTACGTCGCACCAACAACTCGAAGGTCCCGTCGGCGGCTTCGAACTGATACCCGACCTGTTCGAGTTCCTTGACGCGGTCCAGCACGGCCCGCGCCTGTTTGTCGGAAAGACGCAGACCAAGTTCGGCCGCCCTCGCCAGAATCGACGCCCGACCTGCCTGCTCGGAAACCACGATCCTGGTCGTATTGCCGACGTTGGCGGGTGGCGTGTGCTCGTACGCATCGGCGCGGCGGGCCAGTGCGGAGGTGTGCAGACCTGCCTTGTGCGTGAAAGCCGAGGTTCCCACGTAGGGCCGGTGGGGGTCGAGAGTGATGTTGACAATCTCGGCGATGTGGTGGGAGGTGGGGGCCAGCTCGGCCAGACGTTCGGCTGACACCACCGGGATGCCCATTTTCAGAACCAGGTCGGGGATGATCGAACAGAGATCGGCATTGCCGGTCCGCTCCCCATATCCGTTGACGCACCCTTGCACCTGGCGGACGCCAGCCTGGACTGCCGACAATGAAGAAGCCACCGCGCAGCCAGAGTCGTTGTGAAAGTGCACTCCTAGCTCAGCTCCGACCAGGCTCGCCCTCACCTTCTCGATTGAGCCGACGATCTCATGGGGCAAGCTGCCGCCGTTGGTGTCGCAGAGAACCAACCGCTCGGCTCCCGCTCCGTGGGCTGCCTCCAGCACCTTGAGCGAGAACTCGGGATTGGTCCGGTATCCGTCGAAGAAGTGCTCGGCATCGAAGAAGACCCGGCGGTCGTGGCTTCGAAGGAATCCGACCGACTCGGCCACCATCCGCACACCCTCGTCGAGATCGGTTCGTAGCGCCTCGCGGACGTGGTAGTCCCAGGCCTTGCCGACGATGCAAATCACCTCGGTCTCGGCCGCCAGCAACGCCGCCAGTTGAGGGTCACCGGCGACGGGACTGTTCGGGCGGCGGGTCGAGCCAAAGGCGACCAGGCTTGCGTTCTCGAGATTGAGCTCCTTCCGTGCCCTGGCAAAGAACTGGTCGTCTTTGGGGAGGGCTCCAGGCCAGCCGCCTTCGATGTAGTGGACACCGAGATGGTCGAGCAGGCCCGCGATCCGGAGCTTGTCGCTCACGGTGAGGGAGATCCCCTCCTGTTGGGACCCATCCCGCAGAGTTGTGTCGTAGATCTCGAGTGGGTTCATTCTCTTTCCTCTGGCTTTGCCACCCCCCGGTCGGGCACGAAAAAACCCTTCGCCAGGGCGAAGGGTTTGGGTACACGCCGGGAAGTGGCATGTACCTAGTCGATAATGATGATTGGGTTGGTCAAGGCCATCGCTGCTGAGTATGGCCCATGAATACGGGGGAGTCAACGGCTCGAATGTTGTTGCTCAGATGGCAACTGGTTCCTACAGTTACGGGTCGGAAGGACCTGAGGCCATTAGGGGAACGGTGCGCGCTGCACCAGGGGCACAGGTTCTGGTCCTTTCGTTTTGGAAAGGAAGGACCATGCGATCCGGGAGTGCTTCCCGTCACGAGCGGTTGCTGCAGCTATTTGAACGACACGCGATCTCGGCGCGGGCAGCGGGTCTGACGCGGGTAAGGGTCGGGGATCGGACGCTGGCTGGTGACCTTCTCGAGATCGAGGGCCGGCAGGTGGTCAACTTTGGCTCCTGCGCCTACCTGGGTCTCAACCTCGATCCGCGGCTCAAGGCCGGTGCCGTTGATGCGATCGAACGATACGGCCCGGTCTTCTCGTCATCGAACGCCTATACATCGCTGGACCTCTATACCGAGCTGGAAGAGAAGTTGTCCCGTGTCTTTGAGGCTCATGTCGTCATCCCGACCACCTCAACGCTTGGGCACCTGGCAGCCCTGCCCGTTCTGATCGGTGACGGCGACATTGTCCTGGTCGACTCCCAGGCACACTCAACCGTGCACCTTGCGACCCAGGTGCTCCAGGCCGAGGGCATCCTTGTCGATCCACTTCCTCACAACAGCCTTGAAGCTCTCGAAACTGCCATCGAGGAAGCCAGTCGAATCTACCGTCAGGTCTGGTACCTCGCCGATGGGGTCTACTCGATGCTCGGGGACGTGGCTCCTGTGGCCGCGATTCTTGATCTTCTGGACAGGTATCCGAACCTTCACGTCTATTACGACGATGCCCACGGCTTTGGATGGAGCGGCAAGTCGGGTCGGGGCTATGTACTCGATGGCCGCCCACTTCATCCGCGCATGGTGGTGAGCGTGTCGCTTGCCAAGTCGTTTGGCTCCGGAGGCGCCGCCCTGGTGTTTCCCGACCAGACCGATGCCCAACGAGTCCAGCTTTGTGGCGGCACCCTCACCTTCTCAGGCCCACTCCACCCGGCTGAGTTGGGTGCGGCGGTGGCCTCGGCCGAGATCCACCTTTCGGACGAACTGCCGGTGCTGCAAGGGCGCCTGCGCCGGCAGATCGATCTGGTCCGGGATGCCCTTACGAGCGCCTATCTGCCGGTCGTTGCGCTCGATTCGACGCCGTTGTGGTTTGTCCGAGTCGGTGGTCACAGCCAAACCATGGACCTCGGCCGCCGGATGCTTGACGACGGCTTCTATCTCAACGTGGCCTCGTTTCCGGTCGTTCCGGTGGGACAGAGCGGGGTGCGATTCACCCACACCCTCTATCACTCCGACGACCAGATCCTGGCCATGATCGAGGCTCTAACCCGTCACCTCAAGGCCGTTTCCGACGAACCGGAAGTCATAATCGACCTCACCGCTCTGGAGGCAGGGGTTCCCAGCCCTGGCAACAGCATTACCGGCGGCTGATTCTCCCTTTTCTCGGCCGGAAACTCAACCGATAAGCCCTGTATGCCCCAGGCCATTGGTGCTCCCCTGGCGTTGGACAATCCCAGCGTCTCGCAGCGTCGACCAGCGCACGTTTACGTATCTTTGGCATGTCTCTTAGTCCTGGTGGCAGCAGCGATCGTCACCATCGTCGATGATCAAAACAAGGAAGCTGGTCCCCTCGCGGTCATTGTGGGCGGCATCGTTTCCGGGACCCTGGTGTTGCGGGGTGCGAAAAAGTACATCGACCGCGAGCGGCTGGCGTGGCGCTTCGTCGGCGCGGGTCTCGTCTTCATCGGGGTTGCGGTCCTTGTGTACGCCATCTTGTCCGAGGTGCTCCACTTGCCCACCTTCGGTCCATACGACCTCATCTTCTTGACGGCATATGGGCTCTCGTTGACCGGATTCGCCCTCATGCCGCATCTCGGTTCGGTGAGGAGTCGGGCCCGGGCAATGCTCGATGGTGTGATCGGAGCCACGGCGATGGCCACCCTCGTGTGGGTGCTATTTCTGCCATCGCTCCAAGCCCGCTTGGCGTCGGCAACCACATGGGAGAGGTTCGCCGGTGTCGCGTATCCGGTGATAGACACGGTTGCGGTGGTGATTGCGCTCATCGTCACCGTTCGCCGCTCCTCCTGGCGCTTCGACATCCGTATCGCTCTCCTGGGTGGTGGGCTGTTGCTCCAGGTCGCTGGAGACTTCAGTCTGATGTCATCGGGGGTGGGCGAGACCTTTGCCAATGCCGAGCCCAAATACATCTACTTCATCCTCGCCCAGATGTGCTACCTCGGTGTCGGTACCTGGATCGCCCGCCGACCGCAGCCGAGGGAGTACGCCGACAAACGACAGGGGCTATGGCCGATGTTGGCGCCCTACGCGGCGGTCGCGATGCTGGCCTGGTTGGTGGGCATCAAGCTGGTGAGGAGCACCCTCGCCCCGGACACGATGGCATTGTTGGCGATATCGGTCGTCATTGTCGCGTTGGTGATCGTTCGCCAGACCGTCGCTCTGCGGGAGTACCACATCTTGGTCGAGCAACGACGCAAGGCGCTGGTGGCCTCCGTTTCCCACGAGCTGCGTACCCCGCTCACTGCGATGGTTGGGTTCTTGGACGTGATGAAGGACCCCAACGTCTCCATCGGAGACGCGGAACGCGAGGAGCTGACGGGCGTGGTTCATCAGCAAGCGATGTACATGTCCCGCATCGTCGCCGACATTCTGCTTTTGGCCCGGGACTCGGCCGGACCCGACTTGAGGGAGTCGGTCGTGAAGGTCGAGAAGCTGGTCAACGATTCGGTCTGGTCCGGCCGGGCAACTCCGGTGGGCCTCGAGGTGGAAGTCGAGCCTGGGCTCATGGCATACCTCGATCCCGAGCGGATGCGCCAGGTGCTTGACAATCTGGTTACCAACGCCATCCGCTACGGTCGCGGCAACGTGTTGGTGACTGCCGAGGGCCGCGACGGCGACATCATCTTCGAGGTGCATGACGACGGTCCTGGAATCCCCCGCAAGTACGAGCTTGCCATCTGGGAACAATTCGAGCGGGGCGCGAATCGCCTCAACGCCAATGTTCCCGGCTCGGGCATCGGATTGGCGGTAGTGGACCTGATCGTCCGCCGGCACGGCGGCACCGCCTCTCACGAGCGATCCAATCGGCTGGGAGGGGCGTGCTTTCGGGTTGTCCTGCCCCGTCGCCATCGGTCGACACCCGTCGCAGTTGCCAAGCCGGAAGGGTTGCACGCCTCGGTCCCCGCTCAGTAGTGTTCACTCGTGAGCGTTGATCGTCTTTCCTGGTGGTGGTTCCAGCATTGACGGGCCCTAGCGCGAGACATGGAGACAGCCGGAGGCCCCACCTCCGGCTTCATTTTTTCCCCCTCCGGCTTCATCTTTTCCAAGGAGTGACATCAGGTGACAAATCCAACCCCCCCAGCTCGCAAGAGGGTCTTTTCCGGTATTCAGCCGACTGGCGATGGTGAGCTGCATCTCGGCAACCTGATCGGGGCCCTCGAAAACTGGGTCAAGATGCAGGAGGAGTACGAGACGCTCTATTGCGTCGTCGACCTCCACGCCATGACTACGCCCTACGATCCCGCCGTTCTCGACCGGGCGCGCCTCGCCACGGCCAAGACGGTGATGGCGATCGGAGTGGACCCGCGGAGATCGCTCTTCTACTTGCAAAGCCAGGTGCCCCAACACGCGGAGCTTGCCTGGATCCTCGGGACCATCACCAGCATCGGCCAACTCGAAAGGATGACCCAATACAAAGAGAAGGCGGATCGGGGAGGCCAGAACCTCGGGTTGCTGGCTTATCCGGTGCTGATGGCTGCCGACATCGTCCTCCATCGGGCGCATGTGGTCCCAGTGGGCGACGATCAAACCCAGCACCTGGAACTGGCCCGCGACCTCGTCCAACGTTTCAACAGCCGCTTCGGCCCGACATTTCCGCTCCCCGAGCGGATCACCCCTCCTGTGGGTGCCCGCGTGATGTCTCTGCAAGACCCCTCTGCGAAGATGTCGAAGTCAGACCTCAATCCGGACTCGAGGGTCAATCTGCTCGATCCCCCCGACGTCATTCGTAAGAAGGTGAAGTCGGCGGTTACGGATTCGGATCGGACCGTTAGTTACGACTGGGTGAAGAAGCCGGGGATCGCCAACCTCCTTGAGATCTTCTCCGTATGTGGCGGGCGTTCTATTCCCGACCTGGTCGCCGAGTTCGCCGATGCCGGATACGGCCCGTTCAAGGAGGCGGTGGCCGAAGCGGTGGTCGATCGGCTGACCCCCATCCGCACCCGCTTCAAGTCCTTCGACGACGAGGAAGTAGGTCGGTTGCTGTTGAAGGGCGCCCTCGATGCCAGGTCGCGGGCCGAGTCGACGATGGTCGAGGTCCGCCGGGCGGTGGGGTTGGGCGGCAACTGAGGTTTACCCCGCCACTTGTTCCAATAGCTCGGGCGGAAGCAGAAGGACGACGACGGCCAGGAGGTTGAAGCCGGAGTGGATGAAAATGGCCGGTCCCAGCCTTCCTTTGCGAAGTGTGACCCTGGCCAGGATCAGGCCTACCACCACAAACACCGGCAACAACAGGACCACCCCTGTCAACAGATCACCGGTCAACCCGAAGAGGTGAAAGCCTCCGAAGCAGAAGGCGGTGATGAACGAGGCCCTCCAGGCCCCCCTGGCGGCCACAGCCTTGAGGAGGATGCCGCGGAACATGACCTCCTCGGCGATCGGGGCCAGCACGGTCACAACACCAGCCATAACCACTTTGGAAAGGGAGCCCGACAGCTCACGGATCTGGTCGGCCACCTCCTGACCGATGTCACTATCTCCCATCAGGGAGGCCAGGGGGGCCACCAGTAGCGGGAGGAAGATCTGGAGCCCGAGACCGGCGAAAAGGTACAAGACATCGGAGGGCTCGACCTGGAATCCCAGCGAAGCCGCACCTCCGCGATCACGGGTCAACCACCACACGACCCCTAGGTGACCGGCGAACTGGCCGATGCTGCCGAGCAGGATGAGATCTGCCATGTCGCCGCCGGCGGCCACCACGGGTATCCCAACCGCGGCCACACCCACGAGTCCTCCGGCCATGGCCAGGATGAAGTGGTAGACCCGCCATGGTCGTTGCGCTTGGGGCTCCACACCGGCAGCGTAAACCGAGCTTGGTCCACTGACCGGTGCCGGAAGACGACCCGGATGGGCCGGTACACTCGGCAGGTGGAAATCGATATCGGCATTGGCAAGACCGCTCGCCAGGCATACGGGCTTGATGACATAGCCATCGTCCCGAGCCGTCGCACCCGTGATCCCGATGACGTCGACATCAGCTGGCAGATCGACGCATTTCGTTTCAATCTGCCGATGCTTGGCTCGGCGATGGACGGCGCCCTTAGTCCTGGGACTGCGGTCGATATCGGCCGTCTGGGCGGCCTCGGTGTGCTCAATCTGGAAGGACTGTGGACTCGATACGAGGATCCCGAGTCCCACTTCGCAGAGATAGCCGAATTGGGGACCGAGAAAGCCACTCAGCGAATGCAGGAGATTTACCTCGAACCGATAAAACCCCACCTGGTTCGCCAGAGAGTCGAAGAGATCAAGTCGGCCGGGGTGGTCACCGCAGCCAGCCTCACCCCTCAGCGGGTACGCGAGATGGGGCCCCACGCCCTGGCGGGTGGCCTCGACATCATGGTCATTCAGGGAACGGTGGTCTCGGCTGAGCATGTCTCCACCCGGGTCGAACCACTCGACCTACGCCAGTTCATCGCTGACTCCGACGTTCCGATCATCGTGGGGGGTTGTGCTTCCTACTCGACAGCTCTGCATCTGATGCGAACCGGGGCGGCTGCCATCCTGGTAGGAGTGGGTCCCGGGGCCGCTTGCACCACCCGTGGAGTGTTGGGGGTGGGAGTGCCCCAGGCCACGGCTATCGCCGATGCCGCGGGAGCCCGCATCCGTCACCTCGATGAGACGGGCCGCTACGTCCACGTAATCGCCGACGGAGGGATGCGCACCGGCGGTGACGTCGCCAAGGCGATCGCATGTGGCGCCGATGCGGTGATGATCGGGTCTCCGCTTGCCGCCGCCGACGAGGCCCCCGGGAGAGGATTCCATTGGGGGATGGCCACCTTTCATCCAACCCTGCCGCGGGGAGCGAGGGTGCAGGTCGGACGGCTGGGGAGCCTGGCCGAGATCCTGATCGGGCCAGCTCATGAGAATGATGGACGCCGCAACCTCTTCGGGGCTCTCCGGATGTCAATGGCCACCTGCGGTTATTCCGACCTCAAGGCTTTTCAGAAGGCCGAGATCATGCTTGCTCCCTCGATGCAAACCGAGGGCAAAGCGCTGCAAAAGGCGCAACGAGTTGGCATGGGCTGAGCGAGTGATGAGTTATGAGTGGTGAGTAATGAGTAAAGAAGCCGACTCACCACACACCACTCATGACTCACCACTCGACGAGCACTCCGTGCTCGTCGTTGACTTCGGTGCCCAGTACGCCCAACTTATCGCTCGTCGGGTGCGCGAGGCTGCGGTCCATTCAGAGATCGTCTCCCGGACGATTACCGCCGATGAGATAAGGCGTCGCCACCCTGTCGGGATCATCCTCTCCGGCGGGCCGGCCTCGGTTTACGCCGACGACGCCTACCGGATGGACCCCGCGATCCTCGAACTGGGCGTGCCGGTCCTTGGCATTTGTTACGGGCACCAATTGATCGCGGATCTCGTGGGCGGGCAGGTTGCCAATACCGGGACGTCGGAGTTCGGCCGTACGACCATCACCGTGTTGTCACCCGGGACCCTGTTGGCAGATCTCCCCTCCGACCTGGGCGTGTGGATGAGCCACCGCGATGCAGTGAAAGAAGCACCTGCGGGTTTTGCCACGACGGCAACCAGCGCCGGCGCGGCCGTGGCCGCGATGGAAGATCCAGTTCGAAGGTTGTACGGGGTCCAGTTTCATCCCGAGGTGACGCACACCGATCGCGGGGCCGAGATTCTCAAGCGATTCCTCTACGAGGTTTGTGGCGCCCTGCCACTTTGGACCAGCTTCTCGATCATCGAAAGGGCCATTGAACGGATCAAAACCCAAGTGGGTGATGGTCAGGTGATCTGCGGTTTGTCAGGCGGCGTCGATTCGGCGGTGGCAGCCGCTTTGGTGCATGAAGCCGTGGGCGATCAACTGACCTGCATTTTCATTGACCACGGTCTGCTGAGAAAGGGAGAGGCCGACGAGGTCGAGGAGACCTTCCTTCGGAACTTCAAGACCAACTTGATCCACGTAAAGGCGGCGGATCGATTCCTGGAGAGGCTGCAGGGAGTGACCGATCCCGAGACCAAACGACGTGTGATAGGCGAGACGTTCATCAGGACTTTTGAGGAAGCGTCATCCGAACTCACCGACGTTCGTTTCCTGGTCCAGGGCACTCTCTACCCGGATGTGATCGAATCAGGGAGCGCCAGCGCCGCCACCATCAAGACCCATCACAACGTCGGGGGACTACCCGACGACATGACATTCGAACTGGTCGAGCCGCTGCGCGATCTCTTCAAGGACGAGGTGCGCTCCATCGGTGAGCAACTGGGGCTGCCTGAAGAAATCGTTTGGCGCCAGCCTTTCCCGGGACCGGGGCTTGCGGTCCGCATCATCGGGGAAGTGACCCCCGAGCGGCTGGATTTGCTCAGAGAAGCCGACGCCATCGTCACCGAGGAGGTCAGGCGAGCCGGTCTGGAAAGGTCGATCTGGCAGGCTTTTGGCGTCTTGCCGGCGATCAAGACTGTGGGCGTCCAGGGCGACGGTCGAACCTACGCCTATCCGTTGATCGTTCGGGCGGTCACCAGCGAGGATGCCATGACCGCCGATTGGGCCCGCCTCCCCTACGAACTGTTGGAGAGGATTAGCTCTCGAGTTATCAACGAGGTACCCGGCATCAACCGGGTCGCTTACGACGTGTCTTCGAAGCCGCCGGCCACGATTGAGTGGGAATAACCTTCGGGGAGGGCTAAACGAGCCACAAACAGACCCGAAAACGGCATCGCCGGGCAGCCTCGGCTCAACTCCCCAGCTGCACCGGCCGATGTTTGCTTGGAGACCCTGGAGCTGATTGGACGCTGCACTACCACCTGAACTGATCGAGATCTATCACACCGAGATCATCGAGCGATCGCGACGCCTTGCCAGCGGGGCGCGTCAGCTCGCGCTGGGCCGGCTTGCTCCTGAGTCGATCGGCGACCTGGTCCGAGATGCGCACACCGTCAAGGGCTCGTCGCGCGTGATGGGTCTGGCGGAAATGGGCAACGCTGGTGCCCTTCTCGAGCAGGTGTGGAAGAACATCGAGACGGGAAGCACAACTGCCACCGCCACAGTCGGCAGGGCCCTTGAACAACTCGCCAACATGTTGCCTGAGGCTGCCGAGCAAGAACAGCAGGGGATGACTGCCCGGCTGCGCGACCTCGTCACGCGGACCGAGAAGGCAATCTCCGGCGGCGACACCCGCGAGGACGACCTTCCCCTCAAGCTTGCCGTTGAAGCCCACGACCAATCGTTCGGCCCAACCTCGCTGGGTGGGCTCCTGGCCGCCGTCGAGCGTTCGATGCTGGCAGGCACGTCACGGGTCGACACCATCGACCTCTACCAGCTCATCAACCAAGCGGTGGAGGTGAGCCTCGATGCCGATGCCCTCTCCGACCTCGCGCTCGTTCAGTTCGAAGGGGCCGATCCCCAGCGGCTGATGTCCGCGTGGCGATCCCAGCTTCGCCGGATGTCGGTCGCAGTCGGCCAACTCCAGGCCCTGGCGGTTTCGCTAGCCAACGCGCCGCTGCGTCAGGCCACGGAGACCTTCCCGCAGTTCGTTCGTTACCTCGGCCGCAAGCTGAGCAAGGACGTTCGATTCGAACAAGCCGGAGAGGACCTCGAGCTTGATCGCCAAATCGTCGAGTTGATGCGCGAGCCCCTGCGACACCTGCTGGTCAATGCAGTCGATCACGGATTGGAACCGCCCGAAGAGCGGATCGCGCTCGGCAAGTCGGGAACAGGGGTCGTGTCACTGGCTGCCAAACGTGATGGCGACAAAGTGATCATCGCCATCTCCGACGATGGGCGAGGAGTGGACTGGAAGGCCGTAGGTGAGGCCGCTCGCCAGCGCGGGATCCCGGCAGAGACCTCGGACCTCACATCCCTTTTGTTCATGCCGGGTTTCTCAACCGTCGATCTTGCCCATGACTTCTCCGGCGCAGGCGACGGTCTATCGACTGTGGCTGAGGCTTTGGAACGAGTCAACGGAGGGCTGTCGTTGGAGTCCCGTCCAGGAGAAGGAACCACGGTGACCATCACCCTTCCAATTTCCCTGGTGCTCCAGAACGTGCTGGTGGTGGCCAACGGCGACAACTACTGGGGCTTGCCGGAGGCTGCCATTCAAGCTTCGATCGTCCCGGCCACGTCTGACATCAAGACCGACGTTCACGGAGTAAGGCGGGCCAGGTTCCAGAGCCAGGACATCCCTCTCATCTCCCTTGGCGCCGCCATGGGTATTCCACCCGTGGGTGACGAGTCTGATCTGGTCGTGTTGGGGACGAGGTCGGGCCCTGTCGCCGTAGCGGTGGCGGAGATACTGGGACGTCGGAGGGTGGCGGTTAAGGCCCTTGGCCCCATTCTCGGTGGAGCCCGCAACCTGACAGGGGCGGCCTTGCTGGGCGGCGGGGAAGTGCTCGTGGTTGTCGACCCGCACTATCTCGGTGAGCTAGCCCGCCGCAACGAGGCATCGCCAGAACGCCGAAAGAGGGTCCTTGTCGTGGACGACTCCGCCGGAGTGCGCCAACTGATTTCGGCCACCCTCTCGGCTCGGGGTTATGAGGTCGAGGTGGCCGGGAGTGCCAAGGAGGCCGTCATGGCGGTCTCGACCGGGCGCTTTGATGTACTCGTCGTCGACTATGCGATGCCGCGCTCCAATGGTGTCGACCTGGTCCGAGCCCTGAGAGCGGGCAACATAACGATGCCGATCGTCATGGTTTCCGGTGTCGCCACCCCCGACGAACAGGCAGCCGCCTGGGATGCCGGCGTGAACGCCTACCTCGAGAAGAGCGACCTTCGCCAGGGGGCGCTGGTGGCGACACTGCGTTCCCTCCTCGAAGGTTCCGATTCATGAGATGATGAGGGTATGAGCGGGATGGTCGACTCGATTTACATGTGGATCGAATCCCTTCCCCCGGTGGTGTGGCTGGTTTGTCTCTTCGTGACGGTCCTGGCGCTGGTGTGGAGCGTCACCCGGGTGCGCACCGCCCGGGAGCGCGAACAGGAAGCCCGCCAGGAGGCGATCGAGGCCCGCCATATCAAGAACGACTTCGTGGCAATGGTGAGCCATGAACTGCGCACACCCCTCACCTCGATCGCCGGCTTCGCCGAGACGCTCACCCACGGTTGGAAGGATCTCACGGACTCCGAGATCGCTGAGTTTCTGGGATACATCTCCAAACAGTCTCATTACCTCGGAGATTTGGTTGAGGACGTTCTCGTCATCCCCCGACTCGAAGCCGGCCGTCTTCGCTTCCGGGTGGAGCACTTCGACCTTGGATCCCTCGTCCACGAGGTCGCCAACATGCTGTTTCCTCCCGGTGGCGGCAGGGAGGCGGCCGTATCACTCCCGGCCGGGGTGAGGCTCCAGGCCGACCCCAAGCGGGTCCAGCAGGTGGTTCGCAACCTCCTCGAGAACGCTCGCAAATACGGGGGCGATCAGGTCCTGGTTGAAGGATTCGCCCACGGCGACCAATACGTGCTGGTGGTATCCGACAACGGCCCCGGTGTGCCCGATGCAGCGATCAACACGGTCTTCGAGCACTTCGAGCAATTGTCCAAGGGTGACTCCCGGTCTTCTTCGGGCATCGGCCTTGGTCTTCCCATCGCCCGGCGCCTCGCCAGGGCCATGGGTGGGGACGTCTGGTACGAACGCCGCTTCCCTACGGGCAGTCGGTTCTGCTTCTCCCTCCCCGCCAAGGCGCCGGCCACCGAGGAGTTCATAGCAACCCAATCCGAGGCCGTGAGCACCCGCCACTGAGGCCTAGTTACCCGTATGTGATTCGATCACCCCCAGCCGGTACCATGCTCCGTGTGAACGCGGAGTGGTTTGCCGACGACCTTCTGGTCGATTCGCCCCTTCTGACCGAACTCAACCCCAGTCAACGGGAGGCGGTGGCGGCCACCGAGGGGCCGGTGCTGGTGGTAGCGGGGGCCGGATCGGGCAAAACCAGGGTCCTGACGTTTCGGATCGCTCACCTCATTCGTGACCTCGGGGTTCCCCCGGAGTCGGTGCTGGCCATCACCTTTACCAACAAGGCCGCCGACGAGATGCGTTCTCGAGTTGCT
>CAYYRT010000445.1:0-4399 GCA_964474055.1 uncultured Acidimicrobiaceae bacterium | reverse complement strand
AGATTTGGAGGAAGTGGTCCCTCTCCCCGCCTTCTTCTTCCCCTGCGGGAGCGGGGGAAGTGGGGACGAAGGGGGCGAACTCATAAAGAGCTCGTCTGGTTGCCCCCCTCACCACTCGCTGCGCTCGTGGTCCCCTCCCCCCTCCTTCTTCTTCTTCTTCCCCTGCGGGAGCGGGGGAAGTGGCCCGGCGACGAAGGAGCCGGGACGAAGGGGGCGAACTCGGAGACTCGGAGACGGATCTTTGTCTCTTTGTCTCTCTGTCTCTTAGTCTCTTAGTCTCTTAGTCTCTTAGTCTCTTAGCCTCTAGCTGGCGTAGCTCAGTTGGCAGAGCACCCGCCTTGTAAGCGGGAGGTCGTGGGTTCGATTCCCTCCGCCAGCTCCAAATCCACGAGGTAGAACCGACCCACCGATACCCTGCCTGGGGATGTTGGACCAGTTCTCACGGGAGATTCTCGATTTTGAGCGCAGCTGGTGGCAGCTACCGGGCCCCAAGGACGAGATGATTACCGTCCGGTTCGGGTGCAGCGCCGCCGCCTACTACCGCCACCTGGTAGCCCTTATCGACCAGGCCCAGGCCCGGGCCTATGACCCCTTGACGGTTCACCGACTTAGGAAGATCCGCGACTCCACATGAGCGGCAAACATTCGGCGCCGTTTCGTTTGGGAGACTTCCTGACCATCGTGGGGGGAGTTGCGGTTGTGGCGGGCCTCGTCTATCTGGGGTTGACGGCGCTCCTCGGCGGCACCCCTTCGACCACCTCCACCTCGACCACCGCGCCGACCTCCACCACAGCCGCCGCAACCACAGCGAGTACTTCTCCGTCTTCCACCACGACCATCGTGTCCACTACCACGTCGACAACAGTCGCGATAAGACCGCCTGCCGAGGTGAGGGTGCTCGTCCTCAACTCCCTCGGAGTGGATGGGTTAGCAACCCGGGTGTCAGACGAGCTTGCCGCGCTCGGTTACAACATGCTGGCCCCTGACAACTACAGCCCTTTGTTGGAACGGTCACGGGTGTGGTTCCTCCCTGGATTCGAAGCAGATGCCTTCGCGCTGGCGACCGAGTTCCCGGATGCGGAGATCGAGCAGAACCCCGATCTGGCCGTCGATGCCGACATAGTCGTGGTCTTGGGCGACTCGTACGATCCTTGAATGTCGGCTCCATGGAGCCACTCAAACAGCAGCTGGCCATTGGGGTCCCTGGCAGTTTTGGTGGCGGTCCTCATAGCTGGTGGGGTCGGGGTGGCGTCGGCGATCTTGTCACCGGGCTTGGCCCTCGACCTGATCTCCCTTTGGCCCGGGCTCATCCCGGCGTTGATCGCTGTGGTTGTCGTCAGCATTCGCCGCGCCTGGACGCGCAGAATCGGAGCGATGCCCCAACTCCTCGCACTGACCTGGCTGGCGATGGGGGTGGCCGCCCACATCGATGGCTGGCCACCACTTCCGTCCTCGGCCGCACAACTGGAAGGCCCTATCAACACTTTCACATCGTCCTCTCTCGACGTGGAACTGTCGGGCCAGCTTGAAGTGTCGGCTGCCGACTCCCCGGAGTTGTATGCCGTCGAGTTCATAAGGCTGGGGGGTCGGGTCGGAGTAGCAGAAGCCGAGGAGATCAGCCTCGAAGAGTCAATCTCGGTTGCGATTCACGACGCCGGTACCACCCCGTTCTTTCGGTACGCGGGCTGGCGCATTTCGCTCTCGACTCGGACAACCTGGAACCTCGACCTCGAGGGCGCAATTGGAGCCGACCTCACGGGCCTGGTCTTGTCCGATGTGGCGGCGACCGGTGGAGGGTGGCTTCGGTTCGGCTCGTACACGACCACAACTCCGCTCGAATTACGGGGAGGAACTTTTGAAGTTACGGTTCCGGCCCACTCTGCCGTGCGGATCACCGGGGAGGCACAGGTCCCGGACACCTGGGTTGTGGTGAACGGCGGTTATCGCGCCCCGATCGAGGGTGAGGGCCTGGTGATCTCAGTGATCGAGGGCGCGTCGGTGTTCATTATCGAGGCTTAGGTACACTGGCCGACCATGCGTAGCGAGCCCTCATTAGACCGGTTGCGGAGAGTCGCTCTGGTCATCTGGGCTACGATCGGGGCGGCTGCCTTACTGTGGATTTTCCTTCTGGTCGCCGACGGCGTCCGCATCATCTGGATGCCGCTCGTATTCGGAGCGGGTCTGGTTTTCCTCCTAAACCCGTTTGTCAATTCTCTAGGTCGGCTTCGCATACCACGGGTGGCCGGCACGTTTGTTGCGTTCTTTGTGATGGCCGGGTTCCTGGTCGCAACCGGATTCCTGCTGGTACCTCTGATTCGACAGCAGGCCACGGAGTTCGCCACCAGCCTCCCCGATCTCTACGACACCGTCGTCGTGTGGTTGGAGGACATCGGTGAGCGTTTTGGGATCGAGCTGGCGCCTCTGCTCACGTTCGACAACATCGCTGCTTGGGTTCAGGACCCCACCAATCAGGCCACCATCCAGGAGGTCATCGGCAGCTTCGGTTCAGGAGCGGGTCACCTGATCAGGGGTGTGGCCGAGGGGCTGGCCGTGCTGATACTGGCCCCGTTGCTGGCCCTCTACATGTTGATCGATCTGCCTCGCACCAAGAGAATGGCGGTCGAGCTCACCCCGCCCGGCTACCGGGAAGAGGCCGTGTTCGTCGCCCGTCAGGTCACAACCGCCCTGGGGAGTTTTGTCCGGGGTCAATTGCTCGTCGCCTTCATCGTCGGGGTGGCCTCATCGATCGGGCTGTTCTTCCTCGATATCCCCTTCTGGGCGATCATCGGCATCCTGTCGGGCGTCCTCAACCTCGTGCCCTTCGCCGGTCCGATCGTCGGTGGTGCCCTTGCCGCCCTGGTCGCCTTGCTGGACGGGTCGGTGACCAAAGCGCTCCTGGCGGTGGTGATCTTCACGGCCATCCAGCAAACCGACAATCACATCATCACCCCGCTCGTGCAGAGGGCCCGGGTGCAGCTGTCGCCGTTGGTGATCGTGCTTGCTCTGATCGTTGGTGGGGCACTGGCGGGACTTCTGGGAGTGTTGGTGGCGGTGCCGCTCACGGCCGCCCTCCGTATCATTGCCGGGCATATGTGGCGAACGCGAGTCCTCGGTCAGTCATGGGCGGAGGCATCCGAGCAGATGATCGAGGTAACCCCGCCTCCCGATCGCATCGCTGGTTTTCGTCGCCGCCAGGCTTCCGGTCAGCAGAAGTTGTTCGACACCGCCGAACACGCCGCGGTGCCTGTTGTGGTGGGTGCCGGCGACGGGTCCGATCCGGTTATCGAGGGGTAGAGATTCGTCGATTCGACGGATATCCCCCATCCCCGCGGCCTGGAAGGTTGCCAACGGGTAAATTCGACCAGTCGTGGGCCACTATGTGAACAAGGTCGTGAACGGTCTCGAGGCAAGGACGGGCCCGCGTTTTGCCTCGGTGCTGATGATGTTTGTGGCCCTTGCTGCTATCTGGATCGTGCCCTTACCGGGCGTAGCCCAGGAGGGTGAACAGGGGGTCCGGGTACGCGTTCTGGCCGACGATCCAGACGGCGGCGACCGCCTCCCTGTTGAAGGTGTGAGGGTGGTCGTGTCCGATGCCTCCGCCACTCAGGTAGGGGAGGGGGTCACCGATGCCGAAGGCAACGTCCAGATAGCGGTCGCCGTGGCTGGTGATTACGACGTCGAGATCGACGTGGCCACCATTCCGCCGGGGATCAGTTTGCGAGATCCGGAGGGTGTCCGGAGACAGGCGATAGTCCAGGAGGGTCGGTTCGCCCAGGCCATCTTTCAGCTCGCGGTCGGCGAAGGCGGAGGTGGTGGCCCGGTCGGAATCGGGATCAGCCTGAGGCGTGTTCTTCAGCTTTCGACCGAGGGCGTCAAGCTTGGACTGTTCCTGGCCATGGCCGCCATTGGGTTGTCGCTCATCTTCGGGACGACCGGCCTGGTCAACTTCGCCCACGCTGAGTTGGTGACCTGGGGAATGCTGGTCGCCTACTTTTTCAACGTGCTCGGGTTTGGCGGGGTCTTCGGCGAGACCGCACCATGGATACTGGGCGGTGGGGTCGACTTGTTCACATCAACTCTGCTTGCCATGGCTCTCGGTGGCGCAGTCGGCTGGGCCGCCGATGCAGGCATCTTCGCCCCGCTACGCCGCCGCGGAACGGGTCTGATCGCCCAGATGGTGGTGACTATTGGTCTGGGGATATTCATCAGGTACATCTTTCTCTACGTGTTCGATGGCACCGGGCGGTTCTTTCGCAGTTATGCCGGTCAGCAGACGATCTCCCTGGGCCTGGTGGAGGTAACCCCCAAGGACCTGTTGGCGATGAGCGTTGCCATCCTCGCGCTGGTTGGAGTGGGCATGGTCCTGCAATTGACCAGAGTTGGCCGGGCCATGAGGGCA
>CAYYRT010000444.1:0-1891 GCA_964474055.1 uncultured Acidimicrobiaceae bacterium | reverse complement strand
CGGCATGCCACACGTCGATGCCCTGCTGCGCGACCTGCGCGAGGATCTCGCCGGCCACGGACGCGATCAGGGGCGGCGGCGTGAAGTAACCGAACGAGCGCGGGTGGTACGCGCTGACCGTATGCGGCGCGAGGCGGGTCGAGAACTCGTCGAGCACGCCCTGCAGGGTGGAAGGGTCCCGAGGCGCCGGCGCGGGACCCCCGGCGGCCCCGAAGAAGCGGCGGCGCAGGTCGTCGTACTCGACCGGCTCGCCCATCGCCCGCTCGAAGGCGTGGTGGTAGAGGTAGTCGAGGGCAGCCTCCCAGATCGCCGCGCCCGCGGCACGCAGGGGCTCCCGCGACGTCGCCTCATCGCGCAGCGAGATCAGCTCGGGCTCCGGATGCCAGCTCACGGCGCGCATATCGACCATCGCACGGACAGGGTAGCGATGCGCGGGGAGGCGACCCGCCATCTGGACATGTACCGGACGTTGGCGACGCTGCTCGACAAGCCGTGGCAATGCCTCGCGTTCGGCTCGACGGTGGTGAACGACGCGATCGAGGTCGCCTGCCTAGGGCTGCGGGACCGCCACAACGTACAAGAAATGGCCCCCAAGGTGCCCGACTGTCAACGCGAGCTGGCTCCCACCGATGACTTGGTTGCAGTCGCCACGACACGTCGTATCACCGATCCGATCCTCGACCCAGGCTCGCGCCGCGGCACCGCCAGCAAGCTCGGCGGACGGGAGGAACAGTTGGGCCGCTGCCGTCACGCCATCGATCGCTTCGTCACTGATCGAGTCGATTGACAGCGACACCCAATGGACGCCGTCAGAGGTCCAGTAGATGGCCTCGGCGTTGTACTCGACATTGGCGCTCTCATCGCTCCGCGCGCAGTGCAGCGTGTAGCCCCCACCGCCGCCAGGACTCCCGCCAGACCAGGACTCACACGTCAGCCCGATGGACTGCCAGTGGCCTGCGAGAGCCTCGATCCGGAGGCCGGGGATCACGGGCACGCCGGGCGGCACCGTAGCGTCCGGGCCAGGAACCTCGCCCGTCAGCGACGCTTCGGGCGCGGTGGTTGGAGCCGAGGTCGGAGACGCCTCCGGCACGAAGCTTGGAGTCGTGGACGGTCCCGGAGACTCCGTCCCTGCCGGCGAGAGTTCAGCACCTTGGGTCTCCAGCGGCGACTGACGTGCCCCCCCGACCAGGAGAGCACCGTTCTCTCGCACCAGGAGCACACCAAGGATGACGAAGACAAGGACATCGCCTAAGCCAACCGTGGAGCGAGAGACGGCCGCGGACGCTGTCGGTGCTGAGCCACGCACCTCAGATCGGCGTCCGCCCGGGTTTCGCTGAGTCCTCACGCCTCACCTCGACGTTCGTGATCCTGTGGTATCCCACCGACGATGGGAACCTTGGGGTTCACCGGGACCTACGGGAATACACATGCGCAGAACGGAGGGAGCGCGCCTATCGGGATGGCGAGGCTGTCAATCTCGGTGCCGCTCGCGTTCGTCAACTTGAACCAGCGCAGCCCATCCGCCCAGAGATTCAGGTACTGCGTGTAGGTCCCTTGACTGTAGGGCGATCTCAGTCCAAACGTGAAGCTACCGTTCGCGTCGGGCGCGACCGAGGATTGACTTGCAGTTGACACTTTCCATGAACTGATCCAATCAGAGGCCTGGAATGGACTGTTCGAAGAGCTGTCTCCAGCGGCGTTCGACGAGGCGACGATGACCTGACGTTGCGTCCCGTCGGCTAGATTCGTCTGCTTCCACGTGCGTCCGCCGATGTTCTTGAACGTGACCGTAAGGGAAACCGTCTCATACTGATTGATGTACACGGTCCCGGCGATGCTCCGGCTGACGAACTGGGCACGCCATGGCACGCGACCCGGAGATGTCGTCCAC
>CAYYRT010000443.1:0-9927 GCA_964474055.1 uncultured Acidimicrobiaceae bacterium | reverse complement strand
CGGCTGGCTTACCTGGTGGGCCCTGGCCGGCGCGGCGGTCTCCGTGTACCACTACCTCGAACAGCATGTCCCCGGGCTAGCGGGCTCCGACTTCTGCGATCCCTCTCTTCCGTGCAGCACCATCTGGGTGAGTGAATTCGGGTTTGTCACCATTCCCTTCATGGCCGGATGCGGGTTTCTAGCCATTGCCTCCTTGAACCTGATCCGTCGTCGATGGATGAACCAAAACGAACTACGAGCAGAGGTCCAGGAATGAATGCACGCCAGCGACAGCAACCCCCCATCAAACCGACCTCGACAAGAAGTACAGGAGTGTGGATAGGTATCGCCGTCGTCAGTGTGGTCGCGCTGGGTGTAGCGATTGTCCTTTCCGGCCTCAACAGCGGAGCAGCAGATATGCCCACCGACGCAACGGTTTCGCTGAGTGGTGATCCGCTGCCGCCGTTCTCCGGGAACCCGTCGGAGGATTCGGCGTTAGGTCTGCGGGCGCCAACTCTGGCTGGCGAGGACTTCGGAGGAAACGCCATCACCATCGACGACGATGGTCGGGCCAAGGTGATCCTGTTCCTGGCCCATTGGTGTTCCCATTGCCAGCGCGAGGTCCCCAGCGTCCAGGCCTACCAGGAGGAGGTCGGATTTCCAACGACGGTCGACCTGTTCTCGGTGGCCACGTCGTACAGCCCGGCTCAGCCCAATTGGCCCCCCTCGGCCTGGCTTGAACGGGAGGGGTGGACAGTCCCGGTCATCGTCGACGACGCGACGAGTAGTGCATATTCACACTTCGGCCAGGGCGGCTTTCCTTTCTACGTGTTTGTCGATAGCGCCGGCAACGTGGCATTGCGACTCAGCGGTGAGCAGGATCCGGCCACCCTCGCTGGTTTGATGGACGAGCTAGGCGACCGCTGAACCGACTCTCACTAGCGCAGAAGGGCCTTTTGTCCCGCCGTCGGGCCATTTGGCCCTGATGACCGAGGAGCGTTGTCCGTACGGTGGATGAGGTCAACAAAGGATCTCTTGAAACGTCTTGTGGTTCTCGGTGGTGGCACTGCCGGCACGATGGTTGTCAACAAGCTCCGCCCGCTCCTTCCTTTGGATCAGTGGGAGATAACGGTTGTTGAGCCAGCCAGGCTCCATCTCTATCAGCCAGGGTTGTTGTTCGTTCCGTTCGGTCGATACGAGCCGGCTGACCTCGTCAAACCGAGCCAGTCCCTGCTGCCCGAAGGAGTGAACCTGGTTCCCGAAGAAGTCGAACGGATCGACGTAAACGCCAGCCTGGTCGTCCTCGCCAGCGGCACCTCGATTGCATACGACCAGCTTGTGATCGCCACTGGCACTCATTCCCGACCCGACATGACGCCGGGAATGGTCGGCCCGCAATCGGGAGTGACCGTTCATGATTTCTACACGTTGCCAGGGGCGCTGGCATTGCGCGAGGCGCTCGCCGACTGGCCAGGCGGGCGGTTGGTGGTTCACATCACCGACCTTCCGATCAAATGCCCGGTAGCGCCGCTGGAATTCGCATTCCTTGCCGACGACTTCTTCACAAAGCGCGGAATGCGGGACCGGGTGGAGATCACCTATGCGACGCCACTGTCGGGAGCTTTCACCAAACCGATCGCTTCCGCCTACCTCGGCGACATGCTCGAAAGACGCGGTATCAAGGTCGAGCCCGACTTTTATGTCGAGCGAGTCGACCACGGCGCGATCGTGTCCTACGACGAACGGTCGATCCCCTTCGACCTGCTAGTGAGTGTCCCACTGAACATGGGCGCAGAGTTGGTCGCCAGGTCAGGGCTCGGTGACGAACTCAATCATGTCAAAGTGGATCCCGGCACGTTCCTCGCACAGGGTTGTGACAACGTGTTTGCCCTGGGAGACGCTGCTGCCCTTCCGATCTCCAAAGCTGGATCGGTTGCGCACTTCGCGACGGAGGTGTTCGTTGAGAACTTCCTCAACCACATTGCCGGCCGCCCCATGGAACGCCGATTCGACGGACACGCCAACTGTTTCGTCGAGTCGGGGTCGAGCAAGGCCCTAGTGATCGACTTCAACTACGACACGGAGCCGTTGCCGGGCAGCTACCCGGTGCCGGTCCTGGGCCCGCTGCGTCTTCTCAAAGAGACCCGCATCAACCATCTCGGCAAGCTGGCGTTCAGGCCCATCTATTGGAGTCTGCTCCTCCGAGGACGCCGCCTGCCCGTGCCGACAGACATGTCTATGGCCGGCAAACAACAGCCGGCCGAAGGCATCCAGAGAAAGGAATCGGTCTCATGACCGTTGCGATCATTCAAGGGCGCGAACTCCACGTCGATGCCGAAGGTTTTCTGACCGATCCGAAGGAGTGGGACGAAAGCCTGGCGGAAACCCTTGCCTCCAACATCGGTATCGATCTGGCAGACCAGCATTGGGCGGCGATCCGCTTTGCCCGTGCGGATTTTGCCGCCAGTGGCGAAACCCCCACTCTCCGCAGAATGGCCTCGGCGGGCGGTGTCACCACCAAGGACATGTTTGTGCTGTTTCCCAAGAAGCCGGCGAAGAAGATGGCCTATGTGGCTGGTCTCCCCAAGCCGGTCGGATGCGTATAAGGAGCGATCATGACCATGACCATTGAACAAGCACCTGTGCCGGCCTTCGATGACGAAAAGACCGCAGGGCGCAAGCTTTGCATCATTTGCTCGAAGGGCTCCCTTGACATGGCCTATCCAGGGCTCGTCTTGGCCAACGCCGCCCTGGGTGAAGGCATCGAAACCCACCTGTTCTTCACCTTCTGGGGCTTTGACATCATCAACAAGGAGACGATGGCCCACCTCAAGTTCACCCCCGTGGGAAATCCGGCCACCCATATGCCGCCATCCCTGATGGGGTTGCCCGGCATGACGGCGTTCGCCACCCACATGATGAAGAAGCAGATCGAAGGGATCGACGTCCCCGATGTCCCCGAGTTCCTCGAGATGATCACCGACGCCGGTGGACACCTGTGGGCTTGCCGTATGTCCGCCGACATGATGCACATCGGAGAGGAGAGCCTCTACTCACGGGTCGAGGGGATCATCAGCGCCGCTGACTTCATCGAGATCTCGGCCGGGGCCCAGATCATCTTCATTTGAGGCTCTAGCTGACACGCCCAGGCTTTGGCCTGGCTGGATTGACATATGCCCATATAGGCATATAATCCCTCCATGCCACGAGCAGCCACCACGGTCGATGCCTTCAATGCGGTTGCCGAACCGCGTAGAAGGCAGATTCTCGACATCCTCGCCTTGGGGGAGAGACCGGTGAACGACGTGGTTCTGGCGCTGGGGATGACCCAACCTCAGGTATCGAAACACCTGAGGGTGCTGAAGGCGGTGGGTCTGGTGAGTAGCCGCGGCGATGGACGACGCCGGCTTTACCGGCTGAACGGCCAAGCACTCCAACCCATCCACGATTGGGTCAAGAACTACGAGCGCCACTGGAACGAGCGGCTTGACCGCCTGGATGAATACCTGGACGAGCTCCAGGAGAAGGAGAAGGAAGATGGAGATCACTCATAGCGGTTCAGCGACCGTGACGCTCCCGTCCGATCGGGAAATCGTCATCACCCGCTTGTTCGCCGCACCGGTGCGTTTGGTGTTCGACGCGATGACCAAGCCGGAGCACGTCCGACGCTGGTGGGGACTGCGAGGCAGCAACATGGTCGTGTGCGACATCGACTTCCGAGTCGGCGGGGCGTGGCGCTATGTCTTGGCGGAGGAGGACGGAAGCGAAATTGGCTTCCACGGGGTGTATCAGGAGATCTCGGCGCCAGGCCGATGGGTGTCCACTGAGGTCTTTGAAGGCTTCCCCGATGCCGAGTCGACCAACACAATCACGCTGGTCGAGGAGGACGGCAAGACGAGGTTTACGAACGTGGTGTTGCATCAGAACCGCGAATATCGAGACGGGCACCTCAACTCTGGAATGGAGCCGGGAATGCAGCAGACCTTCGATCGTCTCGAGGAGTTGTTGGCAGCCCTCAGTTGAAATAGCAGAAGGCGTGAGGCGTGAGGCGTGAGGCGTGAGGCGTGAGACGTAAGTACTGCTAGGCGTGGCACGGTGGTGGGTACCATCTACTAGCCCATGGCGGGTTCCCCGTTTCGAAACCTGGCGTTGGTCGCGCACGTCGATCATGGCAAGACCACTTTGGTCGATGCGATGCTCGGCGCCACTGGCGTGTTCGCCTCCCATGAGACGCGGATTGAAAGGGTCATGGACTCCTCCGATCAGGAGCGAGAGCGGGGCATCACCATTCTGGCCAAGGCGGCCTCGGTCATGTGGAAGGGCACCCGGATCAACCTGGTCGACACTCCTGGGCACGCCGACTTCGGAGGAGAGGTGGAACGAGCGCTGGCGATGGTCGACGGGATTCTCTTGTTGGTGGATGCTGCCGAGGGTCCACTACCGCAAACCCGCTACGTCCTTTCCAAGGCTCTCGATCTTCACCTGCCGGCGGTGTTGGTGCTCAACAAGGTCGACCGGCCCGATGCTCGACCAGCCGAGGTAATCGACGAGATCTACCAACTGTTCTTCGACCTCGAAGCGAGCGCGACTCACATCGAGTTTCCAATCGTCTCCACGATTGCCCGCGAAGGCAAGGCAGTACATGGCATCGGGGTGCCAGGGCCAAACGATGATCTGGGACCGCTCCTCGACGCCATCGTCGAGCACATTCCGGGTCCTGCCGGTGACAGCGACGCGCCTTTGCAGGCGTTGGTAACCAACCTTGACGCTTCCGACTACCTGGGGCGCTTGGCAATCGGCAGGGTGATTGAAGGGACCCTCCGCGCCGGTGTCTCGGTGGCGCTCTGCCATGCCGACCCCGATGAACCGCCTTTGCGCCGCCGCCTCACCCAACTGATGGGCTTCGAGGGTTTGCGCCGGGTCGAAGTAGAGGAACGGACTGCCGGTGATCTTTTCGTAATCGCCGGGTTCCCCGAGGTGGAAATCGGAGACACCTTGGCTGACCCCGACCACCCGGTGGCCCTTCCTCGGCTTGAGGTCGATGAACCGGTGCTGCGCATGACTTTTGGGGTCAATACATCTCCTCTGGCCGGACGGGAGGGAAAACATCTGACTTCTCGCCAGATCAGAGAGCGCCTGGAACGGGAGGTGCTCGGCAACGTTTCGATCAGGATCGGGGCGACTTCCTCCCCTGAAATCACCGAGGTGGCCGGGCGTGGGGAGTTGCAGCTCGCTGTCTTGATCGAAACGATGCGCCGCGAGGGATTCGAGATTCAGGTAAGCCGGCCGGAAGTGATCCTGCGTGAGATCGATGGTCGGCCGCATGAGCCGCTGGAGCGGGCTGTCGTCGACGTTCCGGATGACCATGTGGGCACTGTCACTCAGGCCGTGGCCCCTCGCAAGGGGTCGGTGCTGGAGCTTCGACCCGGCGACCGGGGACGGACCATTGTCACGCTCACGGCCCCAGCCCGCGGGTTGTTGGGTTTTCGATCACTCTTGATGACCGCCACCCGCGGTACCGCCTTGATCCATCAGCATCACGAAGGGTGGGTGCCCTGGGTCGGCGACCTGCCCCATCGCCAGGGTGGGGCGATGATCTCGGACCGCGCCGGGGCGACCACGGGGTATGCCCTCGACAATCTTCAGAAGCGCGGCGAACTGTTCGTCGGGTCAGGTGAACAGGTCTACGAAGGAATGATCATTGGCGAGAACTCTCGCGCCGACGAGCTGCCCGCCAACCCGACCCGGCCCAAGCAATTGACCAACATCCGCACCGTGAACGTCGATGAAGCGATCAGGCTCCGTGCCCATCGCCAGCTAACGCTCGAAACCGCCATCGAATGGATTGCCTCGGATGAGTTGGTCGAGGTGACTCCCAAGACCATCCGGGTGCGAAAGCGGTACTTGACCGAATCGGATCGGAAGCTGGCAGCTAAGAAACGCTGAGACCCGCCCTAATGCGCTCTGGACTCATTCCCAGACCGTAAGCGATCGCCACTGCAAAAGCCGCATCGGAGCGCACTGGCGCACCAGTTGACGGTATGGATAACTGGGCGATCTGATCGCCATTTTCGTACAGGCCGATCGTTGCGGAGGTGGCATCGCCGCTGGCCACGACCGCACGGCCGTTGGCTCTGATGTGGGATCGGACGAAGCCGAGTTCTTTGGTCGTAACGAGGCAAGTCCGGTCGGGGGAGATGCCTTCGGGCAGCAGGTTGGCGGCATCGTCGGCGTTGACAACAGCAAGTTGCTGCGCCCCATTGAGAACCAATCGCAGAGCGTCGACCGGAGACTTGCTGAGCCCATGAGCGGATGCAGAATGCCCACCATCGCTCAATACAGCACCCACCTGGTAATTGGTCAGGCCGAGGCCGTGGCTGAGGATCTCTTCGGCTGACGCCTCGATGAGAGCCGCATCAACCGTCGGGTCGATCAAAAGGAATCGGGCCCCGGCGGGCGGCGTCATCGAGGCCGTCACGATCGAATCCTGGTTGATCTGAACACCGCTATTGGTGGCAAGTCCTGTTGTCATGCCCGCCTTCATCAACAATCGTGTCAGCAGAAGGCTCGTCGACCGGTTGCCTCCCGCGATCACGGCGATCGGGATTGTTACTGGAGTCCCTGGTGGAAACAACATGTCAAGGATTGGCCCGACAACATCTCGCGGTTTGCCGAGCGCGGGCCACATGTGCTTGCGCAAGCCTGGCTTCGAGTTGATCTCGCAGATCGCGCCGCCAACCTCTTTGTATGACCTTGAAATGTCTGTCGTTATGAAGTCAACTCCGACAACGTCAAGACCTGTCACATTTGCGGCGCGGACCGCCATTGCTTTGTTGTCGCTGTGGACGTCATCGGTGACGTCGACCGCCGTGCCTCCGGCCGAGGTGTTGGCAATATCCCGCAGGTAGACGACTTTGCCTAAGGGGGGGATGCTGTCGGGTCCGTACCCCTGCTGGGTGAGGAGGCGAAGGGCGCGCTCGTCGAGTTCCAATGCTGTCCACATACCTCTGTGCCCCTGGCCTCGGCGTGGGTCGAGGTTTGCTTGGCCGATCAATCCGTCGATCGGCAGGATCCCGTCACCTACGACATGGGCCGGCACCCGCATCGAGGCTGCGATCAGTTGGCCGTTGATGACCAACATCCTGTAGTCGGTGCCCGGAATGAACTTTTCCACTAGGACGGTGGGGCGGATCGAGCGAGCGCGCTCAAATGCCGACTCGACCTGGCTGGCGTCGGTCAGATGAACGGTTACTCCCCGGCCCAGATTGCCCCGGATCGGCTTGATAACAACCGGGTAGCCGATTTCTTCCGCCGCTGCGACCGCTGCCCCGGCGCTGCGGGTCAGCTTCTGGACAGCGACCGGCAGACCAAGTTCTCCCAGCAACCGGGAGGTGTCGTCCTTGTTGGAGGTGAGGCTGGTGGCTATGACGTTGGTGAGGGTGGTCTTCGACCCGCTCATACGTTTCTGCGCTCGGCCCTGGCCGAGCTGGATGATCCGCTTGCGAACTTTGGTCACTTCGATGCCGCGAGCACGGGCCGCGCCGACGACAGCGGCGTCCTGCACTGACATATGGGCAACTCGTCCAAAAGCGAGGAGTGCCTTGAGGCGGGACCCATAGTCGAACCCGGACACCCAGGCGCCGGGCGGTCGTAACCCGGCCTGGAGGAGATCGTTGAGCAGATCGATCGCCAGACGGCCGGCTTGCCTGCCAACTCGTCGGTTTTCATATTCATACACGACGTGGAAAACGCCATCGGATCCTGCCGATGCGGTCGAGGTCACGTTGAGATTCGCCCCCGCCAGGTTTTGCAGTTCCACAGCAACGGCCGCGGCGAGTTCAGGGAGGTCCGTAGCCTCCGGTTTGGCCACACCAGGTACACGATCGAGGATGGATTCGACGAATCGAGGCCCGAGCTTGCCGATCGTCCAATCCCTGACCACCCCCAAATCCACCGTCAGACGGATGACAGGAACCGGCGCGTATACGTTGAGCCCTTGATAGACATCCGAGGCTACGACCCTTATCGGGGAGTTCACAGATCTGTTCTCAGGACTTATGGCAACGGTTCATTCGGGGTGGGGAGAGGGATGACCGGGACGGGACCGTCACTCCCCAAGAGATAGACGATGGCGTTGTCGTTGAGCGCCTCGACGATTCGGAGTTGCAGGAGGTCAGGGGTCAAGGACTCGGCCACAAGCCGGTTGGCTTCGGCTTCGGCGCCGGCGGCAATGACCCTGGTCTCGGCGTCAATTCGCGCCTGATCCTGGCGGAATTGCGCTCGTTGGGCATCCTGTTCGGCCTGCAACTTCGATTCGATCGACGCCTGGAGCTCAGGGGTAGCAGCGATGTCTCGCAGCTGCACCCCATCGACCGCCAGCCCCCGGGGCTGGAACTCCTCCGTCAACGACTCTTCGATGCAGCGCTCGACGTCGGGGCGTTGACTGGTGCGGGCCAACTCGAAACGGAACTGGGCGACACAATCCCGGACCGCCGATCGGGATACCGGTCGGACGATTACGTCCCGGTAGTTGACGCCGAGCAGCCGGTAAACGTTGGAGGCCTCGGATCCGACCAGGTGCCACAGGATGGTGATTTCGACTCTGACCGAGGCGTTCTCGAGAGACACAGCGGTGATCGCATCCGCCCGGTCGGCCTGGTCGCCCTCGCCGAGAACGTCGGAGTATGTTGACTCCTGGGTTCGGACCGAGAGGGCGCGCACCGATGCAAACGGGTTTCGCAGGTGGAATCCCTCCTCCAACGGATCCTGAGCGCTGCCGAACAGGACCGGCACAGCTACCTCGCCGGGGGCAACGATGGTCACGGTTGATCCGAGCGCCAGAAGGCCGGAGAAGACCAGCGCCAACCTGCCGATCCTCCCGTAGTAAGCCTCTTCCCGGGGTGTGTTCCACTTCCTTATCCAAAGGAAGAGTCCAACGACGGCGACGATTATTGCGATGTTGAGCATCCGGCTCCCTTGTGGCGTCCGACCCTTCAATCCGTGTCAGCCAAAGCTGGCACTCAAAATAGCCCGAATGGCTTCCATCGTTAGGCGAACATTGGACCGATGACTGATCGACCCGCCGCCTACCGGTTCTATGGCGACCTCGCAGATTGGTGGCCATTGATTTCTCCCGCTGAGGACTACAGGGAGGAAGCCTGGTTCGCGGCGAGGGTGCTCAACTCGGCAGCGATCCCGGTGACCGAAGTCCTCGAGCTGGGAAGCGGTGGCGGGCACAACGCCGTGCATCTCAAGGAGAGCTTTGTGATGACTCTTGTCGATCTGTCCCCAGGGATGCTCGGAGTCTCCCGTCGGCTCAACCCGGAATGTGATCACATCGAGGGCGATATGCGAAGCGTCCGACTCAGTCGTGAATTCGACGCCGTATTCGTTCACGATGCGGTGGCCTACATGACCACAGAAGATGACCTTCGCCGGATGGCTGCAACGGCCTATGTGCATTGCCGACCGGGCGGGGTCGCCCTGTTCGTGCCTGACGAGACCCTCGAGACCTTTGAGGAAGGGGCGGATCATGATGGTCACGACGCCGCCGATGGTCGGGGAGTTCGCCTTCTCGAATGGTCGTGGGACCCGGATCCTCATGACACCTGGACACTGACGGAGTACGTGTTCTTGCTTCGTGAGGCGGACGGCACCAAGCGAGTCGTCCATGAGACCCACCGCACGGGTCTATTCGGACGAGGTGTGTGGCTTCAGGTTCTCGCCGATGTCGGATTTGTCCCCCAGGCCATCCCCGAAGAGACCACCGAGGAACGAAAACCCCGGGAGATGTTCCTCGGTCACAAGCCGCCCACCAGCCTGTCCTAATTGGGCTCCTGTTTGACCTCGGCGATCACCCGGTCGATTGTGTCGCTCACGCTGTCGGCGATTTCGAGCTTGCCCGGGCTGTCGACCAGGCCTGCGCGGGCAAAGGCGCGTTGGGGCTGC
>CAYYRT010000442.1:0-16374 GCA_964474055.1 uncultured Acidimicrobiaceae bacterium | reverse complement strand
GCCCGCGGTCGGCGGTTGGTTGTTCCAGGTCACGCCACGCTCGGTCCATGATCCGGCGACCTGGAGCGCCTGCAGCGTCCGGCCGGACCTGTACGAGCTGGCGTAGAGGCGCAAGGTCGCCGACTCGACGATGCAGCCATCCGGCGGCGCCGGGATCGAGAACTGCACCAGGGCGCGCAGGGCATCGCGCGACTTCGACATCACCTTGAGGGTCGAGTCGGTTCCCTTGTTGGATGACGGGCTGTCCTGGTTGATCCAGGCGTCGGCCGATGCCGTCAGGGTCTTGGCCGTGCCGCAGTCGGCCGGCGGCGGAGGCGCCTCGATCGTCCAGGCGGTCGTCGCAGGGGTGGTGTCGACGTTGCCGGCGGCGTCGGTGGCCTGCACGGCGAACGAGTGGCCGCCGGTGGCGAGGCCGGTGTACTCGGCCGGCGAGGTGCAGCCGGCGAAGTCCGCGCCGTCCATGCTGCACTGGAAGGTTGCGCCGGCCTCGTCCGCTGAGAAGGCGAAGCTCCCATCGGTGCTGATCGTGCTCACTGGCGGCCCCGAGGTGATCGTCGTCTCCGGCGCCGTGGTGTCCGGAGGCGTTGCGACCGCGAACGGCGAGAGGCTGGGAACGACGCCGCAGATAACGCCCGCCACCGTGTCGTTGCTGGTCGTCACGTCGGTCCATGCGTCGTCCACGAAGTGGAGCAGCTCGAGCGTCGACGGGTCGGCAAAGTCGGCCGGATTGTAGTCGACGCAGATCACGACGGTGGCGCTGAAGTTGGCGGTGGTGGTGACGTCGTAGAAGAGCGATCCAACCTGGAGGTAGGTGGCCGGGAGCTCAGGCGCGGTGGTGCTCGTTGCAACCGTCGTCTCGCCCGCGGTGAGGACCTGGTCGAAGGTCAGGGTCATCGGCGCGACCTCGACCGTGACGCTCGTGCCCGCCGGCGTGTTGGCCGAGCAGACGACGCCGGTGCATTGGCCGGCCTGGCCGTTGCCCGATGCCGCGTTGTCACCGCCGTCGACATTGCCCGCCGCAGCGAAGATGCCCCAGCCGAGGTTGTCGTTGGCGGTGTTGGAGGAGATGGTGTGCTCAGCCTGCGCCACGTGGATGCCATCGGAGGTGTTGCCGCTCGCGGTGTTGGCGTCGATCAGGTTGCCCGTCCCACTGGCGGCTGCGCCGGGGACGTAGATTCCATGCCCGCCCGTCTGGCTGGCCGTGTTCATGGTCACGACGTTGTCGGACGACCCGTCTCCGAGTGCGATGCCATTGCCGCCCGACTCGCTGGCGTCGTTGCCCTCGATGAGGTTGCCATTCGACTCCGTGAGCCCGATGCCGCCCGCGTTGAGGCGCACGTCGTTGCCCGAGACGAGGCCGTCGTGGGCGGTGTCGAGCGCGATCCCGCTGTCGCTGGCCGCGCGCACGGTGTTCCCGACGACCTCGTTGGCGTCAGACTCGAGCACCTGGATCCCGGCGTCGCCGGTCGATGTGAGCACGTTGCCTTCGACGCGGTTGGCGTGCGAGAGGGCGCTGACGACGATCCCCGCGTCGCCGGTGGCCGAGATGTCGTTCGTGAGCAGGGTGTTGCCGGTCGATCCCTCGAGCAGGATGCCGGCGTCGCTGCCGGGCAGGCCACCGACGAGGCCACTGACCGTGTTGCCTTCGAGCAGCGAGTCGTGCGTGTCGAGGAGGTGGATCCCGAGACTGAGGTTCCCCTGCAGGACCAGGTCGCTCACCGTGCCGTCCTGTGCATCGGTCGAGAAGGCCACGCCGACCAGGAACTGCTGGATCGTGCCGTTCGAGATCTCGACACCGTCGAAGCCGTCGTTCCGAACGCCGACGCCCAGGCCGCCGCCGTTGCCATCGACCGTGAAGGCGTTCAGGTCGACGGTGACTCCGTTGGCGCCGATGACGAGCCCGACGCCTGCGCAGTCGGTGAGGCCATTCAGGAGGCGAACGCGCACGAAGAGGGTGTCTCCGCAGGCAACGCTCGCGTCGTAGACCGTCGTCCCGTCAACGGTCCAGGTGAAGGTTGCGGGCGTGAGGTCGGTCAGGCCGTCGCCGATCGCCCGGACCTCGAACGTGTACGTTCCATCGGCCAGCCCGCTGTAGCTCCACGGCGACGTGCAGGCGACGAAGGTGCCGCCGTCGAGCGAGCACTCGAAGGTCGGGGCGAGCTTGTTGGCCGTGAATGTGAAGGTCGCGTCCGTGCTGGCCGTGAGGGCAGCCGGCGTCTCGACCAGGGTCGTCTCCGGGGCCTCGCCGGGCGGAGCCGGATCGATGGTCCAGTCGAAAACCGCCGGCTCAGGATCCGTCAGTCCGGTCGCCGGATTGGTGGCGACGACCTCGAACGAGTGCTCGCCGAGTGCGAGGCCGACATACGTGACCGGCGAGGTGCAGGGCACGGCCTCCAGGCCGTCGAGCGAGCAGGCGAAGGTGCCCGGCTGATCGGATGAGAACTCGAACGATGCAGTGGCGCTCGTCGTCGGCACGGCGGGGGCGCTGTCGATCGTCGTCTCGGGTGGTCCGATGACCGTCCACCCGTACGTCGCGGTTGGACCGGTGTTGCCCGACAGGTCGACGCCGCGAACCGCGAGCTCATGCACGCCAGGCAGGACTCCCTGCACCTCGTGCGGCGACTCGCAGGACTCGAACGGGAGGATCCCGTCGAGCGAGCACTCGAACGTTGCGAAGGGATCGTCGGCGACGAAGGTGAACGCGACGTCGATGACCAGGGTCTCGGCCGGCGGACCGCTGGAGATGGTGACGCTCGGCGCGACCGTGTCGCCGGCGTAGGTGAAGAACAGCTCAGCTGGCGTCGCGTCGACGTTGCCGTCGAAGTCGAGGGCGCGGACATAGAAGGTATGGTCGCCGGGCGCCACTGGATCGGGGAGGTCGGGATTCGGGTACGTGGCCGGGCTGGTGCAGTCGCCGAAGTCCGCGTCGAGCGCGCTGTCGAGGCTGCACTGGAACAGCAATCCGTCGGGAGTGGTCACGTTGTCGGTGCCGGTGAACGTGAACGTCAGGTCGCCGTTCGCGGCGTCGGCGTCCGGCCCGCCAGTGATCACCGTCTCAGGCGGGGTCAGGTCGAGGTCGGGGATGACCTCCCACTCGTACTCGACCGGGGCGGCCTCCGTGTGGCCGGTCTCGGGATCGGTGGCGAAGATGCGCCACACGTGCTCGCCGATCGCAAGTCCGGTGTACGTCGTCGGGCTGAAGCACGCGACAAACGGGCCGAGGTCGAGCGAGCACTCGAAGGTCGCGTCGGCGACATTGGCCGAGAAGGCGAAGATGGCGGTCGTGCTCGTCGTCTCGACGTCCGGCGCGGACTCGATGGTGGTGAGCACTCCCAGGACGGTCCAGGTGTGCGTCGCAGGAGTCGGATCGATGTTGCCTTCGAAGTCGATGGCGCGCACCTCGAACGTGTGCGTGCCGACCTGGGTCTCGTCGAACGCATAGATCGCGGCGAACTCGCAGAGCTCGAACGCCGCGCTGTCGAGCGAGCACTCGAAGGTGACATTCGGCTCGTTCGAGCTGAAGGTGAAGATCGCCTCGAGCAGGTTCGTCTCGACCGGCGGGGCGAGGTCGATGAATGTGTCGGGCGCCACGCCGCTCGGCAGCGGGTTGTAGCTCCAGGTGTAGGTCGCCGGCGTCGGATCGACGTTGTCGCCGATGTCGATGGCGCGCACCTCGAACGTATGCGAGCCAGGATCGAGGGCCAGCAGTTCCCACGGGTTCTCGCACTCGACCCACGCCAGGTCATCGGTGCTGTCGAGTCGGCACTCGAAGCCGAGCTCCGCGGGCAGTGTGGAATCGTCGACGCCGGTGAAGGTGAAGAGGGCGTCACGGTCGTCGGTCGGGTTCGGCGGACGGTCAACGATGATCGTGTCGGGCGGGCCGGCGGGAACGGGAACGCTGCCATCGCATCGGACGCCGGAGCACTGCGCGAGCTCCGTGTTGCCGACGCCGCTGTTGCCGCCGCCGTCGATATTGCCCTCACTTGCGTAGATGCCCCACGCCGAGTTGTTGTTGGCGGTATTGCCCGTGATCGTGTGCCCTGGCTTGTCGATGTAGATGCCGGTGCTGCTGTTCGAGCTGGCGATATTGGCTTCGATCAGGTTGCCCGGCTCGGTGCTCTCCGGCAGGACCTCGGCAACGCTCTCGATCCCGTAGGCGTGGGAGAAGCTCACGAGGTTGCCGATGATGACGTTCCCGAGCGCCAGGTCGCCGAGGATGATGCCGGCGCCGCTCGTGCCGCTGGCGTCGTTATCCTCGATCCGGTTCCCCGTCGAGGCGGCCAGCGAGATCCCCTCGGAGTTGCCGCTCACATCGTTGTCGAGGACGAGGTTGTCATGGGCGTTCTCGAGCGTGATGGCCGTATCGCCGATCAGGCCCAGCTGGTTGCCGATCAGCTCGTTGTCCGACGAGTCGGCGATCACGATCCCGGCCTCGCTCTCGCTCACCACGTTGGCCTCCACGCGGTTCCCGTTCGAGCCGAGCTCCAGCGTGTAGGCGGCATCCGAGGACAGCGACACTTCGTTGCCGATGATGACGTTGTCGGAGGCGGTCACGAGGACGACGGCACGGTCTCCGGTGGAGCCGATGAGGTTGCCCTCGATGCGGTTGCCGGAGGCGCTCTCGACGTAGATTGCCTCGCCCGCGCTCGCTCCGAACGTGTTGCCGAGAACGAGCGTGTCCTGCGTTCCGGGCATGAGCACCAGGCCGGTCGCATTGCCGGTGATCGTGTTGGAACGCACCGAGTTTCCATTGGTGCCGTCGTCGGCGTCGTTGAGCTGGAGGCCCGCCTCCTGGTTCAGCTGGAGCACCAGCGACGAGACGATGTTCCCCGCCGTGCCGGCATTGAGCTGCACGCCGAAGTCGAACTCCTGGATGTTGCCGTTCGTCAGCGTCACCGAGTCGAAGCCTTCGTTGCGAATCCCGGCAGCGAGCCCGGTACCGTCGATGGTGTGGCCGTTCAGGTCGATCGTGATGGCGTCCGCGCCGACGACGAGGCCGTCACCGGAGCACTCGCTCAGACTGTCGGTCAGGAGGATGCTGACCGTGACGACCATTCCGCAGGTCGGAGCGGTCGGCACCGGCGCCGCGCCGACCGACCAGGCGTAGCTGGCCGGCGACGGGTCGGGGTTGCCGGCAGGATCAATCGCGCGGACCTCGAACGTGTGGCTCGCGACACCGAGGCCCGTCTCGGTGTGAGGTGAGGTGCACGCTGCGAACGGCGATCCGCCAAGCGAGCACTCGAAGGTCGAGCCATTCTCGTCGGCAATGAAGGTGAAGGTCGCTTCGGTGCTGACGGTCACCGGGTCCGGGCCGGAGAGAATCGTCGTCTCCGGCGGGACGGTGTCGTCTTCCGGCGGGATGATGGTCCAGGCGTAGGACGCCGGGGTGGGATCGACGTTACCGCCGAGGTCGACCGACCGGACCTCGAAGGTGTGCAGAGCCGTACTGAGCGGTCCGGCGTAGGTGAACGGACTCGCGCAGGCGACGAAGTCCGACTCGCTCACGCTGTCGAGGCGGCATTCGTACGTCAGGTTCGGACCCGGTGTCGAGTTGTCGCTCCCGCTGAACGTGAAGGTCGCGGCGGTCATGACGGTCCCGTCGTCCGGCCCGTCGAAGATCGTCGTGCTCGGGGGAAGCGAGTCGGGGCCGGGCGGGGCGGCAACGACCGTCCACGTGTAGGGCTCGGGCGTCAGATCGGCATTGCCGGCCGGGTCGATGGCGCGCACCTCGAACTTATGCTCGCCCGCCTGGAGGAGGTTGTAGGTGGTGGGGTTGCCGCATTCCAGCCATGTCTCGGACTCGGGTGCCTGCGGCGGCTCGCCCGGCTCCGGCGGCTCGGGCTCGGGGTCCGGCGGCGCGTCGAGCCGGCATTCGAAGCGCAGAGCGGTGGTCGGAGCCTGGTCGTCGCTGCCGGTGAAGGTGAATGATTGCGGCGCCATCGAGCTGCCGCCATTGGCGGGAGCCGTCACGATCATCGTGTCGGGCGCAGTCGTGTCGGCCGGCAGATCGGGCGGCGCCACGCCAGCGGCGCACACGACGCCGCTGCACTGGAGCGACTCGCCGTTGTTGCTGGCGGTGTTGCCGCCCCCGTCATCGGTGCCGGCCGACGCCTGGATGCCCCACGCAGCGTTGTTGTGCGCGGCGTTGGCGGTGACCGTGTGCCCGCTACCGGAGATGGAGATGCCGCTGCCGAGGTTGCCGCTGGTGTCGTTGCCCTCGATCACGTTGCCGGCCAGCGGATTCCCCACCTCGTCGACGGCGTTGCCGTCCACCGCGATGCCCGTCGCGTTGGTGTGGCTGGCGTAGTTGTTTCGGATCGTGTTTCCGAGCGATCCCGAACCGATCGAGATTCCGCTGGACAGCACCTGGCTCGCGTCGTTGCCCTCGATCAGGTTGCCGCTCGACGACTCGAGCTCGATACCCGACGGGTTGTAGCGGACGTCGTTCCCGCGGATCTCGCCGCCGTTTGCGCCGCTGAGGCTGATGGCCGCGCCGCCGGCCAGGTGGAAGAAGTTGCCGACAACGATGTTGCCGTCCGAATCGCCGATCGAGAGGCCGGAGTCGCTGCCGCGCGTGCCCGTGTTGCCCTCGATCCGGTTGTTGTGCGAGCCGTCGCCGATCTCGAATGAGGCGTCGCCGACATCCGAGACCGTGTTGTTCACGAGGTCATTCCCGGTGGATCCCTCGAGCCGGATGCCGCCGTCACTCGCCAGGAGCGGGTCGCCGGTCAGTCCGTTGACGGTGTTCGACGTGATCTCGTTGTCATGCGCGTCGAAGAGGTAGACCGCGAATCCCAGGTTGCCCTGGAAATCGTTGCCGTGAACGACCGTCCCCTCCGAGCCGTTGATGAGGGCCACGCCGATCCCGTTGAGGTGGAAGGTGTTCGCTTCGATGCGGTTGCCATTTCGTCCGTCGTCGGCGTCCCACAGCTCGATGCCGGCGACGACGTTACTCTCGAGCGTCAGCCCGGTCATGACGTTGTAGCGGGCACTGGCCAGCAGGCGGACGCCGTAGCCGAAGCCCTGCACCGTTCCGTTACGAAGCACGACGTTCTGGTGGCCGCTGTTGCGGATGCCGGACAGCAGGCCGTCTTCCTCGCCGGGCTCGACGGCCGCACCCGAGGAGATGACGTGCCCGCCGAGGTCGACGACGATGTTCGGCGCACCGATGACGAGGCCCTCGCCGAGGCAGCCGAACAGGTCGTTCCCGACGAGCGTGCTCTCGAACAACACCTGACCGCAGGTGACCGTGACCGGGGAGGTGGGCTCGGGCGGAGCCGGTGGCGGCGGCAGACCGTCGCTCTCGAAGCGCAGCACGAGCTGAGGCGGGGCCGGCGGAACGGCCACGCCCTCGGTGCTCACGAACGCCTGCTCGGCCCCGGCCAGATCCTCCTCGACCGCGTCGCGGATCAGCCAACCGTGGTTAAGGGCTCCACCCAGCATGGCGATGACGCTGGCGGTGACGTCCCACTCGCGGTAACCGCTGCCGGACGTGGCAGACGCAGCCAGGGCGCCGGTCGTCGGCTGGGTGTTCCAGGTCACGGTGGACTCGGACCACGCGGCATCGACGAGGTGGGCGTCCAGCGTGCGGCCTGAGGGGCCATCACCGGAGAGCCGCAGCGTGGCCGACTCCAGATCGCAGGCCGGCAGACCGGCAGGCAGCTCGAACTCGATGAGGGTTCGGGCATCGTTGCCGCCAGCCGACGATCGCACCATCAGGGACTCGGCGAACGAGAAGTTCGTGATCGGCGAGAACTCGTCGACGTGGGCGTCCTGCGACGCGAAGAGCGTGATGTTGGCGGTGTCGCAATCGACCGGCGGCAGCACCGTCCACGTGTACGTCGCCGGCGTCGGGTCGATGTTGCCAGCCTCGTCCGAAATCCGCACCTGGACGGTGTGCGACCCCTGCGAGAGGTTCGCAAAGCTGGTCGGGTTGACACACTCGAGCCAGGCCTCCGGGTCATTCGAGTCGATGCGGCACTCGAACTCGACGAGGAGCTCGGGCGGGGTCAGATCGTCGGTCGCCCCGAACGTGAAGTGGGCCACGCTGGACGTCGTCGGGTCCGGCGGGGTCTCGAGGAAGAAGGTCTGCGGCGGGGTCGTGTCAGTGACCGCTGCGAATGTATGGGTGGCGGGCTCGGGGTCGACGTTCCCGGCGCGGTCGATGGCGCGAACTTCGAGCGTGCTGGTTCCCTCAACCGCGACCTGCCATGGGCTGACGCATCCGACGAAGAGGTCCTCTGGCTCCGGCGGGGCGGTCGGGTCGGGCGGCTCGGGCGGCTCGGTGGGATCGATGCTCCGCAGGCGGCACTCGAACAGCAGGAGGTCGACCGGTGTGGTGTCGTCGGTGCCGGCGAAGACGAATGTCGCCAACTCGCCGACGGCGCTTGGCGGGTCCACGATCATCGTGTCCGGCGGGATGGTGTCGGGTGAGGGGAACGGCCCCTCGGACTCGAATGCGCCGCTGTCGCAGATCGCATTCTGCGGGCGCTGAACGCCACGCTGGTCGGTGTCGGTGCAGGGACTGACGCCGCCGTCGATCGCCAGGCTACCCTGGCGCAGAGCCATGGTGAGGGTTGGCCCGCCGTTGTCCGCCACCGCGTCCAGGCCGGAGTCGTCCACGTTCGGGCGGTCCTTCGGACCGATGAAGTAGCACCCGGTGTCGCCATCCAGGTTGCCCCCCTCGGAACCGATCGCGAACGAGCAGTTCTGCGCAAGCAGGTTGCCGGCGACGATCGTGTTCTTGACCGTCACGCCTTCCGACGGTTCGACCGGGAAGTTGATCGATGTGATCGGTCCGCCGATGCCGCTACCGACGGGGGAGCTGTTGCGCGAGATCGTCGCGTGCACGACGTGCACCGGGGCGTCCGCGTCGACATAGAGGCCACCTCCGCGCGCCTGCGCGAAGTTGGCGCTGATCGTGACGTTCTCGTACTCGGCCGATGCGTCGCCCAGGCTGTAGACGCCGCCTCCGAGCCCGCTGCCGTCGCTGCCCGCCGACAGCAGAGCGCGGTTGTCCCAGAATGTCGTCTGGCTTACGAACGTCGATCCGTCGGCGGCGTTGGCGAAGCCGCCGCCGTTCAGGGCGGTGTTATGTGCGATGAGCGTGTCGGTGAGGCGGAAGTCGGCGCTGCCCTCGCTCTCGATGCCGCCGCCGTCGCCACCGGCTTCGTTGCCGGTCACCGTCAGCCGCAGGAGATTGATGGCACCACCGGCCGTCCAGATCCCGCCGCCCCCATGCCCCGCGCTGTTGTCGGCGATGGTCGTGTCGATGACCGTTCCGCCATTCGAGATGGCCAGGCCGCCGCCGGGTCCGACGGCGCTGTTCTCCGTGAGCGCCGAGTCGCGTACCGTGACCGCGCCGCTGCCTGCGCTCCACAGGCCGCCGCCGCTGCCTTCGCCGGCGATCGGGTCGCCGGCGGTGTTGCCGGTGAACGCGACCCCGTGGATGGTCACGCTTCGCTCCGCGTCGGCATAGACACCGCCGCCGTCGCCGCCTGCCAGGTTGTCCGAAACCGTTCCTCCGGTCATCACCAGCGCGGTCTTCGAGACGACGGCCACGCCGCCGCCGCTGCCACCGGCGGTGTTCTGTGTGAACGCGGTGTTCGTCGCGGTCAGCGTGCCCTCGTGGTCGACATAGATCCCGCCACCTTCCGCGAACGAGGCGTTGCCGGCGATCGTGCTGTCGGCGATCTCGACCCGGCTGACGACGCCGGTCGGGCTCAGCGCGCCGGCGCTGAAGATGCCGCCGCCGTAACGCGCGTCGTTGCCGCTGACCATGCTTCCATTCATGAGGCGAAGCGTCCCGGTGAGTGCGTGAATGCCGCCGCCGTCGACAGCGCTCGTGCTGTCGGTGACGGAGACGTCGTTCAGGAGGAGCAGGCCCGCGCTCGCGCTTCGCAGCGCGCCGCCGTCTTCGAACGTGTTGCCGTTGCGTAGGGTCAGACCGGACAGGGTGACGCCGCCGGCCGCGAGGTGGACGTCCATGGCCCGGTCGAGGCCCTGCGCATCGATGATGGTGTCGACTGAGCCGGCGCCGGCGATCGTGACGGGACAGGTGATGTCGTGATCGCCCTCGTGCTCGCCGCTGTCGGGCGTGGTACAGCTGGGCAGCGTCCCCTCCGGCGGCTCGGCCGGCTCGACCGGATCGGTGGTGGCCGGGGCGATTGTGATCGGGTACGTGCCGGCCGGCAGCTGGACCGTGTCGGCCACGCTGGTCGTGTTCGCCTCCTGGATGGCGGCGCGCAGGGTGCATGCCCCCGCGCTCGTCGCGCACACGCCGTCGCCCGGATTGGCGTCGGGCGCGTCCAGCGTGCTGTTGACGATCAGGGTCACTGCTGCTGCCGGGCGCGAGTCGAACAACGGTGTGACGAGCAGAGCGAGCACGACGGCCGCGACGAGGCTGCGTCGCGGGTTCAGGCCCGAGGGCCGAGGCGCGCGCCGTGCCGCCCTGATCAGCCTGGATGGCCGCCAGGAGGGTCGCCGCGGGGCCCGAACGGCGGGTTCGTCCGGGCGCGAAGCCGCGATCGACGCCGCCGGTGCGCCGTGCGCGCGGTGCGCGAGGCGGTACGCACGCCGCTGGCATGCGCGGGAGCAATAGGCGTGGCGAGCGTGTCGCACAACGAACATCCGGCCACACGACGCGGCGGCGCAGCACAACGGCTCGCGCACAGAGCGTACATCGGCCGCGCGCCCCGACCCGGTGCGTCGCCATTCCACGACAGATCCCCCGGCGCCCATGGGACCGCCTCGGCGCGGCGAAACCCGCGCCATGGCCGTGCCAAGCTCGCGCAGTTGTCGTGACAGGCGCAGGCGATACCGCGTCGCGGCGATCGCTATCCAGTGTCCGTGCAGTAGCAGCTTCCGCACTTGGGATCAGCCTCTGGGAGTGGTTGGACCACACCATCCGCCTGTCGGCTGACAGACCAGTAAGGAAACGATGAGAATGTCGTAATCAGGGTCTACGAACGAAAGGCACGCACGAACGCCGCAGCCGAGGCGAGCAGTGGGGTGGACGACAGCCGGCCGGCGTCAAGGCCGATCTCAATCGGCAGCGACGGCCCTTGGCGCCAGCCCGGGCCGCCCAGTCCGGCGCAAGGACCATTCTGGGTGGCGGGCGTCCGAGAACGGATGTTGGGCGGGTCAGCGAGTGCCGAGACGGTAGCCGGCGCCGCGGACAGTTTCGATGACGTCCGGGCCGAGCTTCTTGCGAAGCGCGTTCACGACCACTTCGATGACGTTTGAGGCAGGGTCGGTCGATTCAGACCACGCCAGCGAGATGAGCTGGTGGCGCGTCAATATCTGTCCGGGGTGACGGATGAACGCCTCGAGCATCGCGAACTCGCGGCCCGACAGCTCCACGGTGCGGTCCGCGGTCGTAGCGCGCCGAGACCTCAGGTCAAGCCGTATCCCGCCGGCCCTGATGACATTCGGCTCGCTCAACTGGGGAGGCCTGCGCAAGCGCGTCTGGACCCGAACGAGAAGCTCCTCGAGGTCGAAGGGCTTCCTCATATAGTCGTCTGCACCGGCTTCGAGACACATGACCACGTCGCGCTCCGCCCGCCCCGTGAGAACGAGTACCGGTAGCGTCTTTCCGCGCGCCCGCAGCTCCTGCAGGACACGCAATCCGTCCAGGTGCGGCAGACCCATATCGAGGATCACCAGATCGAACTCCGACGTGAGGCTCAAGCCCAGAGCCTTCTCGCCGTCGTCCGCGACATGGGTCACGAACCCCTTGGCGCGGAGGCTCTCCTCGATGGCACCGGCGATGCGCGGGTCGTCCTCAGCGATCAGGATCTTGGCCACCAGCGGCTCCTTCGCGCGGGTCTCTCGGGACCACGATTGTGAAGGTCGATCCGTCACCGATGCGACTCTCGAGCTCGACGCGCCCCCCGTGGGCTTCGGCGACTGCCTTGACGATCGCCAGGCCCAGTCCGCTGCCCTCATACCTGAGATGCGCCCCGGTGCCTCGCGTGAAGCGGTCAAAGATCACCGCCTGATCGGAGATCGAGATGCCCGCCCCCGTGTCCCGCACTGAGATGCGGACTTCGGTCTCGGTGGCCAGCGTCCGGAGCGCGATGGTGTCATGTTCGGCCGTGTGCTGAACCGCATTATGTGCAAGGTTCATGGCAGCCTCGGTCAGGCGCTGGCGATCCCCCAGGTACTTTCCAGCCGCTGCATGATCCACCACCCAACGACGCGGAGCGAGCGTGCTCGCTTTTGAGATCAGCTCGTCAGTCTGGTTCCCGAGGTCGACCCACTCCAGCCGGAGGAAGCCGGGCTGCTCTACTTCGGCAAGGAACCGTAGGTCGTCGATGATCCGTCCCATTCGCTCGAGCTCGTCCAACACGAGCTTGGCGGTCCGACTGCGTTGTTCCCCATTGACGTCGCCGTCGCCCCACAACTCAACATAGCCACGAATGATCGTCAGTGGGTCGCGCAATTCGTGGCTCGCCTCCTGGACGAACTCGCGCTCGTGTTGGAACACCGCCTCCAATCGGTCAAGCATCGCGTTGAATGTGAGCGCCATTTCGGCGGCCTCGCCCGCCCCGCGGACCTCGATCCGCGCCGTGAGGTCCGACTGGGAGATTGATTCGGCTGTTTCCGTGAGTTGGCGAACGGGTTCCAGCGCCCTGCCCGCGATCAGCCACGCGGCGGCCGATGCGCCGACGAGGACGATGAGCGAGACCGCACCTCCGTACAGGAGGAGTCGGCCGATCGCCTCTTTTCTTTCGGCAGGGAGGATCGTGACGACGAACGCCCCCACCTCGTCCTGGAAGCGGATCCGCGCAGCGCGAAAGTATGCCTCGCCCAGGTGCGTCTCAATCCGGCCGGTGGAGCTCTCCTCGTCACCAGGCGAGGGACTCGCGAGATCCTGCCAGTCCGACAGCGCCTCGCCCGGGAGCTGATCAAGCGGGAACCGCGTCAGCGTGGATGAGCGCACCAGCTCACCGTCGACAAAACCGAGGAATGCCTCTTCTCTGCTCGGGACGTTGCGGGCAAAGTAAACGTCGAAGAGCGCCTCGAGTGACGTAAACGGCTGACCGGTCTCCGGGTCACGACCGTGGGTCAAGAGCTGGTCGAGCTCCAGCATCTCCTGCCGGAGGTCGTTGTCCACCTCGTTCCCCAGGTCGATGAGCAGCGTCTGCTGAAACGCGAGAAGCGGAAGCAGGGCCGCGATTGCGAGGAGGACCACGTACGGGCCGAGGATTCGCACGCGGACGCTTCCGGCACTGGTGCGCCACGTTCCAGCTCGCCGATCGGGTCGTTCGACGGCAGTCCTGGACTCCGCATCAGGCGGAAGCGTTGAGCCGGTATGCCGTCCGGCATCAGAGCCTAAGAGCCGTCCCACATCAGGCGTGATCTCGGCTTCCCGTCGTCCGGTCATGGCAGGATCACGCGGCACCGAGCAGCGGATCGCCTCGCCGTCGCGACTCGGCCGGTGCGAAGCGAGCACTCCGAACCGGATTTCCAGGTACGTCCAGCGCGCACAGCCCCGTTCACCCCGATTCTCGCAATCACGCTCCCGAGGTACCGCCAATGGGACCGCGGATGGCGGATTGTGTGGCAAGCATGCCGCAACGGCAAGGGCCAACTCGGATGCACCGGGCGTCCAACTGCCAGCCGGGCGACTTGGATACGTGCTTGAAGAGAGCAGATAACCCGGCCCGTTTCGCTGCTCCGCCCACGCTCGAAAGCACAGCGCACCGGTGGGAATGGTCCGAAGTCAGCTGCTCTGATCCACTGAGCTACGGGCGCGTATCTACGCTCAAAGAGAGCACAAGACTGGATCCGCATTCTAAGCACAACGCTCAGAGAACAGAATAATCGACAGCGCCACGAGCCAGATTGTCGACCTGGTGACTCGACGGGCTACGCCCGCCCGTCGATCCCGCTAATGCAGACGGCGAGCGAGCAGGAGGCGGGCCACGGCTTCAGCCCGGGAATGCACGTCGAGCTTCTCGTAGGCGTGCTCGAGATGCTTGTGCACCGTGGCGGGTGCCATGAAGAGGAGCCGGCCAATCTCGTCGTTCAGCCTGCCGCGCGCGACCCACGACAGGACCTGTGCCTCGCGGAACGTAAGGTTCACCCGGCCGTCCTCATCGGTCGCCGGCTGTTCGCGGAGGGCAGCATTCCTCATGGCCGCGAGGTGGAGCTGGAGGACGCCGATCACATCGGCGTCACGCTGTGAGAAGTCGGCATCGAATCGGTTGAGGCTCACGCAGGCGGCCGAGTACCCGGTGCTTGACAGCCAGACTTTCAGCGTGTCGCGGATTCGGTTCGGCTTGAGGTACGCGTGGTAGAAGTCGAGTCGATGCAAGTCGCGGCGCCCGGTGATCTCGGACAGCCGAAGGGCGCCGTCGGCAGGTCTCCAGGTTCGCCACCTGAGAGGATTCTGATGGCCGAAGACCAGAATCGCTTCATCCGAGCCCGGGGCGGCATCCAGGTCGCGGTCAGTTGAGTAGCCCAGCTCCGCACGATCCTGCCTGCGCAGCTCGAAGTACTCGACGAAGTCCGCGGGAATCAGCTGGCCGAGTGCCAGCAGGGTGGGTCGTGGCAACGGATCGGCACTCGTGCCCGCCTCCGCCACGTCCAGGAGCCGCATGATGCCCCGGAGGTCGGCGGCGCTGACGGTGCCCATCGGCGGAAGATACGCCGCGTGGCGTATGGCTACAAGGTGCTGCATTCGGCCACAGTGAAGTCTCGCTGAGCGCCAAGTCGGCAGCTCAGCCCAGAAGGAGGCGATCATCCACGCCAAGGCAGCTGTCGGCCTCGTGATCCTGCTCCTTGCGGGCTGCGCGACGACCGATGAGACCGCTCAGCCGTCCGAAGCGACGAGGCCGAGCGCGGCCGCAGAGTCGAGCGCGACCGCGGAGCCCACGCCGACAGAGGACCCCGCGGCAGCTATCCTGGCCCAATGTGACGAAGCCCCGGCGTCAGCCGGAGAACCGGTCGAGCTCACGATCGGCGCCACCAGCTCGGGGTTCGACGCCGATCGGCTGGAAGGCCCACGCCACTGCGAGCCCTTTACGATTACCTTCGCCAACGCGGATTCGGGGGTGGCCCACAACGTCTCGATCTCGCCCACCGATCAGATCCTCGTCACGCTGTTCTGGGAGGATCCATTGGAGGGACCCAGGACAGTGACCTACGAGGTCCCCGGTCTGCCGGCCGGCGAATACCTGTTCGTGTGCGGCCCGCATCGCGAGACCATGCGGGGGACCCTGGTAGTGTCCGAGCTCTGATCTCGATTCGCCTCAAAGCAGCCGGCCTCGGTCACGCCTGGAAGCCAGTGCCTGCATCGGTCAACGGATCAATGAGGTCGGCCTGTCAGCGCCGGCGAGGCTGATTTCCGGATGCCACTTGACTTCTCACCGATCGATTCCGGGGGCCTCGAACGACTAACCTGTAAATGCCATCCGAGGCTGATAGCAGGGTGCAACCGCCGACCGCCATCACCGAGGGCCGGCCTGACTACGTTGCCGTTTTCGCGAACGAGCTGGCTTTTCGCGCTTGGTATGAACGCAGCCTGCCCCGGGTCTACACGTACCTCTTCCACCGCTGCGGCCGCAATCCGGAGGTGGCGGAAGAACTGACCCAGCAAGCCTTCGTCGAGGCGGTGCGCAGCCGGAGGCGCTTTCGAGGCGAATCGGATGCCACCACGTGGGTGGTCAGTATCGCGCGCCATCGGCTGGTTGACCACTTCCGGCAGATCGAGCGCGAGGCGCGCCGGATGGGCGCTCTCAGGGCCATCCAGCTTGGCGGCGTCGGCTCGGTGGTGCCAGCGTCGCCGCCAGCAGAACCGGACGACATCGATAACGCGTTGGCCGTCCTGCCCGCCTTGCAGCGGACTGTTCTGGTCCTGCACTACATGGACCGACTCAGCGTTCGCGACGTGGCACGGGCCATCGGGAAGAGCGAGGGCGCGGCGGCCTCTCTCCTGGCACGGGGCCGCGATGCTTTCCGCCAGGCCTACCTGGAGACTCACCGATGAACGACGAGCGGCTCTTCGAGCGGTTGGCGATGCATGACGGCCCGGCCGAGGTCGACGAGGCCTTCGGGGATCGGGTTTACGCCGTCCTGAAGCACGAGATGGGTCGGACCCAAAGGCCAATGAGGCCAACCCTGCTCTTGGTGGCAGCTCTGGTCGTGGCGGTCACCGTCACGGGGGCCGTTGTGCTCGGATCCGGACTCATCAAGCCTCCTTGGGTGGACCGTCTTGTGATCCCGACCGGCCCGCCCGCGGCATCAGAGGCGGTCGAGCCAAGTCCGACGGCGACGCCGTCACCCGGACCATGGACTGCCACAGGGGACATGACCCAAGCCCGCTCCGGCCACACGGCCACATTGCTGCCCGACGGCCGGGTGCTGGTG
>CAYYRT010000441.1:0-6689 GCA_964474055.1 uncultured Acidimicrobiaceae bacterium | reverse complement strand
GGCCACCGCCTGGCAGGTCGATCGACTCGCCGACTACATCGCCACAGCCGCCCGCCATGCCTTCAGTGGTCGAGGTGGCCCGGTATTTCTCGACGTGCCGATGGACGTGCAGTTCGACGTGGTCGATGAGGAAGCAGTGGTGTGGCCATCCCACTATCGGCCCCAACGGTCCCAGGGGGCCGACCAGACCACGCTGGCCGCGATTCAAAAGGCGTTGAGCGAGGCCGAGCGACCGGTGATTTTCGCCGGTGCAGGAGCGAGACAGGGCGAAGCAAACCGATTGTTGGACCTCGCCGAACTCCTCGGCGCCCCCACCTATCTCAACTCCCGGGCGCGAGGCTCGCTCCCGTTCGGCCATCAGCTGCTCGGCAACCATTCGCGTTCGCAGGCGATGGCGGAGTGTGACCTCCTCCTGGCCCTCGGGGTCGATTGGGACTTTCGAACGAACTACGGCGAGAAGGTGAACCCGGCTGCAACGGTGATTCACATCGACCTTGAACCGACTCGGATCGGTTGGAATCGATCGGCTCATATCGGTGTTGTGGCAGACCCGTCCGAGGTGGTCTCTCAACTCGTCGACTCCGGCGGTGTGGCCGGGGTGATATCCGGGTGGGCTGAAACGATCATGGGTGCGGACCGGGACCGTCAGGGGGCTTTAGCCGAGGAGGCGGCAGGAGCCCCGTCGACACCGGTGAACGCCCAACGATTCGCTTCCGAGGTCGGCGCCTTCTTCGGCACCGACGCCATCGTGTCGGTCGATGGAGGAGACATCGTTTCCACCACCGCCCGCTGGCTTCAGATCTCCAACCCCGGCCATGTCCTCGATCCTGGACCGTTCGGGACACTCGGCACCGGAGTCCCCTTCGCCCTGGCCGCCAAGGTGGTGCATCCCGAAAAGGTCGTGGGGATCGTCTTCGGCGATGGGGCCTTTGGTTTCAACGGCTTCGAATACGACACGCTCGTTCGGTTGGGTCTGCCGGTGGTGGGAGTGATGGGCAATGACGGCGTGTGGGGCAATATCAAGACTTTTCATCGGATGTTGTATCCGGACCGGGTGGTGGCAGCCGATCTCGGCCGCCGTCCCTATCACGAGGTAGTGAAGGCCTTGGGCGGTTACGGAGAGTTGGTTACCGATGCGGCGGACATCCGCCCCGCCTTAGAGAGGGCCCAAGCCTCGGGCTTACCGGCCCTGGTCAACGTCCACATCGAAGAGACGATGCGGATGTCAAGCAATTACAGCCAGTGAACCTCGACCCAGGCCTTTTGGTTTAGCGGCGGGGTCGGGCGTAGGGTCTGGAGGTCCCATGCGACGGCTCTCCATCCTTTGCCTTGTGTTTATCGCGTGCTCGGCCGAAGCGACGCGTCCGATCACGACCGAGCCGGCACCTACAGCCGTCACGACGACCACACTTGCCCCCACCACCACTACCGCGCCTCCTTTCCTGGTCGGTGCAACCGACGCATGGGCGGCGGCAGTAGCCAACGTATATGGGCCCGCCTGTCAGGGCGATCGGAGCAAGGTGCCTGTCGAACTGTCGACGTTGGCACAGGCCGAGACCTGCCCGACCGGGGGAGTTGCCACCACGGCTCAGCTGACCGGTGCCGTGCTAGCCGCTGCGGCCATTGGTGACGACCTCATCTATGGGGCCGACTATGGCGCTGGCTTCGAGATCGTCGCCGTGAGGATCCCGTCGTTGGGCAACACCGACGGATGGTACGGAGGACTGCCGAAGGTCATCGCCGTGGTCGGAGCGGACGCCCGACCGGGCGAAGACCCCGCCGTCACCAGGGCGGACAGCCTTCACCTGGTCGCTTTGAACGGGTCGGGGGCGGGTGGCGTGGTCGGGATTCCGCGGGATTCCTGGGTTCCGATTGGAAGCGGAGCTCCAAACAAGATCAATTCGGCCTTGAGCCGTGGTGGCCCAGATCTCTTGATGACCACGCTCAGTTCGGTAACCGGACTGGCGATCGGCGGATATGTCATAACCGGGTTCGAGGGGTTCCAGGAGATGTGGGGCCACGTCCTCGGCGGAGCAGAGGTGGAGGTCCCGGCCAACATCGTCGACGCCGCGGCCGGGGCTGACCTCCAGGCGGGACGTCAGTACCTGAATGGTCCGCAGGCTCTCAGTTTCAGCCGCGCGCGCAAGTCATTGGCGGCGGGCGACATCACCCGGCAGTTTCATGGGGGACTCGTTCTGCTTGCCGGTCTCGCAGGGGCGCAGTCGATGGGGCCGCTCGCTCTTCCGGGCCTGATCGCCGCGAGCGAACCGTGGATCAGGACGAACATTCGATGGGGTGACCTGCTCTCGTTGTCGGCTCTGGCCCTGGCGACGCCCCCCGAGAACATCGGGAATGTGGTTGTGCCAGTCACAGTGGGGACAGTTGGGGCGGCCTCGGTCGTCTTCCTGACCGATGGAGCTCCTCCCATGTTCGCCGACCTGGCCGACGGCGCCATCGCGCCGTGACACGGAGCGCGACCCTAAAGGCCAAGATGAAGCCGCAAGGCTTCGTCGATGTTCAGCATCAACGCCGGCGGAATCGTTCCCAACCTTGGCCCCAGGCGGTCCACCGATACGGAACGTACTTGTTCCGCCTGCGCCTTGGAATCGCGATCCAGGCCCGATTCTTGGGCAGGCAAGAGCGCCTGAAATGGGTAGACGTGGTCAACATTGGAAGTCACGGGAACCACGGTCACCACGCCTCGCCCCAACCTCGCGGCTGTTGTATTGGCCCCATCGTTCGAGACGATGACCGCCGGACGACGTTTGCCAGCCTCACCAGCTCTCGCCGGATCTAGATCTACGAAACGAATGTCACCTCTCAACATCAAGTGATCGAGATGCCATCGCCGGTGGCCCGGTCCCATGCCGCTTCATCGCCATTGTCGGACCAATCGTTCCATGCGTCCGCATACGCTCCACCCAGATCGTCCGCACGGAGCAGGCGTACAGCCCTGTGGACGACGGCAGATCGCGACTGATAGCCACGAGTTCGGGCGTACAGATCGAGGAACTCCACATCTTCATCGGGCAGGCTCACGCTGAGTTTCATACCATCAGCCTACCATTGGTATGACCTAGATGCTACTCATCGTCCTCAAAGGAGGACCAATGCGACCACTCCCACTACCAGGCAGTAGACCGCGTAGGTCCACAAACCGGTTCGACTGAGCATCCGCAACAGGAAGGCGATGGCGGCGTACCCGGTTACCGCCGCGACAGCTACTCCCACCCACGTTGCGGTTTCGACACCCGACCCTCCGGCCAGGTTGCCGAGCTCTAGAAGTCCGGCGCCGGTAACCGCCGGGACCCCGAGCAGGAACGAGAACCTCGCCGCTTCCACGCGGTTGAAACCGCGGGCCAGGCCGGTGGCGATCGTCACTCCCGACCTTGAGAGACCGGGGAGGATGGCGGTGACCTGGGCGAGTCCGACCAGCAGCGCGTCCGGGAGGCGGGCGTCCTCCACTCGTCGTTCGCCCGGTCTGATCCGATCGGCCACCGCCAGGACGACTCCGGTGAGGATCAAGAACCAGGCGGTCACGGTCACAGAGGTTTGGAGTTCCTCGACCTGATCCCTGACCAACAGGGCCAAGAATGCGGGCAGGGTGCCGACGACCAGGAGCATCAGTAGGCGCCGAGCCTGGGGGTCGGTTCGAAACCTCGTCAGGGCCCAAAGCTCACGGCGGAAGTAGAGGATCACAGCCAGCAGCGTCCCCAGATGAAGGACGGCAGTGACGGTCAGGTCAGGTCCGTCAATCCCCAAGAAGGCGGGGACGAGAACAAGATGGCCATCAGAGGAGATGGGGAGGAACTCGGTAATGCCCTGAACCACACCCCATACGATCGCTTCGAGCACGGCGGCACGTTAACCCCCCGATCCCACCAGAACGGCCACCGAACCCTGGGCAACAGCACTGGCGGCAGCTGCGGCATCGGCTTCCGGCACCGCCACCAAAGCGACGTTTCCCTCAAAACTGTCTGCCTCCTGGACCCGAACCACAACGCCAACCACCACCCGTGGACTCAGCTCCTGATCGACGAGGAGGCGGACTTCGGTGCCGGCGCCGACACCAGCCGGGATAGGGACATCGAGCGCCCACCAGCCCAACGGCACGGCAGGAGTCGCAGAGATCATGCCCGGCATCAGGGGCTGTCCTTTGGCGAGAGCGATGGCGAGTAGACCCTCGGCCACAACTGAGGGGAGGACATTGCGCGGGACTGCCCTCGGCTCGAAGTCAAGGGGAGTGATCTCGGCGCCGGCTGGAAGATCAACCCTGGCATAGGGGTGCTCAACGGTCGGATCGGGTGCCAACTCGAACCAGATCGCCACCACCACTGCTAGAAAGGCACCGGCTCGCCGCAAGTAGGGGGGCCGCGCCAACCAGAACATCGGGCCAACGTATCGGGTGGCTCCGCGTGCGGGAAGGGGTTTGGATCAGTCGGAGGATTTACCCTCGCCGGCGCTGGTAGTGGCCGGGGCCGGGTCGGGCTTCTTGTGGGTCTTCTTGTCCGATTGGGTGGTCTTCTTGTCCGCTTGGTCGATCTTCTTGTCGGCGGGTTTGTCATCCCCGTTCGTATCGGACGCCTTGGGCCTGGAATCGGTTTTGTAGAAGCCGGATCCTTTGAACACCACACCGCGAGGATGGATCACTCTCTCGAGGTCGCCGCCACACACCCGGTGGCGCTTCAAGGGACGCTCGGAGAACGACTGGACCACTTCGAGGTGGTCCCCGCACTTTTCGCAGCGATATTCGTAAGTAGGCATGGCGCGTTGTTCTCCCGACCGAACCTGTGGTGGACTTCCAGTTTAACGGCGGGCACTCCGGCGGAATTCCCGTCGCTGCCACTCAGGGGGTTCGGCGTTCTTAGACTTGCTCTCGATGAACTCCGACCTGCTCGGTCCTCTGGCAGTTGTCCTCTCCTATCTGATTGGCAGCGTCGACTTTGCAGTTGTGGTCGCCCGGATGCACGGTGTCAATATCCACGAGGTCGGGAGTGGGAACCCGGGGGCTTCCAACGTCATGCGGACCCTAGGAAGGCTTCCCGCCGCCATGGTGTTTGTTGGCGACGCCCTCAAAGGTGTTATCGCCGCCGCCATCGGCACGTTCCTGACGTTGGCGGACTCGCCGATTTCTCCTTGGGCCTTCGCCGCCGGTCTGGCAGCGGTGGTTGGCCACTGTTATCCGCTTTACCACCGGTTTCGGGGTGGAAAAGGGGTGGCGACCGCGGCCGGCGTGATCTTCTTCACCATGCCGATAGTGGGTTTGATTCAGACAGCCGTCTGGGCTCTGGTGGCTCGGCTGAGCAAGGTGGCGTCGATTGCTTCAATGACTGTGGTTGTGTTGTCGATACCGCTGGCGATCTGGCAGGGAGTTGAAGGTCTCTCCCTTGGGTTGTTTGGTGCGATCCTGGTCCTGGTCGCTTATCGCCATCGGAGCAACATTGCCCGCATCCTCCGTCGATCCGAACAGAAGGTCAGCCAGTGAGTATTGAAGTTGCGGTCATACCCGCCGCCGGACGCGGCACCCGGATGAGACCCGCCACCCGGGTGGTCCCCAAGGCCCTCCTGACCGTGGTCGATCGTCCCGCTATCCAATACGCGGTCGAGGAGGCTGCCCGGGCGGGCGCCACCGAGGCCGTGATCATCGTCGATCTTGACGCCGGTCATCTCGTTCAACAGCACTTTCTCACCGGTGGGAGGCTCCCCGGAATCGAGCACGTAAAGATCCGGCCGGTTGTCCAGGAAGAGGCTCTCGGACTGGGCCACGCTGTACGAGAGACGATCGAAGCGGTGGGGGATCGGAGTTTCTTCTGTCTGCTGGCCGACAACATCGTCCGTCCCGGTCATGACGTCCTGGAGTCGCTGGAGGCGGCCGCCGCCGGAACCTCGGCGGTCTGTCTGCGGAGGTTGGATGATGCCTTCCTGTCCCGTTACGGAGTGATCGTTCCGGGTTCGGACGAAAGCGACGACGGCACTCTCGACATTGCCGGGGCCGTGGAAAAACCGGGCGTGGAGAAAGCGCCATCGCGGTTGGGTCTGATCGGCCGTTACCTGTTCAACCCCGAGATCTTCGAGATACTGGCCAAGTTGAAACCCGGAGTCGGCGGAGAGATCCAACTCACCGACGCCATCGACGAACTCGGGCGCCGGGGCCGGTGCCGGGGTTTTGTTGCGGGCATGGATCTTCTCGATGTGGGCACTCCCGAAGGACTGATCGAAGCCACCGCAGTTCTCGGGGAAGCCCGGGCTCTCAACGAGCCCTCATGAAGCCGTTGCGTGAGGCCCAATTGGAGGTGCTGGCGGATCTTCCCCTGCTGCCTATGACTCCGACTCCTCTTCTCGAAGCGGTGGGTCTGGCCCTGGCGCAGGCGGTTCGGGCCCCCCATCCGGTGCCTCCCTTTGCCAACTCGGCCATGGACGGATACGCAGTTCAATCAAGAGACCTCGTGTCGGTGCCGGTACTTTTGGCGGTGACTGAAGACGTCCCGGCGGGTCGGGTAGCCACCAAATCAGTGACCCCGGGCACTGCCATCAAGATCATGACTGGTGCACCGCTGCCCGCCGGAGCCGACGCGGTGGTCAGGGTGGAGGACACCGACCAGCAGAACGGCCTCGTCACCATCAAAGTGAAGGTCCCCGCGGGAACGTCGGTTCGACGAGCGGGGGGAGACGTCGAGGAGGGCGCCGAG
>CAYYRT010000440.1:0-4771 GCA_964474055.1 uncultured Acidimicrobiaceae bacterium | reverse complement strand
GGACTGCGCCAACTTGATGCTGGAATATCTCGACGAATGGGCCGCCTGGTACGAGACCAACAGATGACCGACGCCGGCGAGGGTTCCACGCCCTCGCCAGCCGGCCTGGCAGGCTTTCGACGACTTCGCTCATTCCACCGTGACTGTCTTGGCCAGGTTCCGGGGTTTGTCGACGTCGAGACCGCGGGCCGCAGCAATGTGATAGGCGAGTAGCTGGAGCGGCACCACAGCAGTCACCGTGCACACCAGGTCGGGCCCGGGAGGGACCGTGAGGACGTGATCCGCCACCGCCTCCGCCTCCATCTCGTGCCCCCGTTCCACCAGCATGACGATGTTCGCCCCCCGGGCCTTCATCTCCTGCATGTTGGACATTGTCTTGGCCCTCACGTGGGTATCAGTGGCCACTCCGACCACTAGTACCCCCTTCTCGATGAGCGCGATCGGACCGTGCTTCATCTCACCGGCGGCATATCCCTCCGCCCGCACATAGGCGATCTCCTTCAACTTGAGGGCACCTTCCATCGCCACAGGGAAGTCGCCCGATCTGCCCAGAAAGAAGACGTCGCGGGTCTTGGCGAACAGTTGGGCAAGGTCGTGGATCTCCTCCGAGGCGGTCAGGGCCTCTTCGACCAGCTTCGGCAAGGTCCTCACGGCTGCGGCCAGATGAACGATCGACCCTTCGTCGCGACTCCCCCGCACCTGAGCTAGGTAAAGGCCCAGCAACTGCAGAGCCACAAGCTGGGTGGTGAATGTCTTGGTCGCCGCCACGCCGATCTCGGGTCCAGCTCTCGTGTAGAGAACGGCTTCGGCCTCACGTGCCAACGCCGAGTCGACAACATTGGTGACCCCGATCAGCAGCGATCCTTGCGCCTTGGCATAGCGAACGGCCGCCATCGTGTCGATCGTCTCCCCCGATTGGGAGATGCCGATCACCAGCGAGTTGGGATCAAGGACCGGATCGCGGTAACGAAACTCCGAGGCGATGTCGATCTCAACCGGGATGCGGGTCCACCGCTCTATGGCGTACTTGGCCATCATCGCAGCGTGATAGGACGTGCCACATGCGACGACGAAGACCTTGTCGATGGCCCGCAGACGATCGGAAGGAAGACCGAGTTCGCTCAGGTCGACCAACCCATCACGGTGAAACCGCCCACGCAAAGTATCGGTGATGGCCCGCGGTTGTTCGTGGATCTCCTTTTCCATGAAGGTCGAGAAGCCACCCTTCTCGGCGGCCTCCAGATCCCACTCGATGAGTCGCTCCTCGAGGGGCAGTTCGGTGCCCTCCAGGTCTGTAATGGTGATCCGGTTCGCCGTTATCTCCACGACCCGATCTTCATCGACCACCACCATCTTCCGGGTGTGCTCCAGGAACGCAGGAATGTCAGAGGCCAGGAAGTTCTCGCCCTCCCCCTTGCCCACAACCAGAGGGCTACCCCGGCGGGCACCAACCAGGAGGCCGGGATCCGAATTCCTCATAACCACCAACGCCAACGCACCCTCGGTTCGGACCATCACCCGGCGGACTGCCTCGCTCAGGGGAACGTCGGCCATGTCCTCGAGCATGTGCGCCAGCACTTCGGTGTCGGTATCGGTGGCGAACTCATGGCCGAGTTCGGTTAGGTCCGACCGCAGCTCGATCCAGTTCTCGATTATTCCGTTGTGGGCGACCACTACTTCACCCGTGCAGTCCCGATGGGGGTGGGCGTTGATCGTGTTGGGTGCACCGTGGGTCGCCCAGCGGGTGTGGCCGATACCCGTGTGTCCATCGGGCAGCGGGCTGTGAGCTAGTGCATGTTCGAGGTCGGCAATTCGACCCACCTGCTTGACCACGAGAATCGCGTCTTGCTGCTGTATGGCGATGCCAGCCGAGTCATAGCCTCGATACTCGAGTCGGGCCAGGCCAGGGATCAGTAGTTCGACCACCTGCTGGGAGCCGACGTATCCAACAATGCCGCACATCTGAAAACACCTTTCCATGTGCGACCGGGACGAAGTACCAGACCCCGGGCTGGGTCGGTGTCCTTCGAGAGGCCTCTGTTCCGGGGTCACCCCCGGGTTTTTGCTGCTCTCGTTACGGCCAGGAAAGGCCGGGAAGGCATCCGCCGAGTATTTCGATGACCTTCCTCCTCGTCACCTCCCGCAGGTATCACCCTCGAGAGGCCAGGCGCTTCGCATTCACTTCGTCGCAGTCGCTTTTCCCGGTCTCCAACCTCGCTTTGCTCAGTTCTGGTCTTCCGCCAGCTCCGTCATGACGACGCTGGCGATACGGTCAGCGTAGCCGACTGCCTCCGCTTCACTAGCGGCTTCGACCATCACCCGAACCAGAGGTTCGGTCCCCGAAGCCCTCACCAGCACCCGTCCATCGGCGCCCAGTTCCTTCTCAACTTCGGCGACCGCCGTCCAAACCTGGGTCGCCTCTTCCAGCCGGTGACCTCGGCCCACCAGGACATTCTTCAACACCTGGGGATACTCGGTCATGGCTTCCCGTCGAAGCTGGCGCAACTCCTTGCCACTTCCGGCGACGACGTCGAGGAGCCGGACCGCCGTTAGGAGGCCGTCACCGGTGCGGCCCCGATCGAGAAAGATGATGTGGCCGGACTGCTCCCCCCCCAGGATGGCCCGGCGAGCCTGCATCGCTTCGAGCACATACCGATCCCCGACCTTGGTTTCCACCACCTCGATGCCCTCGGCCGCCATCGCCCGACGGAATCCAAGGTTCGCCATCACGGTCGAAACCACAACGTTGTTCTTGAGCTTGCCTTGAGACTTCATGTGGCGGGCGATGATCGCCATGATCACGTCGCCATTCACGGGTCGGGCATCCTCATCGAATGCCAGCAGCCGGTCGGCGTCGCCGTCGAACGCCAGGCCGATCCGTCCCCGCACATGCTCGGCAAGGAATTCAGGGTGGGTCGAGCCACACCCGAGGTTGATGTTGTTGCCATCGGGCTCAACGGCCCACTCCTCCACGGACGCTCGCAGCTTGCGAAACAGCGCAGGAGCCGCCCGGTAAGCGGCGCCGTTGGCGGCATCGATCGACACACCCATTCCTCGATAGGTGTAGGTGGCGGTGGTGGCGAGAAAGTCGACGTAACGATCAAAGGCCAGATCGTCGACCAGGCGAGTCCCAACCAGATGACCGGTTGGGATCCGGGTTGACATCGAGCGAATTCGGGCCTCGATCTCGTCTTCCTCGCGGTCGGTCAGCTTGGTCCCGTTGAAGCTGAGGAGCTTGATCCCGTTGTCGGCGGCCGGGTTGTGGGAGGCCGATACGACCGCTCCCATGCGAGCACCGGTCTGATAGGTGAGATAGGAGATTCCTCCCGACGGCATCACCCCCACGTCGAGGGTGTCGATCCCGGCAGAGTGGAAACCCGCCTGGAGTGCCATTGAGATCATCTCCCCGGACCGCCGGGTGTCACGACCAACGATGACCGGACCCAACTTGAGCTGGAGGCCGGCTGACCGGCCGATGGCAACCGCCAACTCGGCGGTCAATTCGAGGTTGGCAACTCCCCGCACCCCATCGGTGCCGAAGAGGCGTTCACCGGACTCGAGGAGGGAAACCACCTCTGTCTGTCCGGTCTATCAGCGCTTGGTGTACTGAACCGCCCGGCGGGCCTTGCGAAGACCGTACTTCTTGCTCTCCACCGCCCGGGCGTCGCGGGTCAACAGACCTGCCTTCTTGAGTGCGGGCCGAAGTTCGGCGTCAACCTCGATGAGGGCACGGGCGATTCCGAGCCGAAGCGCATCCGCCTGACCGTTGACCCCACCTCCTTCGAGAGTGGCATCGACGTCGTAGCGACCCTGCACCTGGACAACCTGGAACGGCTCCATCACCCGCATCCGGATTGCCATGGTCGGGAAGTAATCCTCAAGGGCCCGGCCGTTCAAGATGACCCGCCCGGAGCCATCACGGAGCCGCACTCGGGCGACGGCAACTTTGCGACGTCCAACGGTTTGGGCCAGCGGCTTGGGCATCAGGCTTCCACCTTTCTCAGGTCGAGGGTGTAGGGAAGGGGCTGCTGGGCTGAATGGGAGTGTTCGCCTCCCGCGTAGACCTTGAGCTTGCGGATCAACTGGCGACCGAGACGGTTCTTCGGCAGCATCCCCCGCACCGCCCGCTCAATCACTGCCTCAGGACGACGGGCGAGGAGGTTCTCGAACGACTCGGCCTTGAGACCACCCGGGTATCCAGAGTGGCGGTAGTAGATCTTCTGCTGGCTTTTCTTGGAGGTGACCTGCACCTGGGCAGCGTTGAGGACGATCACAAAGTCGCCGGTGTCGACATGAGGGGCGTAGATCGGCTTGTGTTTGCCACGCAGCAGGGTGGCGACCTCGGTGGCGAGCCGACCAAGAGGCAGGCCGGCGGCATCGATCACCCACCACTGACGGGTGACTTCGGAGGCTTTGGGCGAGTAAGTCTTGTTGTTGTTCATAAGGTGGTGAGGAATCGAGCCAGAGCCTGGGACCGCGCCCAAAACGGACCTGGACGCGGGAACCCCCAGATATTACGGGACCTTGGGGGGCTTGTCCAAGTCCGAAGAGCAAGGTCGGGCAGCTCCGTTTCCGGATTCGTGCGCTCCCACTCAAGACCTCATGAGCCGTTAGGTGCTGGGGAGCGGAAAGACGGTCTCTTTCACGACAACTCCGGATCGGTCAAAGGTCCGCCATATCCCGACCTGTCGGCCCTTGTCGAAATCCCCGCTTCGCATAAGGCTGCCGTCCCGACGGTAGAACTTCCATGCCCCGTGCATGTTCCCGTTGA
>CAYYRT010000439.1:0-4322 GCA_964474055.1 uncultured Acidimicrobiaceae bacterium | reverse complement strand
CGACACGTCGTGCCCGGCCACGAACCGGCTGACGGCATACCCGGCCGGGACGGGCAACGTCGTGGCCTCGCTGGAGCACAGCGGGTTCGCGAGCGGCGAGGACGTCATCAGCCAGTGGCGTTTCGACGGTGAGATCATCCTTCGCGGCGGTTACCGGCTCGGCGAGGGCGCAGAGAGCGGCGGCTGCCTCTTCGGGTACGTCTACTCAGATCGAGGGCTGCCCGACGGCACCTACCTACTGGAGGTGTTCGCCGGTCCCACGCTGCGAGCGATGACGACGGCGCAAACGACGATCGGCGCGGTCGGATCGAGCGATTCGGCGTCGTTCAGCGGTCAGGTAGTCGACGCTGACAGCGGCCGGCCCGTGTCAGGCGCGGTCGTGTTCCTCCTTGCTCCGGGGACGGATCTCCAAGCCTGGGTCAATAGCCCCCAGCAGAGCCAGATCGTGTCGTTCGCCCAGACCGGGGCGGATGGCACCTTCCTGGCCCATGGCTTGACCGTCGATAGCACCTACCCGGCGTTGGCGATGGCCGATGGCTACGTCGCCGCCGGGGGGAGCGTCGGCCCGATGCTCGCGGGCGAGAACTCATTGGCCGACCCGATCGCGATCACCCGTGTCGCCCCCTAGGGCTCCCTCGTTGCTGGGACAGGCGAAGCGTTCGTTCTGGCTCATCTTCGGCGGGATCTGGCTGCTCGCCGGGCTCGTGCTGTTCGTCGTCGGCGTCGGGATGGCACTCGAGGAGCGGGTGTGGAGCTCGGACGCGGTGCAGACGACCGGGATGGTGCTGTCCAAGGACATCGTCCCTGCCGACTCGGACTCCAGCACCCGGTACCGGGTCCGCTTCCGATTCTCGCCTGAGGACGGCAGCACCGTCGAGGGAGCCCAAGAGGTCTCCATCGAGACCTGGGAGGCGCTGACCGAGCGAGGTCCGGTGGCGGTCTACTACCTGCCCAGGTCGCCCTCCTCTGCCCGCCTTGATCCGGATGCGAACGTGGTGATCTCGATCGTCTTCCTGATGTTTGGGGTGGTCTTCGGCGGCATCGGGGGCGTGCTCTTCGCACGGGCCGTGAGGGGGCTGTTGCGGGCCAGGCGCCTGCTGCGTGCCGGCGTTGCGACGGAGGCGACCGTGAGCGGCGTCGAGGAGACCAATGTCTCGTTCAACCGGCGGCAGCAGTTCCGGGTCCGCTACCGGTATCGTGACGAGCAAGGCGGGGAGCACGAAGGCGACAGCGGTTACCTCGACTGGGATGAGGCGTCCACTTGGAACGAGGGTGACCACGTCTTGGTCCGGTACGACGCGGAGCGGCCGGCCGATAGCCATTGGGTCGGGAGGACCCAGACCGCCTTGTCGGACGTCGACCCTCCGTCGCGGACGGTGGACGCACCTCCACCCGGCTAGGGATCCCGTCAGTTCGCGACCGACAGATCCCCGACACCGAATCGATCGAGGATCGCCTGATAGCTTCCGTCCCCGAACATCGCCAGCAGGGCACTCTCGACGGCCGCGCGGAGTCGAGGATGGTCCTTGGCTAGACCGATCCCGTTTCGGATCGGAGGCAGCGCGGTCGAAAGCTCGAACTCTGTGGGGCGGTCGGACGCCACGAAATCGCTGCCGATGTAGGCGTGGGCCGTGCCGCTGGCCAAGGCTTCGATCGCCTCGCCGTCGTCCGCGAACTCGCGCAGGTCGACCTTCGGCTGGGCGACCGCAACGCAGTCACGGTCGATGCCCGCCCCGGTGTGGTCTCCTTGGCCCAGGACCAGGTCCACATGGGTGGAACCAGTCTGGACGGCCAGGATCTTTCCGCAGAGGTCGGTCAACTGCACGATGCCGGCCGGGTTCCCCGCCCGTACCACGACGTGCTGGACGCCCTGCGTGTACGGCAGCATGTCGATCCGCTCGAGCCGGGTCTGCGTGATGTGCTGGGATGAGATGCTCATGTCGCATTCGCCGTCCGCGACAGCGTCGATGAGCGCCTCGAACGGCGTCTCGCGAATCTCAGCCTCCAGGCCGAGGCGCGCTGCGATCCCCTGGGCAAGCTCGATGTTGACACCGGCAGGCTTGCCGGCCTCGTCCTCGAAGCCCATCCGGCCGGGCCGCAGGTTGGCGCAGTACGTGAGGCGACCGGGGGTGACCAGATCCGCTGCGATGCCGTTACCGGCTGGACTGGGTGCCTCCGACGGGCTGGCTGGTGCGGGGGTGTCGGCCCGCGCGGATGTCGTCGGAGCGGTCCCGGTTGCTGCCGAGTCCGGCGATGTGCTCGGCGCAGCACCGGCACACCCGGCGATGAGGATCGCAAGGAGCGACATGCCGACGAGCGGACGTACGACAACCGACTGGACTTTGTCCATGAGTGCCCGGGCCTCCTGGCGGCCATCGTCTCACGCCGCAAGGTCCTCCGATAGTCCAGGGCCCGCGCCGTGACCCTCGCACCGACCGCCGCGGATGAAAGCTGGGTGCGCCGGGAGACGCTAGAGTGCGAAGCGTGAGCTTCGACGTGGCCGCGGAGTCGTACGACCGCTTCATGGGCCGGTACTCGCGGCTGCTCTCCGCGCAGCTGGCCGACCTCGCCGGGGTGCGCGCGGGCCAACGAGCGCTCGATGTCGGGTGCGGTCCTGGCGCCCTCACCGCCGAGCTCGTCGTGCGGCTCGGCGCTGCGGCCGTGGTCGCGGTCGACCCGTCGGAGCCATTCGTTGCCGCTGCGCGAGCACGCCACCCGGGTGTCGACGTGTCACAGGCGTCCGCCGAGGAACTGCCCTTCGCGGACGGGGCGTTCGATGCTTCCTTCGCCCAGCTCGTCGTCCACTTCATGACGGACCCGGTGGCCGGGCTGACGGAGATGGCTCGGGTAACCCGCGGGGATGGAGTGGTCGTCGCGTGCGTCTGGGACCACGCCGGAGGCCAGGGACCGCACGGCCTGTTCTGGCGTGCCGCGCGTGCGCTCGATCCCGGCGCCCGGGATCGATCGGAGCTCGCCGGTGCGCGCGAGGGCCACCTCGCGGTGCTGTTCGAGGCAGCGGGATTGCGCGAGATCGAGTCGACGACGCTCTCAGCCGACCTCGAGCACGCGACCTTCGAGGACTGGTGGGACCCATTCACCCAGGGCGTGGGTCCGGCCGGGTCCTACGCGGCCAGCCTCGGGCCGGACCGGCAAGCGGCACTGCGCGAACGATGCCGGAGCCTCATCGAGGCGGAACCGTTCGTGATCACGGCCAGGGCCTGGGCGGCTCGCGGGCTCGCCTGACGTCGGGACGAAGAGGACGCCCCTGGGGGCGTCAGGGAAATGCGTTCGGTGCCCGCCGCGAATGCCCACATATGCACCACGCTCCGGGCTGCCCTGAGTCTAGCAGCCATACCGGCCTCGTTCATCCGAGACCGCCCGACGCCCGACGGAGCGTGGGTCAGCCGAGCCGCCCCGGCAATGCTGCTCGACGGCCATGAGAAGCTCATCGATGTCGATCGGCTTCGAGAGATAGCCATCGAAACCCGCCTCCTCGAATCGCTCTCTATCTCCTTTCATCGCCTGTGCGGTAACAGCGAGCACCGGTATCGAGGCGGTCCGCTCGTCCATCCGCAGCCGGTTCAGCGTCTCCACGCCGTCGATGTCCGGCAGCCGAATGTCCATCAGGACGAGCGCCGGTCCATGCTCGGTCGCCAGCAGCAGCGCCTGTCCGCCAGTCGATGCCCCCAGCGTGCGATAGCCGGTCGCTATAAGCACGTCCCGAAGCAGCTTCATGTTCTTCGCGTTGTCTTCGACCACGAGGATCTGCTCTCCAGCCATCGCTACGCCGGCGGCGCAGGCAGCGTGAAGACGAACCTGCTTCCCTCCCCAGGCTGGCTCTCGACCCAGATGCGCCCGCCGTGTAGCTCGACGAGGCGCTTCGAGAGCGCCAGCCCGAGCCCCGTCCCCTCGCGCTGGTCCTTGCCCGCTGCCGTCTGCTGGAACTCCTCGAAGATCCGTTCATGGTCTTCCGCAGCGATCCCTGGCCCACTGTCGTTGACAGACACTCGCACCTCGCCATCGAGGCGTGCCACCGCGACGTCTACCGTACCGCCGTCCGGCGTGAACTTGACCGCGTTCGAGAGCAGATTGAGGATCACTTGCCTGACTCGGCGCTCGTCACCCATGACGGTGTCAGCGCCCGGATCCGATGAGAGCGAGATTCGGACGCCTCCCTTGGCCGCTCGCTCACGGACGATCACGGCCCCACGCTCGAGCGCCGCGGGCAGAGAAAAGGGCAACATCTCGAGCTCGATCCGGCCCGCCTCGACCTTCGAGAGGTCGAGTACGTCATCGATCAGCGATAGCAGATCTCGGGCGGA
>CAYYRT010000438.1:0-4804 GCA_964474055.1 uncultured Acidimicrobiaceae bacterium | reverse complement strand
GCATTCCAAATCGGTTTGTAGTCGAAGACTTCGGCACATGCTCCCGCCGGACGGTCCGACGCATACAGCACCCGATAACGATCGGGATTGTCGATCCGACCGCCGCCTTGTCTGGTGACGAACAGGGCGTGCCCCGGATGTCCGGACCTGGCCTCAGGCAGCCACGGAAAAACGCGGTAAAGGTAGGTCACGCATATGCACCTTGGGCGAGGGCATCGATGGCCTCGATCACCGCGGCCGATCCACGCAGCGCGAGCACATCAATAGGACGGCCGTTGAGATGCGGATTGCGAGCGGTCAGCCATTCGCTTGCCTCCTCCGGCCACAGCACCTGCAAGAGGCGGTCGAGGACGTGGTCGAGATCGGCAAGCTTCGCCCGGTTGGCCGGGGACACGGTTTCTTCTCCGGTCCGCCATCGGGATGGCTGCGATCGCGACACGCCCAGGATCTTGGCGACGCTGTTCGACCCCAGAGCCGTCACCACCCGCTCGACCTGATCGGTCGGCTGGTAGAGCGCGCTGGCGTCAGGCCGCACCGTGACCCGGTCCACCGGCAACGCGATTACGACTCCCATCGGACTCGAGCGACGGGTAGGCCTTTTGGCGCTCTTGTCAGCCATGCAGTCTCCCATGTTACCCAACAATATCCGTTGGGTGAAGGATGGTCCCTAAAGTTGACTGGTTGAGTCAGGCATTAAGTGAACTCGCCGAAGCCCTGAAACGGCGGACTGAGCAGGCGCCGGACCAGTTGCGCGCGGCCAAAGCCGAGCAACTCCGTCGGCATGTTGCGGACTATCTAGCCCCCCGGGCCGCCAATCTGGCTGCTCCACTGGTGGTTGTTCTGCTCGGCTCGACCGGGGCAGGCAAGTCCAGCCTCTTCAACGCCATCGCCGGAAGACAACTGAGCGAGTCGGGTTTGCTTCGTCCGACCACCCGCCGCCCGGTGGCGCTCGTACATCCCGATGACCTGACCTCCATCTCCGCCGGTGACCTTCTCCGCGGTTTGGTGGCACGTGACAGCATCGACCTCAAGGTCGAAAGCGCAGCCGTCGCCGCCGGCGTGGTGATCGTCGACGCACCCGATTTCGACAGTGTCGAGTTGACCAATCGCGACCTCGCAATGGAGTTGCTGGAAGCTGCCGACCTGGTGATCTTCGTCACCACCGTCACCCGGTACGCCGATCAGATCCCCTGGAACGTTCTCGCCCGGGTTCGCCAGCGGGGCGTTCCGCTGCTGGCCGTACTCAACCGTATGCCTCCAGACTCGCCCGAAGCCGCAGCCGTGATAGCCGACTTTCGCGCTCTGCTCGACCGGGCCGAACTCGACCAACTGGGCGCCTTCGGACCACTGGAAGTCGTCACGGTGCCGGAAGGCGCCATCGACCCGACCAACGACGGCCTCGACCGGGCGGCCATCCGGCCGATCCTGGCGGGGATCGAGTCGTTGCGAGCCGATCAGCATGAGCGTCGAGCAGTCGTCCGGCGCAGTCTCGACAACGCACTCAGGGGCCTTCCCGCCGCGGTCGAGGAAGTGGCGGCCGAAGTCGATGAGGAACAGGCGGCCGCCGCCAAGCTGCTGAAGGCTGTCGAGACCCGTTTTGAACGGGCGCAGAAGACGCTGAGCCGTGAGATCGAGAGCGGCACCTTCCTCCGCACCGAGGTGCTGCGCATGTGGCTCGAATTCGTCAATGCAGGACCGCTTACCCGATATCTCTCCGAGGGGGTCGGTCGGGTGGCAGCTTCTATCCGCGGCCTCTTCCGACCCGCGCCTCCGGCTCCCTCGACCGAGATCACCGAGGCTGCCTTCTCAGACCTGATCGCCTCGACGGTTCACCATGTCGACACGGCCGCCCGCCAGACCTCCGACGATTGGTCGGCCGACCATCACGGGGCCAAAGCCCTCGCCACCGATCCCGGTCTGTGGGGAGTTTCCGATGATGCCGCCCAACGGCTTCACCATCGACTCGACGGATGGGTCGAAGAGATCGGTCTTGAAATCCGGGCGATTGGCGCCAAACGAAAGGGGCAAGCGCAGGCCGCCAGCATCGGCCTCAACGTCCTCGGCACTAGCGCCATGCTGGCGGTTTTCCTCCACACCGGGGGTCTGACCGGGGCCGAGCTCGGCATCGGGGCGGCCCCCGCGGTGGTCAACCAGAAACTCCTCGAGGCTGTCTTCGGTGAAGCGAACGTGTCCAGATTCGTCTCCGAGGCGAGCGCTCTGTTGGCCACGATCATTGATGAGACCTTTACCGCAGAGAAGCTGCGATTTCTGAGGGCGCTGGGTCCGTTGGCCGAGCCCTCCGATCTTGCCGCCACCCTCCGCCACACCGCCCACCAGGCGACCCGATCGGTACACGAGTGAAAGACGTCATAGAAAGTTTGCGGACGGCTGCCAACGCCGCCACCGATCTAAACCTGACGTCCGAGGCCGAGTCGGCCGGGGCTCTGATCGAACGGATTGAGCGGCGTCTCGGTTTCAAGGGCGATGCCTATGTGATTGCTTTGGCTGGAGGAACCGGGGTCGGAAAGTCTTCGGTGCTCAACGCCCTGGCCGGCGCAACGGTGAGCCCGGTCCGGGCTCTTCGGCCCACCACCGAGCACCCTCTGGCCTGGGTGGCCAACGACTCGCGCGAGGCATTGGCTCCCCTGCTCGACTGGCTGGGGATCAGCCGGGTGGCCGGCCATGACCGGGCGGACCTTCAAGGTGTGGCCATTCTCGATCTCCCTGATGTCGACAGCATCCGCACTGAACACCGCGCCACGGTCGATGCCCTCCTACCCAGGATCGACGCATTGGCCTGGGTGGTCGATGCCGAGAAGTACGACGACGAGCGCCTTCACCAGTACCTGCGGGCGTTGGCTACCCACGCCCCCAGAATGCGTTTCATCTTCAACAAAGCCGACCGGCTCACACCCGAACAGCAGCAACTACTCACCGACGATCTTCGGCGCCGCCTTGTGAGCGATGGGATCGACCGGGCCTCCATCAGCATGGTGGCGGCGGCCGACGGTTTCGGGATCGCCGCTCTCCGCGACGACCTGAGCAAGGCGGCGGATGCCAAGGCGATCGTGGCAGCCAAACTTGCCGCCGATGCGGCCGCCGAAATCGATCGCATTGCCCGGACAGCCGGATTGGATCCGGCCACCCCCTACCGGCCACTTCTCTCCGATCAGGACCGCACCTCGGCGATCAAGCAGGCGGTCGTTGGGGCCGTCACCGTGGTCGACATCCCCGGAGTTGCGAGACAGGTCGAGGCGGCCATCCTTCATAACGCCAGACGCCAGGGTGGTTCATTGCTGGCGCGGGTGGTCACGTTGCTGTCAATGTTCACCGGCCGGAAGAAGCGGAAGGCGGACCCTGCCGCCTACCTGCTCGACTGGCGCCAGCGGGGAACACTCGGACATGTACTCAACCCTGTGAGAGCCGCCTTGGTGAGAGCGGCTGCGGCGCTGCCGCCGTCGGGGCGGCCGGCGATCCTGACCGCGCTCGGCGCCGAGTCCGCCGAAGCTGAGGTCACCCGTGCGCTCGACAAGTCCACGCGGGCGTCGGCTTCGGATCTCAAATTGAAGGGTTCCTGGTTCTGGCCAGTTGTCGGACTTTTCCAGATGGCCGCCGGTGCAGTGCTGCTGTTCGCCATCGCCTGGTACCTCACGATCATCTTCGGTCCAGGAGGGCTGTTGGTGGGGACCGTCGACCTCCCCTTCCTGGGACCGGTGCCGATGCCACTGGTTCTCATCACCGGCTCATTGGGGTTGAGTCTCCTGCTGGGATTCTTGCTGTCGTTGCACGCACGGTGGATTGGACGCAGGCTGGGTCGGAAGGTGGCAATCAGCGTCGGAACGGCAGTGGAGGAGGCTGTCTCGAGTGCGGGTTTCGCCGGCCTCGACCAGGTCGAGGACGCCCGTCGCCGGATCGCCCAAGCCGCTTCGAGTTAAGACCTCAGGCAGCCAGAGAAGCCACCGCCTCAGCGGTGGACCGGTCGAGCTCAAACTCTTCCATCAAACACTGAACAATGGCGTGCTCGCCGAGGCCCTGTCTATCGAGATAAACGGCGGCCCGACGGGCAAATGCAATGTCCTGGTTGGGATCTTGAAACTCGATTCGCAGTAGTTGGGAGACCATACGCACCTCCTATGGAGGGTTGTACCCGCATATTCACCGTTGCAAACTATCTGCCGTTACCTTTCGGGTGAGGCGGATAGGGTTTCTAGCTACTCGGCAAGGAGGAGTTTCATCGAGTTCGAGCGCATCTTCTTTGGTGACGCCCCACTGGCATTCGCCCTGGAAATCGCATTCCGGACCACCATCATGTACCTGTACACGCTGGTGCTGGTGCGGCTGTTGGGCAAGAGGGGCATGGCCCAGCTCTCTCCATTCGAGATGGTGATCATCGTCGCCCTCGGCTCGGCGGTTGGGGACCCGATGTTTTATGCGGATGTCCCGCTCATCCACGGAATGATCGTGGTGACGGTGGTGGTGGGCCTGGAGCGTTTGATTGTCCGGCTGACCGAGAACAATCAATGGCTCGAACGCGTGGTCGAGAGCACCCCCGTGTTGCTGATGGTTGACGGTGAGATCAAGCGGGAAGCCCTCGACGACGAGGATCTTTCCGAGGCCGAATTGTTCATAGCTTTGCGACAAAACGGCATCGAACAGCTCGGTGAGGTGCGCCTGGCCTATCTCGAACCAAGTGGACACCTCAGCGTCTTCCGCATGGAGAAGCCCCGGACTGGCAAGTCTGTGCTCCCGGCCCCCTGACTCTGTCTCGCAACTTGTCCCCTTCTTGCGTAGAAACAGGGCCGAA
>CAYYRT010000437.1:0-2268 GCA_964474055.1 uncultured Acidimicrobiaceae bacterium | reverse complement strand
GATGAAACGCGCCTCGGGCAGATTGACGTCGCCCCTGCGATGCCCGTCCTGCACCACTACGTCAATGAGCGGTGGGTCGAGGCGCTCGGAGGCCTTCGGCACTCGCAGCGGCCGCAGTTCGTGATTGTAGAACTCGCGCTTGGAGTACTCAATGATGGGGCCGACACAGCGGAAATGCTCTTTCAGCATCACTGCGCTCTTGGCGAATACTACTTTGAACAAGTCATAGATGGAGCGTTCCGGCGACATCTGGGCCCGATAGGTTTCTACCTGGGTTCCGAGGAAGCGGCTCATCAGGCTGCGAATCTTCTCCTCCTCTAGGCCCACGCCTTCGGGGGAGACCTGCTTGTCGTCGCCGACGATCAGCACCTTCTTCGCTCGTAACAAGGCAGGCAATGCAGCTAGATCCGATTGCGATGCTTCGTCGATGACGACGAGGTCGAAGCAGCCCAACTCCGCAGGCAGCGATTCGGACACGCGGTAGTGGGGCATTATCCAGCACGGCACTGCAGGGTTCGCTTGCGATGCCGCCATACGCGCATCCTGCCGGTAGCGCACCGCGCGCTTGCCCTTGCCCTTACCTATTTTCTGAATGGCGTTGAGATACGCCTGCAGGGCGGCCCGGATGCTGGGCGAAGCGTTCTCCGCAAGTTTCAACCACGTTCGCTTCACCACGATATCGCGATAGGCGCGCGATAAATCGCCCTCCACTTCGTGGCGGTCCTTCGCCAGCCTCTTCAGTTCTTCTTGCGCGTCAATCGACTCAAGGTAGGTGGACAGACGCCTCAGGCGCCAGGCTTTGCGCCAGTTATCCGGCAGAAGGCCATCCACCGTGCCCTCAAGCGGTTGTTTGAGCGATGTGGCGTACTGCGGGGCACCAGAGTTCTCAACCGTGTCGCAGACGTCGCGCACGGCGGCGAGATGCGTGCCCACCCCCAGCACGCGAGATAGCTCCGCCATCAGTGCCGACCACTCAGCCTGCATCCCGGCGTCTTCAATCTCAGGATTGCCTAGCGTCTTAGAGAGGAACCGGCGAATGTCCTCTGTGACGCGGCCGGTGCGGCCTTCCAGCATCTTCTGAAAGCGCTCCTTGGCAGCCCAGACGTTGGCCAGCCGGTTCTTCGTGAGGTGGTGCCGGAGGGCCCTCTCCAGCTCAGCCAGTCGCTGCGTGTTATCCGCCACCTCGCGGGCATGTTCCCAGTTGGGGAACACGTGAGCAGCTGCGGTGCAGAGCTCACGTTCCGCCTTCACGACGCCCTTCACCGTGCGGTAGAGGGCATACTCCCGGGCGGCAGCGAGGCCGCTTTCGGGCTTATCGCTCGGTACCGCTTCGAGCTGAAGCTCGTGGGCAAGGGCGTTCCAGCGTAAGGCCAGTTCACGCAGGCGTTTCAACAACGCCAGATGCTGGGCGACATGCTTCCAACTCTCGGCGTCGGCAGGGGGTTCGCCGAGGACACGAATACCGTCCAGCAGCTTCTTCTGCGCTGACTTGCCAAACAGCCCTTTCAGACCAAAGGGGCCCCTTCCTTCAATCAGATTCCTCACAGCTTCCGCAATCGTGGTATCCAGCTCGATGCCTGTGGGCGTGGTGACCGGGCGCTTAAGAAACGCCTTGCGCCATTGGACAGCCTGCTCAAGCTCGGTGCCGAGGGCTTCCAGCATCGGCAGAAGGTTGTCGTTGCTATCGCGCCGCAACCGTCCGCGCATCGCGACCGTCCACGGACGATCCGCCTGTACGAGATCGTCGCGCAGGCGCTGAAGGACTTCGATGTGTGTGAGAAGGTTCTGAGCGCGAGCGAGTGTCTCCTGGCTCGAGTCCGCGAGCGCCGGAACGACCCCGTTTGCCACGCCCTGCCTCAGCTTTTCGAGTTGGGATAGGTCCTGGTGGACTTCCAGCAGTGCCTGAGAGTCAGGGAATTCCACGAGCTGCGGCAGGGACATATTGAGGTAGTGAATGTCCCGACCTAGAGCACGCCTTGCGTCGCGCAGCCGGACAACGTCCGCGTCCGAGAACTGCGGTGCGAACTTGGGAGCGATTCCAAGGGAGTCTGGAATCCACTCGAACTGACCGGCGTTCCGGACGACCTCGCGCGCGGCGTCCTGGGGGTCGATGACCTCGGTTTCCAGTGTGACCTTGGCGAGGTTACCCTTCGCCCACTCGTCAATCTTTCGATCTATGCTGGCAAGCTTGCCGTGGATGGCATCGATGGATTCCTCAACATGGTTGATGGCTCTCGCGGTGCTGCTGCGGTCGAGGCCCTGTACCTC
>CAYYRT010000436.1:0-3132 GCA_964474055.1 uncultured Acidimicrobiaceae bacterium | reverse complement strand
TGGCGGTCTCATGTCCTACGGGCCTAACGTTCCTGACCTCTACCGCCGTGCAGCATTCTTTGTGGATAGGATCCTGAAAGGCGCGAAACCTGCTGACCTACCGGTCGAACAGCCTACGCGGTTCGAGTTGGTGATCAACCTCAAGACCGCCAAGGCCCTTGGCCTCACGGTCCCGCCATCGCTCCTGCAGCGGGCGGATCAGGTAATCGAGTGATGAACCGCCGCCCAGCGACAGAATCTAGAGGGCTGGATGCGCCAGAAGATGGCCCCTGCGCCACCGGTTCCCAAGCCGATGCGTCCACCGCGCCGGCTTGACTCGCACTTACTGGCCGACTACCACTTCGCTGATCTGTATCACCGGACTCAGGTCGGTGTAGTTCGGAATGTCGCCCATGATCTCCTTGGCGTGCGGACCGAAACCCTTCTGGAAGTCTTCGACCGAGTCGGCATAGATGTGGCACATGCCGACGTAGGTGGCCAGCGTGCCGGGTGCACCGCCTGCCAGGCCCTTGTCGACGGTGTAGAACTTACACCCATCGCCCAGCCGCGCCTTGACCAGCGGCATGTGCTTGTCACGGTAGTACCCGTGATCGAATCGCGCGCCCGGGGTGTTGGGGTACATCACGCTGACCTTGATCATGCCTTGTCTCCTTCGGCTGTTGTGGGGCTATGCAGCGAGAAGCTGCCTCAGCACGCATGGCAGGATGCCGCCGTGCACATAGTAGTCGACCTCGATCGCCGTGTCGATGCGCAGCGTCGCCGTCGTGCGCGTGGCCCGCACCATCGCCGACCTCCGGCGCGGAGACCATCACGGCCGAGCACGTCTCCGAAGCGCTCCAGTACCGCGGCCTCAAGGACCGGAGCGCATGCCTGATCCGGTCGGGAGAGTCGGCAGTACACAGGAAGGTAGAGTTGGGGACCTCGCCTAAATCCCCGGCTTTCTAGGGGAACGGGGATGCGGGTCAGGACCTGCCTACTCCCGGTACTTCAAGCAGATAGCCAAAGCGGTGCTGTTGCACCGACCGTGAGTACGGCCGGCTTCCCTGACTCGACGGTACCTGAGAGCTGCGCTCGTAGCGGAGCTCGCCTCCCTGTCGCCAACGGTCCGGTCCGCGTCGATACGGTCCTCCTCCCGGAGGAGTGGCGCCCTCTCGCGGATTCATCGTTTCCCCCTACGCCCCAGCACCGCCATACAGACCCGCCGACAGCGCGCCGCTCCATGAGGCGTGATCGACCGGGCGCTGTGGGGCGCTCACGTCGCGATAGCAGGTGACGGCTGGGTCGAGTCGAGCACCTCACGCACTTTGACCAGGAGCGCCTCGGGCGTGAACGGCTTCATTTCAGTTCCTCCAGAACAGCCACATCAACACGAAGACCACCGCCATCCCCACTACCACCCCGATCGCCTGGCCCCGGGTCGCTGGTATATCGCCGACGCCCCAGCGCATGCCCAGGTAGGAGAACACCAGGAACCCGGCGAGGCCCGCGATCATCAACGCCGTCCGGCTCGCTCCAAGGCCCACAAGAACGAGCAGCCCAGCAAGCCAGACCACGGCGAAGCGGGTCAACCACAGCTCCTTTTGTGTTTCGGCCGCCCGCTGGTGCGGCGCGCTGTCCTCGTGGTCCTCGCCGTCGGTCATGGGCGTCAGGCAGAGGGGGCACGCGCGCGCCTTCTCCTCAGGGATCATGGGGTCGTCCTCGCGTTCGTGTGGGCGGCGCTCATCGCCCAGGCTCCGCCTCGATCCTCGGGAGGAACCTCTGCCAGCCTTCATTCGAATCATGCTGCGTGTAGGTCACTGCACGCCAGTCTCGGTACCACGCCTCCGCTGGCCGTCGGCCGGGTTGCGTCGTGCGACGCAGTTCGTCTCGGTATCGATCCAGCATCGCCTCGAAGTCGCGCTTCATCTGGAACAGGTTCAGATAGATCCCGAGCGGGCTTGTGCATAGACCCAGATGCGGTAGGCGCTCCTCAGTTGACGATGACCTCGATCTGCTGACCACCCTTGAGCTCAATGGGCTTCGTCTCAAATCGGTGGGCAATCCCGTTCCTGGCCGCGTCGAAGAGATCGCGGCCCATGGGGCCATCGAGGGTGCGGTACGGCAGGATCAAGTCTTCGACGAAGACCTCGTGCGCGGCTCTGTCCCGGCCGTCAATCGCACTCAGGAGTCGCCCGACGGCCTCACAGCCGATCGCGATCACCACAGCTGCCACGTAGTGGGGGTGCTTCCTGTCAATCTCCATGATCCGGCGCAGGCCCGACTTCAGTCGCTCTCTCAGCCCGGTGAATGCCTCAAGGGCCTCGTCACGCTGGGGCTGATCACCCGTGGCCATCGGGTCGGTCCCTGAGCGCCCGGTTCTTCATATGGAGCGGCCTCCCCAAGGCGTCGGACCGCCTCTTCGAGCAAGGCCTCCTAGTGGTACGCTCGAGGGAAGATGACCTGACGGGCCGCCGCTTCAGCCGAACTGAGCCTGGCGAGAATGATTGAGAGTCTCCGCCTGTCAGCTGCCTCATCGAGATTCTTTCCTAGGATGGAGAAGAGATGCTCACGCTCTCGGCCACCGCCCTCAGATGCAGACGGGCACACTCTTGGCTGCGTCGAGCCAGGGCAGTTAAGGATCCGGATGACCTGGACGCCGGGTTCATCTTTCTCTGGATCGCCTTGAACGCATTGTACGGCCAAGCTAAGTACCGTCGGCCGCGAGACGAGCAAACCTCCGAGCCGGCCGATATTCGTGACTTCGCTCGATGCGTCTCTCGACTCGACCGCCGAGCCATTCAACTGGTGCTCCGGGATCCTCGTCTCCAAGCCAACATCCGGGCCCTCCTTGACGATAAGTACCTAGATCTTGGATGCTGGAGACATTGGGACGCAAAGGGCATAACCGACAAGACTGAGCGCGACGCCTCATGTGCTGAGCGCCGCGAAGCGAGCCCGGTCCAAGCCCGCCCAGACCTCGGTGGACACCCAAAACCGGCCAGTCGTGGACGCCTGAAAGCCGGCCAGTGAGGTAGCACCGCCCCAGGACGTTGACGCGGCGGGGGGATGTGTGGTTCCCCGCCAGAATGGCCAACATCTTGGGAGACGACCAGAAGCAGCAGATTCTCGCGCTGGGGCGGCTGGGCTGGCCGC
>CAYYRT010000435.1:0-17599 GCA_964474055.1 uncultured Acidimicrobiaceae bacterium | reverse complement strand
GGCACCGTCGTCAAGGGCTATCGGTGCGAGGACGTCGAGCGACCGACGTTTGAGGACGCCTCCTTCGACGTCATCGTCTCGTCAGACGTCTTCGAGCACATCGTCGACGTCGACGCTGCTCATGCTCAGATCGCGCGGGTGCTGGCGGACGGCGGAGCACACGTGTGGACCGCACCGCAGCACCAGGACCTCGAGATCTCCAGGCCGCGCGTGCAGCGCGGGCAAGGCGAACTCAAGCAGCTGGAACCGGCCGAGTACCATGGCGATCCGGTGAGCCGAGCAGGAGCCTTGGTCACATTCGACTGGGGCCGAGACCTCCCGGAGCGAGTGGCAGCTGCATCGGGCATGTGGACAGAAGCAATTCGCCTGGAGAGCCGAGTCCACGGCCTGCTCGGTGAGTTCCTGGAGGTCTTCGTCTCGCATCGAGGCGCCGTGGACGGCGCCGTGCACGATGCGACGAGCCTGTCGGGAACCCGCCCCGATCGGACCGAGCATTCGCCGCGTCGCCTGAGGCTCCCTGAGATCCCGTCGTATCGATCATGGTCGGTGACCGAGCGCCTGAGAGAGATGCGCGCAGCGATCAGGCGATGGCGCGGTCGGCGCCGGCGATGACCACGAATGCGCGTCCGCGCTCCTCGATCTGGTCGAGCCGATCCCTGATCTGGAACTTCGCCCAGCGGGAGCTCAAGTCGCGATTCAAGGGCACCGCACTTGGATGGGCCTGGTCCCTCGTGGTCCCGCTGGCCACGTTGGCGACGTACAGCCTGGTCTTCGCGGTCATCTTCCGGGTCGCGCCACCGGACTTCGGCAACGGTCGGGAGGGATTCTTTCCCGTCTGGCTGTTCGCCGGCCTGATTCCGTGGACCTTCTTCATCATCACCGTCAATACCGCGATACCAACGCTCCTTGCGAACGGACCGATCCTCCAGAAGGTGTACTTCCCGTCCTACGCGCCCATCGTCGGGTCCGCGTTGGCGATCCTGGTCCAGACCCTGATCGAGTTCGGCATCCTCGCGCTTGCGCTCATCGCATTCGGGAACGTCGCGCCAACCTGGCTCCTCTTTCCCGCGTGGCTGGCCATCTATGCCACGTTCGTGACATCCGTCGCGGTGGCGCTTGCCATCATGAACGTGTACTTCCGTGATCTGGCCCAGCTCGTGAACGTTGCGCTGCAACTGCTGTTCTTCCTGACGCCGATCATCTATCAGGTCGGCTCAGTCCCGGCCGACTGGAATGGCATCCCGCTGCGAGCGATCGTGAGCCTGAACCCGATCGCCGAGTTCGTGGCATCGCTTCGAAGCCTGTCGTACGACCTGCAGGTCCCATCCCTCTCGGGCGCGCTCGTGCTTGTGGCATGGACCGTCGGAGCCCTCGCGATCACGCTCGTCATCTACCGACGATGGGGTCTCGACATCGGTGAGTCCGTATGACGGACACGGCCATCAGGGCCGAGCACGTCTCGAAGCGATTCTGGCTGCACAGGGAGCGGCGTACGGGCCTGAAGGAGCGTTTCGTTCGGGGAAGGCCACCGAAGGCAGAGGAGTTCTGGGCCCTGCGCGACGCGTCGTTCTCCATCGCGCGGGGGAGCACCTTTGGACTGCTCGGCCAGAACGGGTCGGGCAAATCGACCACGCTGAAAGTGCTCGCGGGAATCTACCGGCCAACCAGCGGCAGGGTGACCGTCAACGGACGCGTCTCGGCATTGCTCGAGCTGGGTGCCGGCTTCCACGGGGAGCTCACCGGGCGTGAGAACATCCGGCTGAACGGCGCGATCCTGGGCCTGGGCGGGCGGCAAATCAACGCGGCGATGGACAGGATCATCGACTTTGCCGGGATCGGCGAGTTCATCGACTCGCCGGTGAAGATCTATTCGAGCGGAATGTTCGTCCGTCTCGGATTCGCGGTCGCGGTATCCTTGGACCCGGAGATCCTGATGGTCGACGAGGTGATCGCCGTCGGGGACGAAGAATTCCAGCGCAAGTGCTTCGATCATCTGTACGAGCTCCGCAAGCGTGGCACAACCGTCGTGCTCGTGACTCATTCACTCGGCCTGATTCGTGACCTGTGCGATGAGGCCGCCTGGCTGGAGGACGGGGAGATCCGCGAGCTGGGGCCTGCTCGAGCCGTCGCCGACAGCTACATCGCGTCGGTCAACGAGCGCGAAGTGCACGCGCTCCACGCCGATGACGGAGATGCCGAGAGCGCAACGGCGCGGCTGGGCTCTGGAGAGGTGCGAATCACATCAGTGGAATACCTGGACGGCGAAGGCAACCAGAGCACGGTCCTGCTCGCAGGTGCCGCATGCACGATCCGGATGCATTTCGAAGCCCACTCCCCGATTGATCGCGCCGTCTTCGGACTGGGCTTCCAGCACGAGTCCGGCGCGAACGTCGCGGGGCCGAATTCCGGGCGTGGTGGATCATTTCCGGTTGAGACCGGGGGCGGCTACGTGGACTTCGCAGTTGACGAATTGCTGCTTCAGCCAGGCCGTTACCAGGTGACAACGGCGATTGTTGAGCGTGGGCACACGTACGATTACGCCGACCGCGAGTTCGACTTGCACGTTCGTGGGCAGGGTCGCGAGGAGCCCGGGCTGACGCGGATGCCCGGCACGTGGAAGGCACCGGTGATGTCGCCCGCCTCGGGCCCAGCCACTCCAGCGACCCGCGAGGCGATCCGTGCTGAGCAGTGAGTCGCTGAGCAACGTGCTCTACGCCCTCGCCACGGGAAACCTCGGCCGCGCGCAGAACGTGGTCGCGACGTCGGAGGAGATCGAGGAGGAGGCGCGGGCAGTCCTGTGGCGCGCGCTTGCGGAGAACGATGATGCCGCGGGCCAGGCGCGCGCCCTTGGAGACGCGCTTCGATCGCTTGGGGCCGACAGGGGCCTCGTGAACGAGTGCTATCGCGTGTCGTTCTACGCGGGTGGCAGCTGGAAGGGGCTCTCGGAGAATCAGCTCTTCGCGTTCTTCACAGCCAACCGCGCCGGAAAGCCGCTCGACAAGTGGGTCCACTACTTCCCCGTGTACGAGCGCCACCTGGCCGCGTATCGCGGAACGGCCGCCCGGGTGTTGGAGATCGGGGTGTATCGAGGCGGCGGCCTCGAGCTGCTGCGGCACTTCCTCGGCCCGGAGCCGAACATCGTGGGGATCGACATCGACGAAACGGCTCGCCAGGCCGTTGGCGACCTCTACCCCGTCGAGCTGGGCGATCAGGCGGACCCGGAGTTCCTGCGAGGCGTGGCCGAGAAGCATGGCCCCTTCGACGTCGTCATCGACGATGGTGGGCACACCATGCACCAGCAGATCGTCTCGGTGGAGACCCTGTTCCCGCTGCTCAATCAGGGCGGCACGTACATCGTCGAGGACTGCCACACGTCCTACTGGCCGGAATACGCGAACGCGCAACCAGGGGGGCAGACCTTCATCGAGTGGCTCAAGGACCGGACCGACGACATCCATGCGTTCCATCACTCGGTGGCCGAGCACCTCTCCGAGCCATGGCAGGCTGCGCTGTCCGGGATCCACGTCTACGACAGCGTGGCCGTCCTGGACAAGCATCTCCGCTGGGCGCCATTCAGCGAGATGAGCGGCACCGGCGACTTCATCAATCACAGCCGCGACGTCGCGGGGATCCATCTCGAAATGCTCGCGACCCGAGACGCCGCTCTTGCCCAATCGGCGAACGCTTCGGCGGAGGCCGAGGCCGCGCGGGAAGAGCTGCTGGCCGTGCGTACCGAGCTTCAGGCCGACCTCGATTCCGTCAACGAAGAGCTGGCCCACGTCCGAGAGGATCTCCACGGCAGCTGGGGCATCATCGAGGACATGCGGCGCAGCGCGTCCTGGCGAGCGACGGCACCGCTTCGCCGGGTCAGGTCGATCCTGAAGGAACGATGAGGTGGTTCCAGCGCCTGTCCAGCGGTAGAGGACCGCTCGTACTCGAGGCGCAGCGAGGCGCCGTGCGCAGCGAAGGGGACGGGCAACCACCTCCTCCCAGCTCTTCGACATCACACACCGCGATCGTCGCGCACTGGGCGGCTGATGGTCGGGTGGACCGATCCGCGAGCGAGCTGACGAGAGCCGTGCTCGCGAACGGCTACGAGGTCGTCTTCGTCAGCACCGCGGAGGGCACGCAGCCGCTCGACTGGCCGGGCGGGCGGCCCCCCGGCATCAGCGTACTGCGCCGCTCCAATATCGGATACGACTTCGGCTCGTGGGCCACGGCCCTCGATTATTATCCGCAGATCGCTGAAGGCACGCATGTGCTGATGTTCAACGACAGCCTGGTCGGGCCTTTTCAACCCATCGACCACCTGCTGGAGCATTTCCACCAGTCGGCCGCGGACGTCTGGGCGCTGACGGACAGCACCCAGTTTCGCCACCACCTACAAAGCTACTGCCTGGGCTTCAGGGGTCGGTGCCTGCTCGAAGCACCGCTTGCCCGTTTCTGGCGAACGATTCGAGTGGAAGACTCTCGGGAGGCGGTGATCTGGCGCAACGAGATCGGCCTGAGCCGGCTGCTGGACCGAGAGCGCTTCGTCATCGAGGCCGCGATCCCGTACTGGCGGGTGGCGGCGGAGAACAAGAACCCCACGATCGTGGGTTGGCGACGCCTGCTCGATAATGGATTCCCATTCGTGAAGCGTCAGCTCGTGCGAGAGCCACACATCGCGCCGGACGGGGTCCATGTGCGAGCGGAGATCCGACGCCGCTTCGGGGTCGACGTGGACGAGTGGCTGTGAGCGAGAGCCCGACGGTGCGACCATGTTTCGTCGGCTGACGCGGGCGCGGCTCCTCGCCAAGGCGGCCCGTATCAGGGCGGGTCTCAGGAGGCGCGCCCAGCTCGCCGCTCTGGCCGCGAGCCCGCCCCCGTTCTCCGACCACTCGGGCTCGCCCGCCGACTTCGCATCGTGGATCGAGCGCGGCATGGGAAGTCGCAGCGGCGGCTTTCCCGCGTCCTGGACCAAACGGACCGACCTGCCCATCGCCGATCCCGCCCGTGTCGCCGTGGTCGTTCACATCTTCTACCCCGAGTTGCTCGACGAGATTGTCAGTCGGTTGCCCGCCATCCCGGTGAAGTTCGACCTGATTGCGACGAACGCGTCGGGATCGCCGATTGCGATCGACACAAGTGCGATCCCGAATGCCTCGACCGTTCTAGTACTGGACGTGGAGAATCGCGGCCGGGACCTGTGGCCGCTCGCTCAGCTCGTGAATGCGGGCCTTCTTGATCCGTATCAGCTCACCCTCAAGGTTCACACCAAGCGAAGCGATTGGCGTGATGACCATGGGGGTCTCCAGGGAACGGGGGCTTCCTGGCGCGACGAACTGCTCGACCAGCTGCTGGGCGATGGCGAGAACATTGAAGGCATCCTGGATGCCTTCGCAACGTCGCCGCGCCTCGGCCTGGTCACGGCCGGCGGGAGCGTCCTCGGTCCCGACTTCTGGGGAGACAACGAGGTGGTGACGGCCAACCTCCTGCGGCGCCTCGAGCTGGATCTGCGCCCGGAAGATCTGACCTTCGCGGCCGGGTCCATGTACTGGGCTCGCGGTTTCGTGGTGCAGGGACTTCGAGCCCTCCATCTCTCCGCGGCGGACTTCGAGGACGAGGCCGGCCAGGTGAACGCCACCACCGCCCATGCCCTCGAGCGCCTGATCGGCATCGTGGCCCGCGAGGCCGGGTTGTCGGTCGAGGAGCAATCCCTGCTGCCTTCGGAGCCTTCCGCCGCAGGCGCATGGCGCCGGTTCGAGCCCGGCACCGAGCCCGGGCCGCGGATGCGCGTCGTGCCGTTCTACCTTCCCCAGTTCCACACCATCCCCGAAAACGACAGGTGGTGGGGCCTCGGATTCACGGAGTGGACGAACGTTGTCGCGGCCAAACCCATGTTCCTCGGCCACCATCAGCCAATGCTTCCGACGACGACCGGGTTCTACGACCTACGCCACCCGGAGACCGTCGCGCTCCAGGCCTCGCTCGCCGAGGACGCCGGCGTGGCGGGGATGATGTATTACCACTACTGGTTCGCCGGGCATCAGCTGCTCGAAGCGCCGATCCGATCGCGGTTGTCGGACGACGTCTCTCTGCCGTTTTGCCTCATGTGGGCCAATGAGAACTGGACGAGGCGCTGGGACGGGCGGACGAACGATGTTCTCATCGGTCAACGCTATGACGACGTCCCTTCGTCGCGGTTCACCACCGACGTGCTGCCGATCCTCCGTGATCCCCGGTACATGCGCATCGACGGGCGTGCGCTGCTCGCCATCTATCGCGCGGGTCAGATCCCCGACCTCGCGGCGGTGATCTCTCGCTGGCGTGAGGTGGCGCTCCAGGGAGGCGTGGGCGAGCTCCTGGTGTTGAACGTGGACGTCGCGAAGGAGTTCCACGGGATCGAAGGGGATCTCGCCGACTCCGGGCTGGACGGGAGCCTCGGATTCCCGCCGCACAACGCTCATTGGGAGTGGCTCTCGTACCAGCACGTGGGTGCCGAGCCGGGCTTCGCCGGGAACATCCTGAGCTACCAGGCGATGGTCGAGGACTCGATCCGCGTGATGGCATCCGGCGTGCCAGATGGGTTCTTCCCGGGCGTCATGGTCAACTTCGACAACACCGCGAGACGGCAGTGGCAACCCGACATCTGGTATGGAGCCAACCCGTATACCTTCCGTCGCTGGCTCGCCGCGGCGGCGGCGGCGGTCGCCCATCGGGACTTTGAACGACGCGTTGTGTTCATCAACGCCTGGAACGAGTGGGCCGAGGGAGCGGTGTTGGAACCCAGCGACCGGTTCGGCTCGGCAATGCTCCTGGCTGTGCGAGATGTGACGTACGGATGAGTGAAACTACGGCCCCGGCGCGACGGGAATGATCTCGAAAACCAGTGTCAGGGGTGAACGTTCGCCCGGAGCGCCCGGATCGGGGCCGATCGTCAGGGTGTCCGGCCGCTGGGGGAGCGTCAGCCCTTCGCCGTAGCCAATGTCGGTGTTCGTGGCAACGATCGTTGGCGCACCGTTGATACCCAGCGGGATCCTGTAGACGTCGTCGCCAACCGTCATCCACCAGGGTGGGGCCCGATACGCGAGCGTGACGAGTTGCGACACGAGATCCCTGCCCATGCCGGATATCTGAACCGTCAAGATGCCCGGCGGCAGGCCGTGGGGAACGTCGACCACGGCAGCCGCCTCGCTGGTGACGGACCCGACGGCGATCGGCGGGCCACAGCGATTGGCCACGCGGCCGAGCACCTGCCAGCCCGCCTCCGTGGCCAGTGGTACGTAGCGGCAGATCATCTGGATCTTGGCCATCGGCGAGTCGAACCACAAACTTCTCCCGTCGATGGACAACGGCGTCTCGGGAGCAGTCAGCCACAGAATGCGATCTGGCGCGTTCTCGCCGGCCAGGAGGTCTGCGTTCTGGCGGTCGAGGAACGGGGTATAGGCCGCGTACGCCTGAAACACCGGCTGCGGACGCCACCTGACCTCGGGGTAGGCATACGCGACCGCCGCCTCCCACGGCTGGATGTCGACTGTCTGTCCTTCCAGCAGAGTGATGGCCTCAGGTGGCAGTCCGTATTGTCCTCGGAGAGCCGATGCGTTCGCGGTGGCCGCCTGGCTCCGCTCGAACAGCACTGTTCGGGCCTCCAGGGCGAACGACTGAAGTCGGCCGAGGGGATCCACCAGCGAGGTGATCGGCAGCGTTCCGAGGGCGAGGACGATCCCCAGGGTACCGACGACCGGCATGGCGACCATCACGCGCGGCAGACTTCGCGGAATCACCACAGGCCAGAGGGCCAACAGGCCAACAACGTAGATGACCAAGCCGAAGCCCTGCCGAATGAAGCCGCCCTTGAACCCGGCGAAGACCATCACGGCGAACAAGAGCCAGAGCACAAGCCGATCGCGCCCTGCCAAGTCTGAAGACCGAAGCCAGACCAGGCCAGCCAGGAGCAGGGTGGCCACGCCGGTTACGCCGGCCGCCCAACTCAACTGCGGGTCAACTTGCCCCATTGACTGACCGTGGCCCACATAGACCTCGATCGCGCCGCGCGCGTACTCCGGCAGGTCTCCGACGTCCTGACCTGAAGCGACCCAGAGCGTGACGAAGGCCGCCAGTGCCGCCACGCCGAACACGAGCGCCGAGCGACGGGGATCGCGGGCGCTGGCCAGAATGCCGATTCCGGCAATGACGAGGCCCACGACGGCGATGTTCAGCTTCCCAAGCCCACCGAGCCCCACTGCCATGCCGAGCGCTGCCGCGAACCAGGCCCCGGTTGGTCGATCCCGGCGCCGGAGCACTGCTGTGGCGGAGGCCAGGAAGATCAACGCGCCGTATTGGAGCCACCCCGCGATCCATTGGAACGTGAAGGCCGTCGCCGCGACAAGCACGATCGCAGCGGCAGTCCCCATCGCCTGGCGCGCGAGATGGAACAGCCAGGCGCAGGTGGCGATGTGCACGACACCGACGAACACAAAGGCCAACCCACTTGTCCAGGCCAGATATGGCTGCGGAAAGGCAAGGAATCCGAGCGGGCCAAATGTGAAGAGGATGTCACTGCCGAAGGACAGGCCGTCGCGAGCGGCGAGGTGAAGGCCGACGATCCAGGACGGGTCGAGCCCGATGCTCGGCGCACTGGCCGCGACAGGCCATGTCGCAAGCCCGATGGTGACGCCGACCGCCAGCTCCCACACTCCGACGCGTGTGCCGGACCTTCTGAGCCATGCCACCAGGTGGCTCGCTCGCGAGTTGGCGCGCACCGCGAGCCCGGAGGATTGGCTCATCCCGTCCAGTCTAGAGACACGGCACGCCCGGCAGGACCGGAACGAACCCCATCAAGTGAGGCTGTTGTTCCGTTCCCTGCGAGCTCGCAGCAGCGGACCCTCAGTGCTTGGGCTTCTTGGCAGTCAGGAGTGTCCCGGACGCGAGCTCGAACTGTTTCGTTCGTCGAGCTCTGGATACCCTTCTCGCGGTGCGTCGGCCTCACCGGCGGGGATATGCATGGCGGTCATCCCTCCCGGCTGGTCCCTCCAGGTGGAGGGACGGGGCCCATGACGACGTGCCGATTGCATTACGGTTAGTCGCGCGATGACCAGCGATCCCATGTTCACACCGGAACGCCTTGAGCGGCTTCATGAGATGGAGCCGCTCCACTTCTGGTTCGCGGCGCGTCGCGTCATCGTGGACAGGCTGCTCGCGACCGAGACTGCCACGGGCCCGAAGGACGTGTTCGACATCGGCTGCGGCACCGGATGGCTCGTGGAGCGACTCGCGGCAGCGGGGCATCGGATGACCGCAGTGGACTACCGACCCGAAGCGATCGCGGCGATTCGCGAGCGGTGCCCAGGCGCACGCGGCATCGTTGCCGACGCCGCACGCATTCCGCTGGCCGACGGCAGCGCGGACGTGATCGTCCTGCTGGACGTTCTCGAGCACACCGATGACTCGGCGGCGCTCGCAGAGGTGCATCGGCTGCTACGGCCGGGTGGGCTGGTGCTGATCGGCGTGCCGGCGTTTCCCTGGCTCTGGAGCTTCCGTGACGAGGACGCGGGTCATGTCCGCCGATACACGAGGAAGAGCCTGCGAAAGGTGTTGAAGTCCCAGGGGCTGACGCCCACCGAAGTGCGCTACTTCCAGTTCCTCCTGTTCCCCATCGTCGTGGTCAGCCGCTGGATCGGACGGCGCTCGGCTCGCATCCGTGATGTCGAGGACCGACCGCCTCGGGTTGTCAACTGGCTCCTGGAGCGCGTCAGCGTCGCCGATGCGATGGTGGGGACGAGGGTCCACTGGCCGTTCGGCTCGAGCCTGGTTGCGGTCTGCAGGCGCGCGTGATGAGTCCGTTCGAGCTCGTGCTCTTCTCGGTCGACCCAGCGCTGATCCGGTCGGCAGTCGGCGCCGGCGTGTCGACGGTGATCGTGGATTGGGAGTTCCGCGGGAAGCGGGAGCGGCAACGCAGCGCGGATACGGAGATCAACCGCCACACTGCTTCCGACCTCCGTCGCGCCCGCTCGGCGACCACCGGCCGCGTGATCTGCAGGATCAACGCATTCGGCCCGCGCACGGCCAAGGAGGTGGAGCGCGCCATCGAGGAGGGGGCGGACGAGCTGCTGCTCCCGATGGTGCGCCGCGTGGATGAAGTCGTGAGAACCCTCGAGCTGGTCGGCGGCCGGTGCGGCGTGGGCATCCTCGTCGAGACGGTGGCCGCGTGCGAGCTCGCTCCGCAGCTCGGAACGCTTCCGCTGTCACGGGTGTACGTCGGTCTCAACGACCTTGCGATCGACCGCGGATCGCGGACCATCTTCGCCCCACTCGTGGACGGTTCGATGGAGGGCCTGCGGCCGTCGTTCGACATGCCCTTCGGATTCGGCGGCCTCACCTTGCCGGAGCGCGGCGATCCGATTCCGGCTCGCCTGCTGATAGCCGAGATGGCGCGGCTCCGATGCGAATTCAGCTTCCTGCGTCGCTCGTTCCACCGCGACATCGCCGGGCGCGATCTCCACCGCGAAGTGCGCGCCCTCCTCGATGCGTTGAGCGACGCGCGTTCGGCATCAGCCGATGTCCTGGAGCAGTCGCGCCGGCGGCTCAAGCCGATGATCGAGCGGTCCGTCGCGCCGGCGTCCCTGGCTCAATGAGCCGCGCCTTCGTCACCGGGGCATCGGGGTTCATCGGAGCCAACCTCGTTCGTGCACTGATCGCCTCGGGGAGCGAAGCCCACGTGCTCGTCCGCCCGACGACGGACCTGCGTCGTCTGGCCGAGGTGCTCCCGCGTCTGCACGTGCACATCGGTTCCTTGTCGAAGCGGGACGGGCTCACCGACCTGATACGTCAGATCGAGCCTTCGACAGTCTTCCACCTCGCCGCGGCGAGCGGACACCCACACACGGCTCGCGCGCGGGTGGACGCGCTGCGGACGAACGCGATGGGGACCCTGAATGTCCTCCACTCCATCGCGGGGCGCGTCGAGCACCTCGTGTATCTCGGTTCGAATCTCGAGTACGGAAACGCGCGAGGCGCCGTGACGGAAGATGCTCCCGTGCAGCCGTCCAGCTTTCGCGGCGTCGCAAAGGCGGCGTCGACGTTGCTGGTGCAGCACTTCTCGGTGGCCGAGGGGCAGGCGACCACGATCATCCGTCCATTTCACGTGTACGGCCCCTGGGAGCCGTCCAGCAGGGTCATCCCGACCTTCGTCCGAGAGCTCAAACGAGGGCGGGACATCGCGGTGGCGCCGGCGGGCTACGGCCGAGACTTCGTCTTCGTCGACGATCTCATCGACGCCTGCCTCCGAGCCCCGGCCGCTGCACGCTCACCCGCGGAAGTGTTCAACGTGGGTTCGGGCGCATTGGCTACGATCGAGGAGCTCGTGACAACACTCGCAGCCGTGGTGGGCGTCGCGCCGAGCTACACGCCGGAGCGGTACTCGGTCGCCGGCTGGGACGAGGGAGCGATGTTCGCGGACATCGCCAAGGCCGCGAACCTCCTCTCCTGGCGACCCCGGCACACGTTGCGCGAAGGCCTGGACCGGACGGTGCGCTGGTGGAACGACGAGCGGGAGACCGCCCGCAGTGCCTGAGCCGGCACCAGCTCCAGCCATCAGCGTCGTCGTGCCGGTCTACCGGAACGCCGAGACGCTCGAGGAGCTGTGCCGCAGGCTCGTCCGCGTGTTCGAGACGCGGTCGCTCTCGTTCGAAGTGATCTTCGTGGATGACTGCTCGCCCGATGGCTCGTTCGACGTCCTGTCGAACCTGGCTGCCGGCGATCCTCGCATCGTCGTCGTGCGGTTACGGGCCAATGTCGGTCAACACGCAGCGGTGCTCCAGGGGATCCTGGTTGCCGACGGAGCTCGCGTCGTCACGATGGACGCGGACCTGCAGGACCTGCCGGAATCGATCCCCGAGCTGATGGCGCCCACCGGCTACGGCGCCGTCTTCGCCGGACGCCGGGGTCGGTACGAGTCGCGCGCCCGCCTCCTCTCCTCTCGGCTCTTCAAGCTGGTCCTGGGTCGCCTGGCCGGCGTGCCGGCCGACGCGGGAATGTTCGTGCTCATCACCCGCGCGATGGCGGACCGGCTGCTTGCGATGCCGCGCCGGGACCCCTACGTGGTTGCCATGATCGGATGCTCGGGCTTGCCGGTCACGTCGATCCCGATCGAGCGTGACGTGCGGCGGCGCGGCCGTTCCGCGTACTCGGTCCGTTCGCGGGCGCGATCGGCGTGGCGGGCATTTCGCTGGACGATCGCCTGGCGGGCTGGCATGTCGAGACGGATCAGACGTGCTGAGGCTCTGGAACCGCAGGTCTCATCCGTCACCGGCGGACGGTTCAAGGGCACGGGAGCCACACGATGAACGACCTTCACGCCGAACGAATGAGCCGTCACAACGCGCGGCAGCGCGACTATTACCGCGAGCCGCAGAGAAAGCCGCGCATGCGGCCCGCCAGCTCACCGTACGTGCAGCGGCAGATCGACCGGCTCTTCCAGGTTACGGGCCTCGAGAGCGGGATGCGCGTCCTCGATGTCGGATGCGGCATGGGCCGATACACCCTGCAGCTGGCCGAGCGTGGGCTGGATGTGACTGGCCTCGACCTGTCCCCGGAGCTGCTCGACAGGCTCGCCGAGTTCGACGGCGGCCGGTACGGGGTGCCCCTGTACTGCGGCGACATCGCGGATCCCCCGCCGGACCTGCCCAGGGACTTCGACGCGCTGATCGGGTTCTTCACACTTCATCACATGCACGACCTCAGGCGATGCTTCAGGTCGATGGCGACCATCGTCAAGCCGGGCGGCGTCATAGGCTTCGTGGAACCAAATGCGGCCAGCCCGCTCTACTACATCCAAATCGCCGCCACGCCGTCGATGAGCTGGTCCGCCGAGAAGGGGCTTCTTCTGATGCACGATGCCGCCATGCGCCGCGCAATGACGGCTGGCGGGCTCTCTGACTTCAGGTCCCAGTCCTTCGGTTTCTTCCCCCCGTTCATCGCAAATCTGCCGGGGGCCGCCGCCGTAGAGACCGTGCTCGAGCGCATTCCGGTGATCCGTCCAGGCCTGTCCTTCAAGGTGTTCGCCGCGAGGCGGCCACGTCTCGCGTGATCAGCGCACCGTCCACTGGCGCTGAGCGGCGCCGTCGGGCGGTCATGCCGAACCTTCTGCCGCCCATGGTGGCCGCCGTGACGGCGAGCGGCAGGTACCCGCTCCTCGCGGGCCTGGGGATCGTCGTCGTCGGAAGCCTGCTTCTCGAGATCAGCCGGCTGAACACGTGGGACGAGGCGTGGTTCCTTCAGGTCGTCACCCGGCTGTCGGAAGGCGAGGTCCTTTACCGGGACGTCTTCTACGGCACAACTCCGCTCGCCGCGTACCTCGGCTCGGGCCTGGTGGCCCTGTTCGGGTCAGAGCTGGTGGTCATGAAGCTGGCCGGCATCGCCTGCATCGCGGGGACGTTTCTCCTGAGCTTGCGAATCGCGCGGCAGCTGCAGACACCACTCAGCCCCGTGGTGTTCGGTGCGGCGGTGTTCCTCGTCGAGCTCCCGTACACGTTCGGATACACGATCCTGGCCACGATGCTGATGGTGGCGACGCTGGCGGCCCTGCTGTCATGGCACGCGCGCATGGAGGCCGGTCGGGGTTCATCGGTGCGGTGGCTCCTCCTGACGGGCGCATTGGCCGGTGCGTGCCTGGCGACCAAGCACAACGTCGGCGCCCTCACGGGAGCGGCGGCGGCGGTCTCGGTCCTCGTGCTCCTGCACTGGGACCGCCGACCTTCGGCGCGCGAGTCGATGGCGTCCCTGGCGACCGTCATTGCGCCGATGGCGGTCGTGCCGCTGGCCCTCATGGTCCCCGTGCTCCTCGGCGGCGGACTCCCGGCTGCGGTGGACTACACGATCGTATCCAAGTTCGGCTACCTGGAGAACGCCGTGCTTTCGTACGAGGCCGGGTTCAACATGTCCCTGGGGGCGCTGCTCCCTGACGCACACGTGACCTTTGGGACGGTGCTCCACGGTGTGCAGGCAGGGCGTCCCTGGGTGTACCTGCTGCCGCCCGCGGCGGCCCTGGCGGCGGCGTGGGCCTGGTGGCAGCGACCGAAGGCGTTCCGAGGTGCCGGCTTTGCGCTTGTCCTCTTCGCCGCCGCGGCCGTGGCCTCCATCCTCCCACGCGCGGATCAGTCGCACTTCACCGTCATCGCGCCCCTGCTTCTCGTCGCCGTGGGCTACCTCGCCCGAGGTGCGCTGCCTCGTGCCACTGGCTCACTGCTCGGCCTTGGCTGCGTCGCCCTGGCCGGAGTGATGATGGTGACCGCGCCGCTGCTGTGGGTGCGCACCGGCAGCCAGGTGTCGACCACCGTCCACGTGGGCGGAGTGGTCATGGCGCCGGGATACGAGAGCCAGCTCCTCGACCGAGCTCGGGAGATTCGCACCGCGACGGGAGGTGGGGCGACGTTCTACCTCTTTCCGGAGGCGGGCATGTACTACCTGCTCACGGGTGTCCACAACCCGACGCCGTACGACTTCCCCCTCCGCACCGCTTTCGGGACGGAAGGAACACGCCTGCTGACTGAGGAGCTCGAGCGCGGCGAGATCGCCAGCGTATGCCTCGACCGGACATGGGGCATGCCCGGACCGCTCCCGGGTCCTTTCCCCGAGCTCCAGCCCGTGGAGCTCGCCACCTGGGTCCGCCAGAAGATGACCTACGTCGCGACGTTGGCCGCCTGCGACCTCTACGCGTCCACGGCGGCCAGTGCTCAGTTCACGTTGCCGTGAGAACGCGCCCGCGATGGACCGGGCGACGCAATGCCAGCCACGCCACTCCGCCCAGGATCGCGAGGCCAGTACCGAGAGTCGCCATGCCCGAGGGCCGCAGGGCGGAGACGCCGAAGAACGGCAGGTAGACGGCGAGCATCAATGCCAGCTGCATCACCCAGGCAACGGCGGCCAGCCACGGACGGGCGGACGCGAGCCATGCAGCCGGCACGGCCAGCAGGATCAGTATCCAGAGGTGGGAGCCGGTATGGACCACCGTGCTGCCGCCGCTGAAGAGGGCAAGGGACCAGAACAGCAGGCACGGCAGCATCAGCACGACCAACCAGCCCGTTCTCCGCCACAGCGCGGGGACGTTTCCACATCGAATGCGATGCAGCAGGAGGCCGATCGCCATCAGGACGAGAAGTGTCCCCCCGATGCTCAGCGCGATGGATGTGTCCAGGTACTCATGAGCGCGCCGGGCACCGACCGCAGCCTCAGAGAATGACCCGAGGCCGACTCCCAGGTCGAGGTTGACGATCCTCGTGAGGTTCCGCCAGCGTGCGGCCAGGTAGTCGGCGACACTCATTCGAGAGTACGCGTCGACCAACGCTTCCAGCAAGGACCGCCCGTCGATCGGGATGACTCCTGCGAGGTGCCATTTGAGGAGTCGGTCGCCGGGCGGATCGTAGAACCGCTGGAACGCGAACCACGGCGCGTAGGTCGCGACGGCCGATGCGGCAGCGGCCGACATCCCGCGCGACGCGGTCTGCCAGGCGCGAGGGCGGAGCGTGAGCACGACGAGAACCGCGACGGCTGGCACCGCAAAGGCTGCCGCGCCATGCGCGAGCACGGCCAGCGTAAACAACGTGGCCGCAAGGGCACACGAAAGCACGGGCGTTCTTCTTCGCCGGACGGCTTCGATCAACACGGTCAAGGCGCACGCGGCGAGCGCTGCCGAAAAGACCTTTGGCCACGTGTAGATCGTGTTGGTCAGCACGGTTCCGGTCGATGCGGTGAAGAGGACCGCAACGAGGGCCGCCCGTTCACGCACGCCGACGACCCGCAGCAGGGCGTACAGGGAGGGGATCCACAGCAGCTGCGCGACGACTCCGGCAGCGAATGAGAGGACGTCCGCATCGATTCCAAGTCTCGACAACAGCATGTCATTGAGCAGGATCCAGCCTGACTGCAGCGGCGGCCGATCGCTGCCGTTCCAGTCACCGATCAACTGATGTGTGGGCACACCTGCACGGATGCGATCGGCGAGCAGCGTCGGAATCTGGTTATCGGCTGGCATCGACCCGCGATTCACGACGAACCGAGTGCCCGCCAAGGCGACGGCCGTCAACTCGGAGCGCCACAGGTACATGAGGCCGAGGTATGTGAGCGTGATGCCTGAGGCGGCGAGTGCGATGGGCCCAGCGTGCGCCAGAAGCCTCCACGATCGTTTCGCAACGCAGTATGCGAGAGCCAGGCCCGCCGCAATGTGAGCAAGGTAGGGACCGGCCGGCGGCGCAAGCCACGTGACGAGGAACGCGAGCCACATCAATAGGCCCGCGCCGAGGATGGCGCACGGCAGCACCAGAGCGGGACGCCTTCGCCAGATGCCCTCGCTGGCCTGGGCTGACGCGAGGCCCAGCAAGCCCATGAGGCCGCCGGAGGCGCCGACCGCGACAACTACCCCGAGGAGCTCCACGTCGCACGCTACCTCGACCGCGCAGGGCGCGGATCCCTGTCGAAGGCGATCGGCTCAACCCACCCAGAGCGCCGTGATGTCGGATGCACGTTGGTAACCGCGGCTACCTCCCGCCAGGACGCAGGCGCCAGTCGAACGGGTCGATCCCGAACCCAGCGGCTCGCGATACGTCGAGAACCGCGCGGAGAGGGACCGTTGAGTCGCGGGGATAGTCCTCGAGTCCCATCGGCTCCAAGGCAACCGGCGAATCCCGCAGGATCTCGCGTGCCCAGTCGAGGCGCGTGGTCGCTGGCTCGCCGGCCAGGTGGTGGATGCCGAACCCGGCCGACCCGGCGATCGTGAGGCTGATCAGGTCGCGGATGGCGAGTGACAACCAGCGAACGTCCGTTGGATTGCCCCACTCATCCGCCACCACGCGCAAGGGCCGGCCCTCGGCAACCATCCGCTCGGCGACTCCCCGGATCTTGCCGGGAAAGTTCCGCTCCCCCGGGCCGTAGAGCCAAGCGGTCCGCACGACGAGATGGTCGGTGTCAGCCGCGGCGACCGCACGCTCGCCGGCCAGCTTCGACGCACCGTACGGGTTGATCGGGTTGGCGAGGTCGTCTTCGACGTAGGCGCGATCCAGGGTGCCGTCGAACACCTCGTTGGTCGAGATCTGGACGGCGATCGCTCCGGCGTGGGCTGCGGCACGGGCGACGGCGCCGGCAGCGCTGCCGTTGATCAGCATCGCGCGCTCGGGGTCGCGGGCGCAGGCGTCCACATCGGTCCAGGCCGCTGCGTTGACCACAATGTCCGGCCGCCAGGCGGTGATCTGCTCAAGGTGTGCAACGTCGGTCAGATCGAAGGCCGGTCGCGAGAGCGCCAGTACGTCGTCGCCAACTTCGCCGAACGAGCGGACCAGCTCCCGTCCGAGCTGGCCGGCCGCGCCGGTGATGGCGACGCGCCGTGCCATTACTCGACCGCGGTCCCCGCCTGAAGCCGATTTCCATATTGGCGCCTGTAGTACTCGCGGTACTCACCGCTCTTGAGCGGCCGCCACCAGTCCTCGCGCCCGAGATACCAGTCCACCGTCTCACGCAGCGCGGCGTCGAACGAATGCGACGGCATCCAGCCCAGTGCGCGGAGCTTCGAGCAGTCGACCGAGTAGCGACGATCGTGGCCGGGGCGATCCTCCACGCGCCGCACGAG
>CAYYRT010000434.1:0-10182 GCA_964474055.1 uncultured Acidimicrobiaceae bacterium | reverse complement strand
CGCAAACAGATCGATGAGGTTGGCGCGGCGGGGAGCCCTCTCGTAGACAAGGGCACGTCCTCGGCCGACCAGGAGTTCGAGTTGTCCCACTACCGGGTCGGCCGGAAACCGACGACGGGCCGTCGCCAGATCGGCGGCGGCAGCCCGGTAGAGCATTGCGAGTTCGCGTAACTCCCCCGGTGACAGTCTCTCGGGCCGACGACCGGCACCCTTGAGCAGGGACTCAAAGCGCAGCCAATCGGGTCGCCGCTCGTCAAGGAATGCCGGTAGTTTCAAGGTATGGAAATCGATGACCGCTTACGAATCGAGACTCCCGAAGGGGTCGATCTCGAAGTGACGCTAGCGGGTCTGGGTTCGCGCACCGGCGCCTGTTTCCTCGACAGCCTTATCATCAGTGCCGCCCTGGTTGTGCTGCTGATCGGGGCCTCGATGCTGGGAGCTCTGGGCGACGACGGGTCGTTCGACGTCTTGCTGCTGATCTTTGGTCTGGTTGCGGTCGGGTCGCTTGTTCTGACCTTTGGCTATTACCTGTTGTTCGAGACGTTGAATGGAGGACGCACCCCCGGCAAAGCGGCTTTCGGTATCCGCGTACTCAGAATGGACGGGGCGCCTCTCGGGTTTGGTGCGGTGGCAATCCGCAACCTTCTCCGCTTCATCGACATCCTGCCCGGCTTCTATGCGGTCGGGATCATCGCCCTAATCACCAGCAACCGCAATCAGCGCCTCGGCGACTTAGCTGCCGGAACCGTCGTCATTCGCGACCAGAGGCCCGCAGCGGCGCCAATCAGTCTCGTGGGATCGATCGATCTCACTGGACTGCCTGCCTGGGATACGTCGGCGGTGAGCGACGACGAGGTGGGACTGTTGCGCCGCTTCGCCGAACGTCGCCAGGCTCTCAATCCAATGAGTCGCAGCCAGCTTGCCTCCAGCCTGGCCGGGCCGCTGCGGGCCAAAGTGGCCGCCCCCGATGCATCGTCGGACGATGACATCTTCCTTATGAGGCTGCTGGCTGAAAAGCTCCTGCGGGAGCGTTAAGTCACCGACGGGAATAGACGACGTTGCCCGCCACGATCGTGTGATCGACCCGTATCTCACCGATCGGTGTCGCCGTGCGCGGATCTGCCTCGAGGACAACCAGATCGGCTCGCCGGCCAACGTCGATGACTCCAGCAAGATCCTCCAATCCGTTCACCCAGGCGGAGCCGACGGTAAACGCCATCAGGGCCTGATCTACGGACAACACTTCATGAGCCAGGAAGGGTGAGGCCTGACGTTCATCGATCGGCGTGCGCGTGACCGCCACCTCGATCTGACGCATGACATCCGCAGTGGACACGGACCAGTCCGACCCCATCGCCAGACGGGCTCCGGCACTCAGAAGCGAGGCGAAGGGGTATTGATTGGCCGCTGCTCCTGGCGGCAGGAAGGGCAGGGTGAGTTCGTCCATCTGGGGTTCGTGCGCTGCCCAAATCGGCTGGGCGTTGGCGGTGACATCGAGAACGGCAAACCGGGCGCGGTCGGCGGGATCCACCACCTGCACGTGGGCGATGTGATGGCGACCGCGGCTCGCGGTATGAACCTGTCGGGCTGCATCGATGGCATCGAGGGCGTTGCGGACAGCCCGATCGCCGATGGCATGAAAGTGGCAGTGGAAACCCAGGCGGTCGAGCAGCGGGACAACCTCCAGCAGCTGCTCCCGCGTCAGGAAATCGATACCGGAGTTGGCGGTGGGCTGGCCCTCGTCGCCGAGATAGTTGCCGAGCATCGCTGCGGTGTAGTTCTCGGCGATCCCATCAAGCATCAACTTCACGGCGGTGGCCCGGTATCGAGGAGCCATCTCGGCCCGTCGAGCGATCAGCGCTTCGACCTGCTCAAGGCCCTGGCCTCGCTCCCACCACAAAGCTCCAACAACGCTGGCTCGCAGCTGTCCGCGTCCTGCCACGGCTAGATAGGCAGCATGGTGCTCTGGAGCGACATCGGCATCCTGCCATCCGGTAAGGCCGCACGACATGAGATATCGCTGACCCTCGAGCAATGCCGCTTCCCATTCATCACCCGTCACCGTCGGAACCAAATGCTCCACCAGCGACATGGCACCCTCGTGGAGTGTTCCCTGCGGGCTGCCATCGGCCAGCCGCTCTATCCGACCATCAGATGGATCGGGGGTGGTCGCGTCGATGCCGGCCAGGCGGAGAGCAGCGCTGTTGACCCAGGCACCGTGACCGTCGGAGTTGTAGAGAATCGCGGGGCGATCACCGGTGACTCGATCGAGCCTGGCGGCGTCTGGGGTTCCGCGAGGGAACCATGCCAACGACCACCCGCCTCCCCAAATCCAGTGACGGTCAGGATGGGCGGTCACGTAGTCGGCGATCGCTTCCGAGCACCCTTGAGCATCGCCGGCGCCGTAGAGGGAACATCGAAGAAGCTTGAGTCCACCGGTGATCGGATGGACATGAGCGTCGATGAAGCCGGGTGTGAGAGTTCGACCGGCGAGATCCATCGTTTGAGTTCGAGTCCCGACTTCGGAGTGGAGATCGCGCAGAGTCCCGACCCCGCTGATCATGCCCCCGCGGATCGCGATCGCTTCGGGCTCGAAACCTGTCCCGGTGAAGATCGGACCGCCGTGGATGATGAGGTCGGCAGTCATGAAGTTCGAGGCTAAACGCGTGTGTCCGTGGCAAAATCCCGTTGTGAACGAATCGCCACAGGTCGGCCCTGACCAGCTTCCTTCTCTACACCGATGGTTTGGAGTAGAACTCAACAACTCCACCTGGCGTCGACTTGACGAAGGAACCCCCAATTCATCGAGCGACGAGGAGGAACGAACTCAGTTTCTTGTGGGCGCGTTTGCCTCCGCCTATCACTGGTCTCAGATCGGCTCGGTGGCCAACCGGGTGCGAGGCGAACACCTCATTGCCCGGACAGCACTGCGAGTCGGCGAGATATCTTTGGCGTTATCCCATGCGCGACGCTGTTTGGCGCTTGCCAGTGCGAATTCCGGAGAGGTCGAAGACTGGGACCTGGGTTTCGCACACGAGGCCCTCGCCCGTGCTCTGGCCGCGTCGGGAGAGATCGACGAGGCCCGCGAGCACTATCGGAAGGCGGTCCGGATTGCGGGATCAGTGAGAGACCGGGAGGATCGGGAAATCCTCGAAGCCGAGATCGCCCGGGGTGAGTGGTTCGGCTTGGCCTGATGCGAATCCGGGCAGCGGTCTGGAAAATGTCCTCTGGGTTTTTCCTCCCCCAGCGAACGGAGTGAGCGTTGGGGGTCATGGTCCTTTACACCGTCATGTTGACGGTGGTATCGCCGGTGTAAAGAACCATGAGGAGGTGCCACGAAGTGGCGGAGGGGGCGGCGGAGCCGTCCGAAAACTGGGGGGAGAAACCCAGAAGCCAGCCGTCGGCCAATATGGCGATGTGAACAGGATCGGCATCGACCTGGGTGGTACCAAAATCGAAATGGTCGCCCTGGCCAGCGATGGCTCCGAGTTGTGTCGCCAGCGCGTACCCACCCCCTCTGGTGACTACCAAGGAATAGTCGAAGAGATCACCCGTCTGGTGGAGCGGGCGGACGAGCTGGCTTCACCCACATTCCGAACGATCGGGGTCGGCACCCCGGGCGTCATCAGCCCAAGGACCGACGCGATCAAGAACTCCAACTCCACCGTGCTCAACGGGAAACCGCTTCACATCGACTTGAGCAAATCCCTGGGCAGGCCTCTGGTCATGATGAACGACGCCGCCTGTTTTGCACTCTCCGAGGCCCGCGATGGTGCTGGTGCCGGCGCAAGAGTCGTTTTCGGGGTGATTGTCGGTACTGGAGTCGGCGGCGGAATTGTCGTCGGGGAAGAGACTCTGGTGGGGCTCAACGGACTCACCGGCGAGTGGGGCCACAACCCGCTTCCCTGGCCGCAACCCGGCGAGTTGCCGGGGGAATCGTGCTACTGCGGCAAGAGCGGATGCATCGAGACATTTCTCTCCGGCCCGGGATTTGAGCGGCTGTTTCTGGAGGGCACTGGCCGCTCGTTGAGATCAATGGAGATAGTGGAAGAGGCGCGCTCGGGAGAGAGACCGGCTGCGGAGGCCTTTGAGAGCTATGTCGATCGGATGGCCCGGGCCCTGGCCTCTTTGATCAATGTGTTCGACCCTGATGTCATCGTCCTGGGCGGGGGGATGAGCAACGTTGACGAGCTTTACAAACAGGTGCCCCAGCGATGGGGTCGTTACGTGTTTGGCGGCGAGGTGGTCACTCGCCTCGTCCGCAATGTGCATGGGGACTCTTCGGGGGTTCGGGGCGCCGCCTGGCTGGTGGAGGAGGCGTGAGACGTGAGGCGTGAGGCGTGAGCCAGACAGTTAGGTATTGAGTACGACGACCGGGCAGGGGCAGGCCGAGAGAATTCGCTCCACCCTGGGTCCGAGGAACAGCCGGCGCGAACCTGCCCGGACGGAAGTTCCCAAGACGACCAGGTCCGCTCCGACCCGGCGGGCAATGTCGAGAATCGCCTCCTCGGGTTCGTGTCCCATCTTGATCTCGATGTTGGTCGCAACCCCGAAGGACTCGCCCAGAATCCGCAGATCGTCGGCGATCTGACGACCGCTCTCGATGCGGTTGGTCGGGTCGTACAGCGCCGCGGCGGCCATCACTGCGCTCGTCTCGTTCGGGATCACATGCACGATCGTCACAACTGCGTCCGGATCCGCGATGGTGAACGCCAGCTCGGCTGCCCGTCGGCTCGAAACGGTGCCATCGGTCGGGACGACGATTCGCCTGGGCCGCCACCCGGCGTCGTGCTCGGTACCCCGCACCACTAGAGACGGAATCGGAGCGAGCCGAACAAGCTCGTCGACCACATTGCCCAACAGTGTCTCCCCGGTCGTGTCCGTCTCGGATGCTCCCAGGACCAGAAGGTCGTAGTCGCTGTCGGCTTCCTTGAGGATGGCGGCAACCGGGTCGGCGGCATTGACGACCTTGCTGGTGATCTCCGAACGGGGAGCGAAGAGCTGCTCCACTTCCCACTGGTAGCGGGTCGCCTCGGTCCGGCTCCCCCGGCTCGCGACTGTGAACAAAGTCACGGCTAGGCCTTTGCCTGGCCCCAGTCGTCCCAGCAGGATGGATTCGATGAGTTGAGGCCCGGTCACGGCATCGCGGCGGGGGCGCAACGGCAACAGCACCCGGCGAATGTCGATCAACATTCCAGACTCCGTGACCTCCTCGCGCCGCAAGCGTTCGAGTTCGTCGCCCTCGGGGCGGATTCGCTTCTGGATCGCACGCAGGGCGAAGGGGGCCGCGAGAGACGTGATCAGCGCCATCACCACGATCATGGTGAAGACCTCCTGGGTGAGGATCTCTAGTGAAAGACCAAGGGTGGCCACGATTATCACGATCGCTCCCCGGGCGTTGAGGCCCGCTCCATAGGCGAGCGCGTTCCAATGCGACTGGCCGCTGAGGTAGCGGGCCCCCACGTAGGCTCCCACCACCTTGCCGAAGGTTGCTACCGCGAGTACCGCTCCCGCGAGCAGCAAGAGCCGCAGATCAGTCAACGAACGCACGTCGACTTTCAGACCCGCAACGGCAAAGAAGATGGGTGAGAAGATCCCCAGTGCTACCGCCTCCAGCTTGCGATGCACGTCGGTCGGAAGTCGGGGTGATTGACCGAAAAGTATCCCGATGGCAAATGCCCCGATCATGGGCTCCAAATCCATCGCCTGGGTGAGTGCCCCCCAGCCAAACGCCAGCACCACTACGAGGGTGAGCAGTCGGTCGCGGCTTCGCATCCGATCCTGGACCAGATCGAGGCTCTTGCGAACCAGAAACCTGCCAACCGTGACCGTTGCCACCACGAACAGCACAACCATTGCCAGGGTTCTGAGGACACTGGTCGCCTGGAGGCTCCCGGCACTGGCCAGACCGGCGACCACCCCGAGCAGGGTCCATCCGGTGATGTCGTCGATCATCCCCGCCGCCAGCATCGTCTGACCCAAATCGCGTCGCATGAGGTTGAGGTCGATGAGTACCTTGGCCAGGACCGGTATGGCTGTGATCGACATGGCCGTGGCGAGGAACAAGGCAAACAACAGGCGCTGGTCGGGGGCGGGGAGAAGGTCGGTGGGGAACAGGAGACCCAGGCCGAGACCAGTGAGAAGCGGCAGGACCAACCCACCCATGGCCACCCCAAAGGCCACGCGTGCCCGCCGACGGATGAGACCAAGGTCGATTTCGAATCCGGTGATGATCAGGAGGAGCATCACCCCGATCAGGGCGACCAATTCCAACAAGTACCCCTCCACGGCAGTCTGGGGAACCACCCATGCCCCAAGGTCCGGGGCCAGTAACCCCAGGACCGAGGGCCCCAACAGAACCCCAGCGAGGATCTCGCCGATCACGCTGGGTTGCCCCAGCCGCTGCGAAATTTCCCCCAGCAGCCTGGCCGTGGCCAGCAGGACGGACAGTGTCACCAACAAGTGGAGGATGTCGGAATGCGAGGCGCCGACGAAGGGGGCTTCCACTTCAACCGCCCGGTTTGACCGAGAGATCGAGGGCCGTCAAACGCTCGAACACCACACCGCTTCTGGCCAGGAAACGCTGTGGACTGAAACAGTCGGCCAGCTCGGAGGCCGTCAACTCCACGCGGGGATCCTTGGCCAGCAGGTCCCCCAGGTGGACCTGATCTTTCCAGGAGGTCATCGCGTGCTCCTGGACTATCCGGTACGCCTCGTCTCGGGACAGCCCCCGATCGACCAAGGTGAGCAACACCGCCTGGCTGAATACAAGCCCGCGCGTTGAAGCGAGATTGGAGGCCATCCGGTCGGTATTCACGGTCAGGCCTTGCATCAGCGATCGGAACCGCACCAGCATGTAATAGAGGACATGGCAAGCGTCGGGAAGCACGACCCGCTCAGCCGCCGAGTGGCTGATGTCCCGCTCATGCCACAACGCCACGTTCTCGAACCCGACCTGCGTGTAGCCGCGTAAGAGGCGGGCCATTCCCGTGATGCGTTCCGAGACGATCGGGTTGCGCTTATGTGGCATCGCCGACGAACCTTTTTGCCCCTCCCGAAATGGCTCCATCACCTCACCCACTTCGCTCCGCTGGAGGTGACGAATCTCGGTCGAGAATCGTTCCAGAGAGCCTCCGGTCAGCGCGATCGCGGCCAGGAATTCGGCGTGACGGTCCCGGGGGATCACCTGAGTCGAGGCTGGCTCGACAGCCAGTCCCAGCCTGGAGCAGACGTACTCCTCGATCTGATACGGAGCGTGGGCGTAGGTCCCCACTGCACCCGAGACTTTCCCAACGGCGATAGTCCTGGCGGCTTGCGTCAGCCGCTGGTGGGCGCGGGCCAATTCAAACGCCCAGGAGGCAAGTTTCAACCCGAAGGAGGTGGGCTCTGCCCAGATGCCGTGGGTGCGGCCGACCATCACCGAGTCACGATGGGCTAGAGCCTGGCGGCGGACGACTTCGAAGAGACCGGCGGTGGCCGAGACCAACAGATCGGCGGCCTCGGTCATAACGACCGCTCCGGCGGTATCGAGCACGTCGGAGGACGTCAGGCCGTAATGAACCCATTCACCACCCGACGGCATGGAGCCGGCCAGGACGTCGACGAAGGCCGCCACGTCGTGATCGGTCACTTCTTCCCGCTCCGCCACCTGCTCGGGCGTGGGCACCGGGGCGAGGCGAATCTGCTCGGCGGCGGCGGCCGGCGCGGTTCCCTGCTGGGCCCATGCCTCCACCACGAGAGTCTCGACCTCTTTCCAGGCAGCCAGCTTGCGGGCCTCGGACCAGATAGCCGCCATCTCGGGCATCGAGTAGCGGGGGATCATCGCCGGGCAGCGTACCGGTCGGCCGGGCGTCTACGCTCGTCGACCCTGTGCGGCGTCTCACCATTGCTCAGGCCCGACGCCTCGCTCTGGCGATGCAAGGGTTCGCCGAACCCCGACCCCGGGGCCGGGTTGACCTGCGTCATCTGCGCCGGGTCGTCGACCGGGTGGGAGTGGTGCAACTGGACTCGGTGAACGTGGTCGCCCGGGCCCACTACCTGACATTCTTTGCAAGGTTGGGCGCCTACCCGATGGCCTTGGCCGATCGGCTCGGATGGGGTTCAGGGCAGATGGTGGAGTACTGGGCCCATGAGGCGGCTCTGGTTCCCGTCGAGCACTGGCCTTTGTTCCGTCACCGCATGGAACGAAACTGGCATTGGCCCTCGATGGACCGCTGGATGACCGAAAACCCCGGAATGATGGAACAGGTGCTGGCCGAGGTCAGAAAGCGGGGGCCCCTCCGCCCGGCCGACCTCGATAGCCACGCCAACGCAGCCCGAGGCCCCTGGTGGGTTTGGTCGGACGCCAAACTGGCCCTGGAAGCCCTCTTCTTCACCGGGCAGTTGACGATCCGCGACCGGGACAATTTCATCCGCCGTTATGACTTGCCCGAGCGGGTCCTACCGCCAGAGGTCGTGGCCAGGCGGGTTGATCACGACGAGGGCCGCCGCCAACTCCTGCGTCTGGCAGTGCAGCATCACGGGGTGGGGACCGTGCACGACCTGGCCGACTATTACCGGATGAAGCCCCAGGTCGCCGCGCCGATCCTGGCCGGGCTCGCTGCGGCCGGCGAGATCGAAGCGGTCGACGTCGAGGGCTGGAAGGGTCCCGTCTATGCCCATCCGGGTGCCCGGATACCGCGGGATATCCAGGGCCTGGCGCTCCTCTGTCCATTCGACCCGGTGGTCTGGTTCCGGCCCCGGGCGGAGCGCTTGTTCGATTTCCATTACCGGATCGAGATCTACACGCCACAGGCCAAGCGCGTTTATGGCTACTACGTGTTCCCGATCCTCCTCGACGGTGAGCTCGTTGGTCGGATCGACCTCAAGGCCGATCGCCAGGCTGGAACTCTGCGGGTCCGGGGGGCTTACACCGAAGTGGGAGTAGAGCCGGCACGGGTGGCCGTCCGTCTGGTCGCCGAACTGGAAACCATGGCGGCCTGGCTGGGTCTCAACGACGTCTCCGTCGAAAAGAAAGGCAACCTGGCCTCCGCGCTCTGATGGTTATCCCGCCAGGGTTTCCTCGGCAAGGCTCTGTCGGAAGGCGGCCAGCCTGGCGGTCAGGTCGGGGTCCCCGATGGCGAGGATCGCGACCGCCAGCAATGCTGCGTTGGCGGCCCCATCCACGGCGACGGTGGCAACCGGGACTCCGGTGGGCATTTGGACAGTCGACAACAACGAGTCGAGTCCATCCAGCGAGACCCCCAGCGGGACCCCTATCACCGGCAGAAGGGACTTGGCCGCCATCACGCCAGCCAGATGAGCAGCCTTACCCGCCCCGGCAATGATCACCGCGAATCCTTGATCCGCCGCAGTGGTCGCAAAGGCGATCGCCTGGTCGGGGGTCTTGTGGGCTGAGAGCACCAGGGTCTCATGCTCGACCTCGAAACGATCGAGCATCTTGGCTGCTTTCTCCATGACAGGACGATCCGAACCGGAGCCCATGAGGATGGCGACTTTTCTGCTCATAGTGCGATGTCCCGACGGTACTGCATGCCGGGGAGGCTGATAGAACCAATGGCCGAGTAGGCGGAGGAGCGGGCCTCCTCGAGGCTGGTTCCCCGCCCCACCACGCTGAGGACCCGGCCACCCGAGCTGACCAGGCGGCCTCCGTCCGATCTCGTGCCCGCCTGGAAGACCAGCGCTTCCTCGCCCAGCCTGCCGATCCTTATCGAGTCGCCCGAGCGCGGGTTGGATGGATAACCCGCAGCGGCAACCACCACGTTGACGGCGGCTTGTTCAGACCATCTGAGTTCCGCGCCAGGTCGGTCGGTAAGACCAGCCTCGATGAGGTCGATCAGGTCGGTATCCATACGGGGCAGGACCACCTGGGCCTCAGGATCCCCCAGACGGCAGTTGAACTCGAGGACCTGCGGTCCATTGGATGTGATCACCAGGCCTGCGTAGAGAAAACCTCGATACGGATTGCCGTCATCGGCCAGGGCCTGGAGCACCGGCCGCATCACCTGATCCACTGTGTGCTCGACGATCCCGTCCGGCAGGTTGGCAACCGGCGAATACGCACCCATTCCACCGGTATTCGGACCCCTGTCTCCATCGAGCAGGCGCTTGTAGTCGCGGGCAGGCTCCAGTGGGGTGACTCGGGTGCCCGCGCAGGCTGCAAACACGCTCACTTCCGGACCT
>CAYYRT010000433.1:0-2650 GCA_964474055.1 uncultured Acidimicrobiaceae bacterium | reverse complement strand
ACACCTGGTCAGGGCGACTTCGATTGGCCCGCCCGTTCGCTTCGATTCATGATCCTGTGACTGACGCCCCACAGCAGACTCCACGGGATTTCCGCCGCGAAGCACCTCGCTGGGTGAGAGGCGCTAATGGTGACGTCGGGTTCCCCGTGCTGTGCATGATCGCTTGACCGCGTTTTGGCGTGACCGGTTTGGGACCTGATTGATAAGGCCCTCGGTGTAGCGGTAGCGAATGGTTCCGGTGTAGAGCGCACCCAATAGCGCGTTGGTGACGAGCCCAGCGGCCAGGGCGAGCAGCCACTCGCCAGCCATCGGGAAACTGACCTGGGTACGGTCATCGCACTCCGCTCGGTTAGCTCAATGATCGGGCCCGCCGCCGATCACATTCCAGGGTCGAAAGTCCCGCCCACAGGTGTCCAGCCCTAGACATCACGCCGGGTCTTTAAGAGAACGAAGAGCGTTCCGGGAGCTGACGGCCGAGCAGTCCGACCAGATCCCAGGAGCCGCTAGCGGTAGTGCGCAGCCTTGTGACTTTGGACCCTTCCGGCTGTCTTGAAGTCGATGTCGAATGAGATCAATGAGCGTCCGACCCGAGACCGAGCCTTCGTCTGCTATCTCCGTATTCACCTCTGTCCAAGGTGAGGTCTCCGTGATGAGTGCCTACCAGAAGGTCATGGATGCCTGGCCGGTCGCCTGCGACGAGCTCATGGTTTCCACCGACTTTGGTGAGACCCATGTCATCGCCAGCGGGCCCGCGGATGCTCCCCCGGTCGTGCTGCTCCATGCCCTGTTCGCCACCGCCGCCTCCTGGTATCGGAACGTCGAGGCGTTGAGTCACTCCTATCGCACCTATTGCGTAGATGTCATTGGCGAGGCCAACAAGAGCCGACCGACCCAGCCGATCACATCCCTCGACGACTACCTGCGATGGTTCACAGGACTGATCGACGGGCTCGGGATCGACAGGCTGTATCTGGTCGGCAACTCATACGGCGGCTTCACTGCCGCCTATTACGCGATGAAACTCCCGGAACGGATTATCAAGCTGGTGCTGATTGGCCCGGCGGCGACCATCCATTCGATGCGCCCCTTCATGCTCCACATGTTCTTGCCCAAGGGGCTGTTCCTTCTGCTCCCCTGGCTTCCGGGCGTGTCTGGAGCGGTCCACCACGGCATTGACTGGATGCGGGCCGGCTTGTCGTCAGACCGGTTATGGGATCGACTGTTCTACGAGACGATGAGACACGGCAAGCTCATCAACAGGGTCTTCCCTCGGGTCTACACCCAAGAAGAACTAGCCGATATCGCGGGTGCCGTGCTGTTGATGTTCGGTGAAAGGGAGCTGGTCTATGGTGATCTGCGGACAGCGATTGATGCTGGCAGGGAGTTGATTCCGAAGGCGAAGCTTGCCGTTATCCCGAAAGCCCATCACATCGCCGCATTGTCCAATCCCGAGGCCGCCAACGAGGAGCTTCTGGGGTTCTTGGCGGATGGGCCCTTAACAGTCTGACGGGCTGAACCGCCGCCAAACCCATGGGAACAGGGTCCGGGGCCCGTCACAGAACCGGGTCTCAGATGAAGGTGACCTGTGCATCCTCGGACAACTCGATGAAGTCCGAGGCGTTGATCACGCCCTCGACTCTTTCGTAGAGATCGTCCTCGCTCACGCGCCAGGCTCAGAGGCTGCCGGTGTCCTGGTCGAACCAGGTCATGGCATTACCCCAGAGCGGGGTCGGGTGTTCCGTCAGCCGAAGTGCTCCTTGACCGCGTTCAGCGCACTCTGGAACACCTCGTTGGAGAAGAACGACTGCCACTTGTCGATTTGATCCCGATCGCAATCGAAGGTGGTGCTCCACTCGACGAAGGACTTGTTTCCGTCAGTGATGGGACGGACCCTAAGCGTTGCGTGGTAGTTGTCCACGTCGAATGGGGTCTTTTCAAAGTTGTAGGAGTACATGCGGTACTGGTCGGAGTGGCTGAGCAGGCGCTCCCGCAGATGTTCGCCGTCCCCCAGCTTGAAGCTCCGAACCGAGCCCACATGGTCCCCGGCCCGGCCGTCTTCGATCTCACTCTCCACGACGATGCCGCCGGTCCACTTGGGAAGCCCGTTGAAGTCTCTCAGGTAGTCCCAGACCTCGTCGGCTGGTGCATCAATAACGGTGCTCGTGTACGCCTTGGCCATTCTTCTTCCTCTCTCCTCGATTCCCTTCCTCAGAATGTCAGCTTGGTGAATGCCTCGGTCTGCGTCTTGAGAGCCTGCTCCACCGGGAGTCGCTCCATGCTCGACGCGCCGTAGAAGCCCTGGACACCAGTGCACTCGCTGAGAATGAACTGGGCATCGTCGGGCATTGCGATGGGCCCGCCATGGGCAAGCACGAGGATATCGGGGTTCACCGATCTGGCCGATGTGGCCCAGGAGTCGATCAAGGGCACGCAGTCCTCCAGCGTCTTGGCGGTCCCGGCGCCGATGGAGCCTCCGGTGGTGAGGCCCATGTGGGCGACGATTATGTCTGCCCCTGCCTCCGCCATCGCCTTGGCGTCGTCGTCGGAGAAGACATACGGCGTGGTGAGCATGTTCAAATCCGACGCCATTCGGATCATCTCGACTTCCAGGTCGTATCCCATCCCGGTCTCTTCCAGGTTGGCCCGGAAC
>CAYYRT010000432.1:0-4900 GCA_964474055.1 uncultured Acidimicrobiaceae bacterium | reverse complement strand
ACCAGCCTTGCTGGCGGAGTAGGCACCGAGGTTCGGGTTCCCCTCCTTGCCGGCGATACTGGCGATGTTGACGATCCGGCCCCAGCCCCGTTGCCGCATCCCCGGAAGGACCGCTCGCATCGTGTTGAACGTGCCGGTGAGGTTCACCGAGAGGGTTCGGGCCCAGTCGTCGTCGGAAACCTCCCAGACCGGCATGTTCGGCCCTACGACACCCGCACTGTTGACCAGAATGTCGATCGGCCCCAATTCGGCGACAAGGGCGTTCACTGCGGCCGAGTCGGAGACGTCCAGCGTGTGGACCGAGTCGACGTGATCCGCTACCTGGTCGAGGTGATCTGAGTCCAGGTCGCAGATGGCGACCCGGTGCCCGTCCTTGCCAAGCCGGAGTGCCGAGGCGAGTCCTATTCCACTGGCTCCGCCAGTGACCAGAGCCCTTCGCTCAGCCATCAGCGCTCCACGTGGCCGGCGTCGCCGGCCGGACCCAGCACCAGGTCGCGCTGGGGGTCGGGGACATGGTCTCGGGGCACAGGTGCCAAGGCCTCGATGAAAGTGCAGCCGTTGACCGTGGTCAGGCTGTGCAGTCGCCCTTTGTTGACCACAGCCACGTCGCCGGCGAAGAGCGTGGAGCGCTCTCCCTCGACGTCCAGTGTGATATCGCCGTCCACCACATACATCAGCTGCTCGGTCTCGGGATGGGAGTGCTCGGGGATCACCGCGCCCGGCTCATAGGAGACCCGGCACATAAGCACCTGCTCACCCCCTATGGCATGAATCGTCACCCCTGGGGCGAACTCATGCGCCTCCACCCCATTCCAGGTTCGGAACGGGCCGCTCACGGCGTCCAGCTGAGCCCCGATCCGACCGTGTTGACCGAGAGATGTTGGTCGTACGTGACGTGTTTGCCTTCGCGCTTGACGTGCTCGTCGCCGGCGTCCTTGTCTTCCAGCGCCCGAAGAACGGCTTCAGGGGTGATCGGAGTCTCCGTGACCCAAACGCCCACCGCGTCGTAGACGGCGGCGGCTATCGCCCCTGGTTGGCTGTTGTTGGCCATCTCCCCGATGCCCTTTGCCCCGAAAGGCCCGTCGACCGATGGGTTCTCGATGATGATGGTCTTCAACTCGGGCATGTCGACCACGCTTGGCATGTAATAGCTGTTGAACTGGCCTCCACGGTGGTCCACCGAGGGATAGTAGGGGTAGCTGTTCTCCAGCACGCCCAGACCGAGGCCCATCATGGCCCCGCCCTGGATCTGACCTTCGACCAGGGCCGGGTTGAGGGCCCGCCCTACGTCGTAACAGTTGGTCATGCTGAGCACCCTGACTTCGCCGGTGTCGTCGTCGACCTCGACCTCAGTGGCGCAGCCCGCATATGAGATCGCCGAGTGCGGTGGCGAGTCGACCTCGCCGGTAGCCGAGTTGGTGATGGTCGAATAGGGCTTGAGCTGTGCCCCGGTGCCGGTGATGAGCACACCGTGCACATATGCCGCCGCTCCGGCTAAATCGGCCACACTCATCCTCTCGCTCGGGCTTCCCTTGACCGCTACCTCGCCGTCCTCGATCTCCAGGTCATCTGGGCTGATCTCCATCTCCTTGCCCGCGATCTCGAGAAGCTTGGTCTTCACCTCTCGAGCCGCCTTCAACACGGCGTTGCCGGCCACGAACGTAGCCCTCGAGGCGAAAGTCCCGGTGCAGACCGGTGACGAGTCGGTGTTCGAGTTGTCGAAAGTGACCCAGTCGTAGGGCACACCTATTGCGTCGGCCACGATCTGGGACTGGATCGTCTTGGCGCCGTTGCCGATATCAGATGTGCCCGAGAAGACATCGACTCTCCCGTCCGGCTTCACCTTGATCCACGCTTGGGACGGATCGCCGTTCTGGTTCATCCCTGTCGGATACTCGATTGCCGAGATGCCCCGGCCGCGATGTCTAACCATCAGTGACCCTCCGATGTGTCCAATTGGGAGACCAGGTGCTCGGGAAGCATGTCACCGGTCCTGGTCTCTCTAGTCATTGCGGCGTATTCCCGAGACAGCTCGTGACCCTCGGCCTCGGCTATCGCCTTGAGTACGTCGACGGTGCTCGGATCGGTGTACCTGATCCGGTTGGGGCTCGTGTCGCCGATCCGGTTGGCGTTCTTCAGGCGGAGCTCATACGGGTCCATGCCCAGTTCGTTCGCGATCCGGCTCATGTGCGTCTCCGCTGCGAACGAGATCGATGTGACACCGAAGCCACGCATGGCAGTAGTGGGGACTCTGTTGGTGAAGACGACGTAGCCGTCGAAGTGCAGGTTGGGGATGGTGTACGCACCCGTGTGATGGAAGCTGTGCTTCGTTAGGCCATATGGCGAGAAACGGGCGTATGCGCCGGCGTCATGAAGCGTCAGCATCTTCCGGCCCAGAATCCAACCGTCGTTCGTGACGGCGTCGATGATCTCCATGTGCCACGGTCCCCGGGTCGACGAGGCCAGGAACTCCTCTTCCCGACTCCAACGCCATTTGACGGGTCGGCCCGACTTTTGGGCGGCCAGAGCCGTCACGGTGTCGCTGGCCGAGTCCACTTTTCCACCGAAGCCTCCGCCGACCGTCCCCCCGACCACTTTCAGCTTATTGAGGGGCACCTGGAGATGCGCCGCCACGACACCCATCGTGAAGTAGAGGGCCTGAGTGCACGAGTAGATCGTCAGTCGGCCATCCGGCTCGGGTACCACCAGCGTGACCTGGGTCTCCAGGGGAGCCTGTTCGATGGCCGAGGAGCGGTAGACGCCGGAGATGATCTTGTCGGCGTCCTCGAACGCCTTCTCGATGTTGCCCTTTCGGATCTGGCGGACGTCCATCTCCTCCTCGAAGTGGGGATACCAATTACCCCAGGTGTGGATCTTGGGAGCGTCCTCATCGAAGGCCTTGCGCACATCGAGCAGCGCGGGCCGCTCCTCGAACTCGATCTCGATGGCGCTGATCGCTGCCTCGGCGGTTTCCTCGTCTTCTGCCGCGACCAACGCGATCGGTTGACCCTTATAGCGCACCTCGTCTTTGGCCAACAGCGGCTCATCGGCGGGGATGCCGAGGGCTTCGAGATGTCCGTACTCCAGGAGTGGCACGTCCTCCCAGGTGACCACGGCGTGGACTCCAGGCATGCTCTCTGCCTTGCTGACGTCCAGCTTCTTGATCTCGGCGCTATGGACAGGCGAGCGCAGGGCCCGAGCCCATAGCATTCCATGCACGCGAACGTCGTCGACGTAGCGGGTCTGTCCGGTGACATGTCCCATCCCGTCGTAGCGGGGAAGTCTTGCTCCTACTGCCTTCATCAGTCGCTCCCTGTCTTGAGGACGATGGTGCTGGGGTCTGGCGCCGTGATGGTCACGTCGAAACTGTCTCGATCGACGGCCGCCGAGACTGCGTCAAGGATCTTCGAGTAGCCGGTGCAGCGGCACACATGCCCCGAGATGGCCTCGGCGATGTCACCCTTGTCGGAACTGCCCCCACCTTCGATGTAAGCGGTGGCGGCCACGATCATCCCCGGGGTGCAGAAGCCGCATTGAGCGGCGTAATGATGGATGAATGACTGCTGGACCGATGACGGGTGCTGCGGCGTGCCCAGACCTTCCACCGTGGTGATGGACCTGTTGGCCACCGAAGCGACGGGTGTTAGACAAGATCTCTGCGGTTTGCCATCGACGAGGACGGTGCACGCCCCGCATCCTCCGGCGTCGCAGCCGACCTTCACACTGGTGATGCTCAGTTCCTCACGTAGGACGTCGACCAAAGAGGTGAGGCCGTGGCTACCCACTTCCCGGTTCACACCATTGACCTCGATCCTCATCACTCACCCTCCATTTCTTCGACGACCCGTCTGACCATTCCGGGAAAGATCTTCTCCCGATACCAGGCGGAGAGCAGCGCATCGTCTGCCATATCGACGTCGGCCAACGCGGCTTCGCCGGCTGCCTTCGGGCTGCTGGCGTCTTCGGCGGACGTGAGTCGCACCGCCGTGTCGCCAGCGCCGGTGGCGGCCAGGCGGACCTGTCCAGATGTGGTGCGAACGCCCGAGACGGCCAGAGGTGTGAAATGGTGGGCGTGGGGGCGCCGAAACGAGGTGAAGGCGCCCTTGGCGGGATTCTCGAAAGAGACATCGAGCACGAGTCGGCTGGCGCGGCCAGGTAGGAAGTCCTCTACCGAATCAGTTCGCTCACCTCCCTCACCGGTGGAGCGCACAATGGCCCCGAGTGCCATCAGGGCTCCCTGGAGATCGCCACTGGGATGCTCGGGCGGCGTGGGGCTGCACAGGTTTCCTCCCAGCGTGGCCACATTGCGGATCTCCCCATCGGCGACGTTGGCGGCACAAGGACCGAGGGGAGAAAGAAGCGAGGTCAATTCAGAGAGGGGAGTGGTGGCGCCGATCGTCACGGTGGATCCGCTGTTCTTGATGAAGGAGAGCCCGGCATTGGTGAGTAGGAGCGCTTTGGTCGGACTGAAACGGTGGTAGTTGATCAATTGCATCACGATGGTGCCTCCGGCGATCACCGCGATGTCTGATCCGTCGCCGTAGGCAGCAGCGGCCTCTTCGGCGGAGTCGGGGATTAGTACTTCTGCGCTCATCGTGCCCCCTCTCTGGCAATCGTCTTGCCGGTCGTGGTGCTGTCGGTCTCTTTAGCTGCGGAGACGGTGACGCTCCTCGGGCTCCAGACCTCCTCAGGGACGTTTGGTGCCGAGGATATGAGCCAGCAAGCAAGTGTCGCCAGGCTCTGGTGGACAAGAATCCGGTTCTCAGGGGCTAGCTCCAACGAACTAGGACTCGGCGCCGCCAACATTGGCCTGACTCTCCCTTTCCCAAGTGGCTGGAGCACCCTCGCCCTGATAGCGATGGTTCAGGATCAGCGATGCCGCCTCGGTTCTCGATTGGAC
>CAYYRT010000431.1:0-4848 GCA_964474055.1 uncultured Acidimicrobiaceae bacterium | reverse complement strand
CGGCCTCTTCCTGCGATCCCTCCAGGAGGCGTCTGAGGTCGAGATCGGCTTCGACCCACGGGGGGCCTACGTGACCGGTCTCGACTTGTCGCTCGAAGGATACAGAAACCCGGAGGACGGACGCTTGCTGCAGGCGGCGCTCGTCGAGCGATTGGGTCGCCTCCCGGGAGTGACCCACGTGTCGCTCTCCGACGACCTGCCACTCGATCTGGGCTCCAACCGTGGAGTTGTTTATCCGGAGGGGTGGGCCGCGGATGAGCGACTCGGAGCCGACTTCAACGTCGTCAGTCCGGCGTATTTTGCCGCTCTACGGATTCCAATCCTCGAGGGACGCAGCTTCTCTACAGAGGACGATGCCGACAGCGATGCCGTTGCAATCGTTAGTCAGCGGTTCGCTGACGAGGCCTGGCCGGGGGAGGCAGCGGTCGGCAAGCGCCTGCGCTGGCGCGATCCGGAATCGGCGAGCAGGACCGTCGTTGGTGTCGTGGGTGACGTGAAGAACCAGTCGCTAACCGAGACCGGGAGGGTGTTCATTTACCTGCCCCTCGGCCAGGTGTACCAGCCGGCTACGCAAGTCGTCGTTCGAGCTTCCGGCGGACTCGCCGCTTTGGCGCCTGCCATCAGAGCCGCGATGCTGGACGTCGATCCAAGTCTCTCGCTCACTCCCGTAACGTCGCTTGAGCTCTACACCGGCCTCGGCATCCTGCCACAGAGGCTCGCCGCAGGAATCACAACGATCTTGGGGGCCCTCGCCCTCCTTCTCGCCGGTGTCGGCGTCTACGGGGTCGTCGCGCTCACCGTGACGCGGCGTACCAAGGAGATCGGCGTGAGGCTCGTCTTGGGTGCGGACCGTGACGCCCTCCTGGCGATGATCGTACGAGGCAGCCTGCGGCTGGTGCTCCCCGGCCTCATGCTCGGGGCAGCCGCAGGAATCGGTCTCGGATACGTGATGAGGGCGTTCCTGCTCGAGGTAAGCCCCGTCGACCCAACGACGCTCCTTGTGGCGGCACTCACTCTCCTTGGCGCTGTAGCCTGCGCAAGCGCAGCGCCCGCTCGTCGGGCGTCCTCCGTGGAGCCCACAGTCGCGCTGCGCGCTGAGTGACCGCTCCCTGTGTCCCGGACTTACCCTACCAGCCAGCGGCTGCGTGAGGCGACGTCGATCCTGTCGTGCTCCTGTCGATTGACTCCGGCAGACCACGGGCATCCACGAATCGCGAGGGCGGCGAATCGCGCGATCATCATGGTTTTCGGTTATCCTGCCGTGGCCACGATCCCACTCTTCGCCTGATAAGGCGTGAGGGCGGGTCTGAGACCTCCTGCTCGGTCAGCAGGAGGTTCGAGAGAAGCCCCGCCCTTGTGCCGCCGGCGGGGCAAACGTGAAGGCGTGATCACACTGGGCTATCGCGTCTCGCGGCCGTTGGAGCGAAACTGTCCCACGTATCCTCGTATTACGTGACACTCCGGCCAGATGCACACGTCTGACAAGCGCTCTCCCCAGCTTTTGCTCGAGCAGCATGTCTTGCCGAGATTACTCGATGACTCTCGGGACATCGCTCACTTCATCGACGAGACGGAGTCCTTCCTCAATGACGTTCGTGCCGGACGTTGGCTGAGATTTCAACGCGAGCACGCCGCACGAGGCGTTCACGCGCTGCCCGACGGCACGTCCTTGGTGGACTTCTTTGAAGAGAACTTTGATTCGCTTCCAGAAGGCCGCCTCACTCAGGTCCTGCGGGGGGTCCCTCCTTCTGACGCTCTATGGCTTCCTGGGCAGCGGCATGGGCCGAGTATGCAAGCTGATCGAGCGCAAGGACACGAGCCTCTCATTCGACACTTTCTCCGACGTCAGGAAGGACAACGAACTTGAGCGGGTGAAGGAGTACGTGCGGGACGTCCTTGAGGCTGTGCCCTTCTTCACTACGGCGGCATGGAGAGACCTCCAGACGGTCCGACGCGTGCGGAACTGTATGGTGCATAACGACGGGACCGTACGCGGCCGCGATGCAGACCGGAGGGCAATAGAGGGATCTGCCTTCTTCAACGATGGCGTTTTGATCCGCGGGGACGAGATCGTACTGACGTCAGGAGTTTGGAAGCTCGGTCTTGCTTCGGCAAACACACTATTGGAGGACTTCCGCGGCTCGCTGTTGAAGTGGGCGGCTCAGCACTCGGAGAACATCAAACCCTTACCGGAGGAGTACCCTGAGTACTATCTCGGCCCCGTAGCGAATGTCCACTACGTACCAGAACCCCCGACGCCGCCTGCGACGTAAGTTACCGCTCGTGCTTCTTGGCCGCGCTGGAAACAGTCGTTCGCGATTCGGCATTCAGACGTCCGCCGCCGTTGCGTTTCACTCGCTCCAGACTCCACGGCTCGCACTGCGCTCGCCGCGTCGCCAGTCCCGATGCCGCTATGCGAGAGCATCAATCGACTTCTAGCAAACAAGCCCGCTTCGGAGTTTCCATGGCTAGCCCCGAGCAGCATGTTAAGGCACAGTTCGCACGCCTGTTTCGGTCATCGGATTGGCGGCTCTTCCGACGTATCGCGGACGTGTACTTGGAACGCGCGGCCAAGGTGCGGACGGGCGATGTCGGTTATGCGCCGGTGGATCTGCGGTTGCTTGTCCGCAACGTCCAGAAGCGTCTATTCATCGGTATCGGCATCGAGCTTCTGCTCAAGGCCATCTATCTGAAGAATGGCTTCGCGATCAACCGCCATAAGATTCGTAAGGCTGAGCCCGCTTTTCCGTACGAGCTCGCCAAGGTCGTGGAAGCTGCGCTAGATCCGGATAATACGTTCACGCTCCAAAGGCTAATCACGGGTCTGTCGAAGGTACCGGCCGTGGGAGGCCTCGGAAGTGCCGACAGAGGCCTCCGAATCGCGAAGGTGTTCCGAAACAAGGAAGGACATGTGGTTGTGCCGCAGCACGTATTCGACCCACAAGACTATCGCGAGATCGAGGTGAGTCTGACAGAGGTTTACGCTCGCGCCTTTGGTGAGTCGCTCACAGTGCGTTTCTCCGTCGCGGAAGGTGAGCGCAGCAGGTGGTCCATCGTATGAGTTGGGGGGGGCAGCGCATGCGGGGCCGGAAGGGCGGTATCGGTCTGCCCGTCATGATAGTGCCGCGGTGTACACGGCACAGCCTTAAGCCTCGCGCACGCCTCGGTGACAACAACACCGCCTGCTAGGCGAGCAGGCGGGGACTCGCGTTCTTGCGCTCGGCTCCAGCCCCCAATCGGGAGGCATGCGAGCCACGCTGCTGACTCCTTGTGACCGTCGTCTCGGCTTATATTCAGGCATCTAGGCGATGGGGAAGGGGGACGGGGTGGTCAGGGGACGATGGTCAACGGCATGTATGGAGTGGGACGGCCGATTGGGCCCGCGCGTGAAGGAGCCGCGCGAGGGCGGCCAAGGGTTTCGCTCCACGTCAGTTCCAACTGTCCCCACAGGGGATCTGGCGAGCCGCAGATCGCGAGCTGAAAGGGCCGTCGGAGGATCCCATGTCCCCTGCGTTCGAGCACTAACGGCGCGTAACTACGCCACTCGACGCCAGGCGGGGAGAGTATTCGGGGCGAGAATCGCTCATCGGGCGGCGCGGGAATCGCCTCGGAGGGTCGTCTGTCCGTGACCCTTCCCGAGCCCCGCGGCGGCCGGCCCAGGCCCCCCGCGGCCAGCCTCAGGACGGATGGCTCTCGGACGAGCGCCTCCGCTTCTGCGAGGGGATCCTCGCGGGCAAGAGCGTGAGGCAGGCGTACGAGGAGAGCGGGTTCAAGTCGCGCGGGAAGGACGCGGCGACCAATGGCCGGCAGTTGTTCAAGGAACCCGAGATCATGTGGTATCTGGCGGCGCGTTCGCGCGGAGCTCTGGGAGCGCGCCGAGTTCGAGGCCGAGCGAGTCATCGAGGAGATGGCGACGATCGCTGCCGAGGCATGGGGACGTGAGTTCGGCTTGCTGAAGGACGGGCAGTCCCGCGCAGAGATCGTTGTCGAGTGAGCTCGCGGAGCTGCACGCGAAGGGCGGAGTTGTGCTGGGCCGGCGCGGATGCCCTGAGGGCCCCCGGGGGGTGGGGGAGGTAGGGGTACGTCGAAAGGCTGAATGGAGCGGTGCGTCGCGGCCGCCGGGGCCCCCCGTCCCGACACCCCGGCCTGTTTTGGAAAAGGGGACCCACCTGAGAGACTCCGGCCGGGACCTACCATGGGACGACGCCAGCCGACTCACGCGGTGCGGTTGGGTCGCCGAGCCCCGGTCAGCCCTCGTCGTTGGCCGATCCTGCGAAGACGACCTCGCCGGTGCTCATGGAGACGACGACGATGTCGCTGCTACTGAGCCGGCCGGTCCAAGGACGCTCCACGTAGGCGATCCAACAGTCGTCGAGGTCAAATCCCGCCTGGTAGATTGATGGCGCTCGGGCGACATCCTCCGGAGCGAGTACGTCCCCGATGCCTACGGTGCGGCCCGCCGCACCTCTGAGGTACCCTTCGCTATGACCCGGGCCTGCTCGCGGGACACCGTGGAGCCGTCCCCGTCTCCCCCGGCTTCGTCGGCTTCGTCGGGACTGTAGGAACTGAGCCGCCGGACGTCTTCGTTCACCGCGATCGTGTCTACAGCCGAGCACAATTGCGCGACGACTCCATCGAGGAAGTAGCCCCTCGTTCCTCCCCCTCGGCCTCCCTGAACGCTGCGGTCCCCATCCAAAGGAGTTCCACCTCGTGCCGCGGCAGCTCCTCAACGTAGGCTCGTGCGATCTCCGCAAACTGCATGACGAATGCGTCGAAGTAGATGCTGTGCTGGCCCTGCACTTGGTCCTTGTACTCTTCCCACGCATCAGGAAGCTCCGAGTCGTCCCC
>CAYYRT010000430.1:0-2358 GCA_964474055.1 uncultured Acidimicrobiaceae bacterium | reverse complement strand
TAGACGTCGTAGGCCTGCACAAAGAGCATCGTCTGAAGGAAGGGGGGCTTGAAACCGAGGCCACTCAGCTGACCGAAGAAGAGCCCGAGTTCTCCCGCAGGTGTGATTCGGGCGATCGATCGCATCTCGACGTCGCCTCGGTTGAAAGGTTGATGCGGCGTCCCGGGTGGCACGACGAGAGTCTCCCCTGCCGACACGACTCTCTCTTCGTCGCCTAGGAGTGCGGTGAGCGAGCCGGACAGAACTTCGAAGCGCTCTTCCTGATGGGGATGGACGTGTGGGCGGCCGGCATGCCCACCAGGTAGGAGATCGAAATGGGCTTCTGAGAACGTCCCGCCCGTCTCGACCGGTCCCTGGATGAGCCGAAACCTCTCGCCGGTGGGCGTTTCGAAAGAGTGCCCGGCCCGCGCGTAAGCCCACTCAGGTGGCCTCTCTTCCGGAAACACGACGTAGTGGAGGAGTGCGCCCAGCCCGAAGTAGAGAACTGCGGCAGCGAGTGCTCCCAAGAACTTCCTCACCGAGATCGGAGCTCGTTGCATGAAGGCCTCTGCCGCCCTCTATGTGGCCGCTTCTGTCAAGCTCATCGCATTGATTCTACATCCGAGCTCCCGATCGAAGGCGAGGGGATCTGGCGACTTCTTCTGGCGTCGGGGTTCGAGCCCCGAGCGACCCTCTATCCGTGCCGGCGCTCGTCGGCGCCGATCACCGCATCCTGTGTTCGCCCGCAGGCGACTGTGAAGTCTCGTGGCGAAGGCCCCATCCAACGGTCGGTTCGCAGCGCGAACCCGGCGGCATAACGGGCACTCCGCACCAGTCCTCGCGATTCCGATTCAAGAGCTCGAGTCGCTCGTGTTCCTGGTCGAGTCGAGCCCGCAGCCCCTTCGGCAGCGCGGCCCCATCCCACGACCTCAAGGCGTCGAGCTGCCGTTGCAGAGGCTTCCTCCAGTCCACGCGAAGTCCTTGGTTGGCGAGCAGCCCCTGCACGCGATTGGCGAGGCGAGTGCGATCGCGCTTCATCGTCAGCAGCTCCCGGTGCAGATGCCGCCGATCCTCTTCTTCCACGCTCGGCACCCGGACCACACTCCATACGCTCCGCTCGCCTCCGAAGAAACGAACCAGGAGCAAGAGCAATCGCGTCGCATCCATCCGATCGGTCTTCGCGCGCCGCAAGCGCCGGTTCACCTCGATGCTCGAAGCATCGACTACGTGGTTCTCCATCCCTTCCGACACGAGCCAGCGGTGCAGCCAGAAGCCTTCGCGACCGGCCTCGTAGCAGCTCTTGACCGCAGCGCTGGCAGGTAGGCCGAAACGCTGCCTCGCGCGCTCGATCTCGCGTCGTACTGCGAGTCGATCTCGCGCCGCAACCGTGCGCTCCCGCGGCTGCTGTCCCATCCCCGTCGCGAAGGCGAGCTTCCAGCTGAGCTCCCCGAGCTCGAACGATACGAACAGGGCCACTGCGCTTGCGGTAATGTCGAAATGGCGGGTCGTTGCTGTCATCGTCGTGCTCCTCCGTGGTGTGATGACTTCGAAGGAGCCTAACAGCAGCGACCCGTCTCCTTGTCCCCGCATGCACATAGGATCCAACGGATCGCGCTTAAGCTGCGAGCCCGCTGACCACCAGCGGGACCACCCCGAGCGCCGACGCCAGACGATACCGAGCCTCAAGAGGCCTCGCAGTGGCTCGGCAGCTTCAAGCGCTTGTTAGGCCGCGCGCTCTACTCGCTGCGAAGCACCGCCAGGCGGGCACCCGCCGCGACCAGCAGGCCACCCCCCACACGCTCCAGTGCACGTGCCATCCCTGGCCCCGCAAGATGACCTGCACGAACCGCAACGTGTGCGTAGAGAACAAGAGCGGCGAGCTCGATGACCACGGAGCTGAAACCCAGGATGAGGAGCTGGCTGGCTACAGAGTTGGAAGGGTCGATGAACTGCGGGAGAAGGGCGACGAAGAAGACCAAGGCCTTCGGGTTGGCACCCTGGACTACGAACCCTCGCAGGAACGAGCGGGCGAGGGGGGCGGGCGCCGCTTCCGTGGTGTGGGACCCTTGCGATAGCAGCATCCGGAGACCCAGCCAGACGAGGTAACCGGCCCCGAGCCACTTGAGGACCAGAAAGACCTCGCGCGACGCTGCCAATGCGGCCGCCACCCCCGCCGCCGAAAGGGCGAAGTACAGGGTGTTGGCGACGAGGATGCCCAGCGACGCCCCGAGGCCGGGCCTCAGCCCTCGCCCGAGCGCCACGGACACGACGAGCAGTACCGCAGGGCCGGGCGTGAGACAAAGCACAGCCTCCGTAATGCAGAATGCAGCCCAGGTCTCGAGCGACATCGGCTTTCCTTCGCGCGGCCTAACGGATCGC
>CAYYRT010000429.1:0-12147 GCA_964474055.1 uncultured Acidimicrobiaceae bacterium | reverse complement strand
CCGTGCGTCCGTGGTCTTGTTCAATCAGGAGGCCCTCCTTGAGCGACAATCAACACGCTTCGCGTGTAACCCGGCGCGATTTTCTCCGAAAGGGCGCCGTGGGGGTGGGTGCGGCGGCGTTCAGCGCAGTTGACGCTCGCGAGCTCGAGGCCCAGGCATTCTGGGATTACGAGGCGGACTTCGTCACGGTAGGAGCGGGCACTGCTGGCCTTGCGGGAGCCGTTTCGGCCCTTGAGCACGGGGCGTCGGTGATCATGATCGAGGCGAACACCGACATCGGTGGCCATGGGATCGTCAGCGGCGGTCAGGTGCACCTGGGAGGCGGAACGAGCAACCAGCGGAAGTTTGGAGTCGAGGACTCCGCTGACCTGGTCTATCAGGATTGGATCCGGCACGATCACCACCTGAGTCGCTTTAGCGATCGCGATCTCGTTCGCCGGTTCGCCGACGAGAACGCCTCGACCTTCGAGTGGCTCCTAGAGCACAACGTTCAGTTTCAGGATCACATTCTTGGCCCGGACCGGGCGTCGACCGTCCGGAGGCAGCAGCGGACGGTGCAGTGGCCGATCGCGGAAGAGCGAGTCACGCACCACCCGACCCGAGTGGGCTCAGGCTTGATCCGGGCGCTGGAAAGGAGCGCCCGGGAGCTCGGGGCGAGGATCCTACTGGAGCATCGGATGACGCGTATCATCCGGGAGAGCCAATACTCCGGGCGGGTGTTGGGTGTCACGGCGCTGCACCGCGGAATGACCGTGAACGTTCGGGCGCGAAAAGGCGTTCTGATCGCCACGGGAGGCCACACGAGCAACGTGACGCTTCGGCGCACCTTCGATCCCCGGTTGACGGAGGAGTACCAGACCGCCGGGGAGCCATGGGCGCGACAGAGTGGCGACGGAGAGCTTGCCGGCATGGCGATCGGGGCCGCGCTCTGGGCGACCGGCAACCAGACGGTGGAGGACGCGCGGATCATTACGAAGACCGCTCACATCGGGTGCAGGTGGGGCTACAATAGCCTCATCTGGGAGCCAAATGCGCTCGTCTTCCATCTCGCACGAGCCTCCGGCCTCACCGTCCTCGACTGGCAAGACGTGATCATGGTCAACCAGACGGGACGACGCTTTTGGGACGAGACGGATGAAGGCCACGACTTCTTCGCGGCGGCCATGGCCTGGAACGGTGACACCGAGAAGCGGAACGGAGGCGGTCCGATTTGGGCCATCTTCGATGCCGATGCGGTGGAGCGCGAGGGGTGGGATCCAACCCCTCCAAACGTTGATCCGGAAGGATACTTCTTCAGCGGGGACACGATTCGGGAGCTGGCGCAGAAGATCGACAACGAGTTCCAATCCGGCCCCATGCCGCCCGATATCCTCGAAGCGATTGTGGCGAGGTACAACTCCTTCGTCGACTCGGGCACTGATGAGGACTTCGGTCGACCGACACCGATGTACAAGGTCCAGACGCCGCCCTTCTACGCCGCTTGGACGACTCCGATCCTCCACGACACCGTCACTGGGCTACGGACCAACGTCGACGCCCAGGTCATGGACTACCATGGCCAGGTGATCCCGGGGCTGTACTGCGCGGGCGAGTCCCAAGGCGGCTTCGCGCAACATGGGCTCGGACGGTGCCTGGTCTTCGGCCGAGTCGCGGGCCGCCACGCTGCGCAGGATTCAGGTGAGGTCGCGGGGTAGGGCGGAGGGCAGCGCAGCCGCTCGCTCCTCCTTTTGGGTCCGCGCAATGACTGAGGTCCACAGAGTGTCCATCGAGATGGCCGAGCCCCTTCCGTTGAGGCTCGAGGTCGGATCCCGATTGCCCCTCGCAGTGTTCGTGACATGCCCGCATGGATGTTCATTAGGGACCAGTCGGGTCGAGGTCGAAGGGCCGGACGGGAGGGTGACGCCGGGTGACATCGTTCGTCACGAGAACGGCGGCGGACCCTGGTTCGCGCGCATCCCGGAGGTGCCAGTACCAGCTGAGCCGGGCGAGCATGTCTGGAAGATCAGCTTGACCCATGACAGTCCGAGCGGTCAGAAGGATCTCGGAAGCCAGGCCATGCACCAGGCGGATCCGGTCATCGCCACGTTGATGGTGGTGCCTCACGAAACGAGCCTGGCTGCATGGGGTGCTCCGAGCCCCGTCGTCCGAGGCCGACCATTCAGGATCATGGTAGGTGCGAAGTGCAGTGCCAGATGTTCGTTGACGGGCCAGCGGGTCGAGATTCGTGACGAGGAGGGGCGTTTGATGGGGGCGGGCAGACTGGGCTCGACTCCCTGGCCTGGCACGAGCGCTCTTCACGTTACGCAGGTCGATCTGTTTGCGCCGGAGGCCACGCGGATCTCCTCATGGTCCATATGGCTTACGGACCTGGAGCTGGAACTGGCCCACACAGAGGCTTGCGCGGCTCTCAGCTTCCGGACTGTGGACGCCCCCGAGCATGAAGTGGAGATCGAGGTAGTCGACGAGGGAACCGGAAGGCCGCTCCAGAAAGCCGACGTCCGGTTGGGCCCATATCGGGCATCGACGGACGAAACGGGCGTTGCCCGCTTCGAAGTGGTTGCGGGGAGTTACGACCTCGTTGTCCGCAAGTCGGGTTTCGCAGCCGCCCGGCGGTCCTTCGAAGTCGCGCAAGACCTCGTGATTCGAGTATGCGCTCAGGCGGTGACGGAGAGAAATCCCGACGACGAAAAGGTTTGGATGTGATCATGTGCCCTGCACAGGAGATGGAGATAAAGATCGTGACTCATCGAAGGTCGGCGGCGCGGCGTCCCGGCTTGCGTTCAGGCGACGCGGCGAGGGGGATCCTGGGGCCGCTGGTTGTCCTGCTCACGGTCCCAGTGGCGGAGCCGGCGTTCGCACAGGATGCGGCCTCCGTCATGGACGGTGTCTACAGTCTGGAGCAAGCGTCCCGCGGCGAGCTCGTCTTCAGCGACTCCTGCGCACGCTGCCACGAGTCCACCGAGTTCGTGGGACCAGATTTTCGTTCCGCGTGGGACGGCAGACCAGTGGGAGGCCTCTATATCCTCATCCGGAGGTCGATGCCTGATGATGATCCCAATAGCCTGACTCCACAGGAATACACCGACGTGGTGGCTTACCTTCTGGCTGCGAACGGATATCCCCACGGAAGCCAGGAGTTGCCAGTAAGTCCGGGCCCACTGAATCGCATCAGGTTCGTGATGCGGCCGGAGGAGGGGGAACAGTGACCGGGGCGCAGCGCAGGTAGCACAGCCATCCATACGGGAGGAAGTGCCATGGAGCGGGCCACGCGCAACAAGAGGGCCAGGAAGGGTCTTCGTCACGCCACGGCGTGGGTTCAAGAGCTTCCGCATTCTCGTCGACGGGGGCCGAAGGGCGCTCTGCGGCGGCTGCCCGTGACTATTGCCGTGGCGGCCGCATTCGCTCCGTCTGCGGCCTCCATGGCCGCGGCCCAGCAGGCGTCCTACGCAGGCGAGCAAGCGGACGTCGGCGCTTCGATCTACCAGGCGGCCTGCGCGTCTTGCCATTTGGCCGATCTCCAGGGGTCGGGCACTGCGCCCGGGCTTGCGGGGCCCGGCTTCCGCAGCGGCTGGGGAAGCCGCCCGGCGACGCAAATGCTTCGCTACGTCCGCTCATCCATGCCCCCCGGCGAAGAAGGCTCGCTCACCAACGAGGAGTACTCAGCGGTGGCAGCCTATATCATGCGGGAGAATGGCGTCGATCCGGGATCGACCGCGTTGACCTTCGTCTCCTCTGGGGGCTTCGCCTTGCCGCCCGGGGCCACCCTCGTCATGGACGGGACCCCGCCGGTGCCCGGCATCCCTGGTTCGATACCGTCGCCGTGGGGCCTCGACGCCGTCCCGGATGTCGGCGCGCGCAGCGAAACCCCGACGGGAAGTACCAGGACCTTTGTGCGTGCGGATCAGTTCACTCCAGTGTCCGATGCTGAGATCCAGGACCCGCCGGCGAAGGACTGGCTCAGCCCCCGTGGCAACCTCGACGGCTGGGGCTACAGCCCCTTGGACCAGATCAACAGGGACAACGTCCATAGGCTCGAGCTGGTGTGGGCCTGGGGCATGGAGGACGGCACTCGAAGCCAGCCGGCGCCGTTGGTCCGAGACGGCATCATGTTCCTCCCCAACTGGGGCAACACGATCCAGGCTTTGAATGCGGTCACGGGTGACCTTCTGTGGGAGTATCGTCGGAAATTCCCCGAGGGAATGTCCGGAAGCCGAGGGCGGGTTCGGACGTTGGCGGTCTGGGAGGACATGATCTACGTGGCTACAAACGACGCATACATGGTCGCCCTGGACGCCAGGAGCGGCGTGGTGCGGTGGGAGTCTCAGCTTGCAGCCCCGGACCTGGGGTACGAGAACACGAGTGGTCCCGTCATTGCGAACGGGAAGGTGATCAACGGAATCAACGGATGCACCCGTCTCATTCCAGAGAGCTGTTTCATCACGGCCCACGACGCTCGGACGGGCGAGGAACTCTGGCGCACGTATACCATCGTCCGCCCGGGCGAACCCGGTGGTGACACTTGGGGTGGCCTTCCATGGGAGCTCCGCGGAGGGGGGGACGTCTGGAACGTGGGCAGCTACGACCCTCAGTTGGGGCTCGTCTACTTCGGCGTGTCGCAGATGAAGCCCCGGGCCCCCGTGAGCCGCGGCACGGTCCGCACGCCGGAGGACTCACTCCTGTATACGAACTCCACCCTGGCCTTGGACGAGAACACGGGCCGGATCGTTTGGTACCGTCAATACGTGCCTGACGAGTCCCTGGACATGGACGAGGGCATGGAGCAGGTGTTGGTGGATGTGGAGGGCGTCCCAACTCTCTTCCAGATCGGGAAGCACGGGGTCTTGTGGAAACTGGATCGCAGGGACGGCCGCTTCCTGGGACTGAAGGAGACCGTTTTCCAGAACATTCTTGAGTTGGACTACGAGACCGGCGCTGTCGAGTATCGCCCCGACATCCGCGATGCGAAGCTCGGGGAATGGGTCTCCGTTTGCCCCTCCACCGCGGGCGGCAAGAACTGGCAAGCGACCGGATACCATCCGGGCACTGGCCTGCTCGTCATCCCTCTGAGTCAGAGCTGTATGGACAGCATGGCAAGCGCGGTAGAGATGGTCTTGGGAGGCGGGGGCACTGGGCAGAGCCGCGTATGGATGGAGATGCCTGGGACGAACGGGAATCTCGGAAAGCTCGCGGCCTATGATCTGCGGACACTCGATGAGGTGTGGAGCCTCGAACAGCGGGCCCCATTCCTGACCTCAATCCTCACGACCGCAGGGGGTCTCGCGTTCGCTGGCGACTATGCGAGACGGATCCGGGCGCACGATGTGGCCACGGGCGAGGTCCTCTGGGAGACTCGGCTGCCCACGACGGTCCAAGGTTCCCCCATTACCTACGAGATCGACGGCGTCCAGTACGTCGCCATACCGACCGGTGTGATCGGTGGAAGCCCGTGGCGGGTATCCGAGTTTCTCGCGCCGGAGCTGCAGCGTCCTCCTGGGGACAGGCACAACGGCATCTACGTATTCCGTATCGGGAGACCGTGAGGCCGAGAAGGGGCTGAGAGAACTCGCCAGGACCTGACCTCCGCTGCACCGAGCAGATGCGAGGCGCCGCGCCGAGGAGTCCGATCACTCTTCGCATGATGATCGAGAGGAAGCACCGTACTCGCGGAATGGCTGGCGGGACATGTCGGCGGGAAGTCCACGCCTGGCCCATGGGTCTACACGGCGGCGCAGTATGCCGCGCCGAGCGAGGGCCGAGAAGCCCCCTGTCCGAAGACGCTCGCACCGCTATCTTGCCCGACTCATGCGTTCGCACGTCGACTGGCGAGGCGCGCAGTCACAACAGGCATTTGTCGGCCGGGCAGCAGAGGACGGGGACGCGGGTACGGTGCCTCAAGAAACCCAGGGAGGCTTGGAATGACGAGGTACGGACGGTTGTGGCTCTTGTGCATGTCGGCCCTTTCGGTCGTAGCGGCCGACGCCCAGGAGGCGTTCGCGCAGATCGGCCAACGGCCCGCGCAGGAATACATCGATCGAATGGACCGCCCGGATCGCGTCGAAGGCTTGAAGATTGACGAGGTGGTTGAGCGGCTCGAGCTGGAGCCCGGAGACATCGTTGCCGACATCGGTTCCGGGAGCGGAGTCTTTTCGATACCGATGGCACGTGCCATCGGCTCAAGTGGAACGCTATACGCGGTCGACATCGACCAGGAGATGATCGACTTCGTGGTTGAGCGAGCCCGCAGCGAGGGGCTGCGCAACGTGGTTGGCGTCTTCGGAGAACTCGACGACCCGAAGCTCCCGGTGAACACGGTCGACGTGATCTTCCTCCACCGGACGCTCCACATGATCGAACACCGCCAAGCATACCTGAACGCGGCGGCGCAGTACCTGAAGCCAGACGCGCGCATCGTCATCATCGAAAGGCCGCCGGAGGTGCCTGGCAACTGGATGTGGCTGCGGCAGTCGGATGTCGACACGTGGCTGGCGGCGCTCAGCTTCTACCCGGTCGATCAGTTCGACCTGTTCGAGGACCGGTGGTTCGTGAGCTACCAGCGGCCGTTCGGGGACAGCAAGCTGCTGCGATGAGGTGAACTCTGGGCCGCGACGCCCGAGGTAGGCGTGGCGCCCCGGGATGCCGACGGAGCGGCCTCCAGAGCCGGACGAGGGGTTCGTTAGAGTGTCGGACGGACGCTCAGTTCAGCTCGCCGCGCTTGGTGACGAACATCTGGCACTCGCTCTCGCTGCCGAAGCCGTAACGCCGCCATCCCGCGCCCGCGCAGTCATGTCCGCCCTTCACGACCGCGTCCGCGATCTGGATGGCCAGGGCGTTGAAGTCCTTGGTCGGGCTCCACGCGTTTCTAGCAATCACGATGCCGTGGGACGGGATGATCACGGTCTGGTTCCCTTCGGCCCCGCTTGCCCAATACGCATCGGACGGAAGGCCGACCCCCGGCGTGGCGAGCCAGAAGAACGCACCGTAGCCAGCGTTAGCTGCCGACGGCGTCGCAACGAGGCGACTCCAGCCCGCCGGAAGCACGCGCTCACCATTGAACATCCCGTCCTGCAGGTACAGGAGGCCGAGCCTTGCCCAGTCGCGAGTGGTCAGGTAGTTGTGGCCGTTCAGCAAGAGATTGCCATACGGATCGGGCTCCAGCACCGCACCCCTCACGCCAATGCGGTCGAACAAGTGGCGCTGCGGAAACGCGAGATATGCCACCTCGTACTCTCGCTCGACGATTTCACGTATGACCTTGCCGACTGCCAGTAAGTCACAGTTCCGATATCGAAAGACGCTACCGGGCACGAAGCGAAGCGGGCGGATCACGGAAGCCCGGAAGGCGTCCACTCCGTCGTTGTAGCCGATCGAGTGATGGTTCTCGGCGGTGAAGTGCCGGGGGTCATTCAGAGGGAAGTTGTTGCAGTCCAACCCGCTTGACATGTTCATCAGGTTCCTGATGGTGATCTGGCTGCGCGCATCGGGTGCCTTCCATTGGCTGATGGGTGCCGGATCATCGACCCGGAGATGGCCGTCGCCCACGAGTATGCCGACAAGCGTGGCCTCGATGCTCTTGCCCTCCGAGAAGCTCAGGTTCCGAGTGTTCATCCCGTAGCCGGATCCATAGCGTTCGGCGACAATGCTACTGCCGTGCAGCACCACCCAGCCGCGCTCCCCGGCCTCGGGGTCGTTGTTGGCAAACGCGGCGTCGAGCACCGAGAGGACCGCGTTCTGATCGATGCCCCTGACCTCCTGGCCATCGGTGGCGTTCCCCATCGGCCATGCGACCGCATCGGCGCTCGGGAGGCGAGGAGTGACGTCCACCGGCTCGAAGAAGACCTCCTCCTCGCCAACCGGGAGCATGCTGCACCCCTGGCCTTCGTGGAAGACGGCCGTTCTCGGGGGCGCGGGGTAGCTGCCGAGTGTCACCCGCGCTCGACCGAGGTCCACGCGTACGTCCACGTCGCGCCAGTCCCAGTCGTCCGACAGGAGTTCCCACCGCGTGACGTCGCCGATTCCCATGGCCTCCTCCTGCGAGCGCCCCACCACGAAGATCACCGAGCACAGCTGCTTGGCGTTTCGAGCGAGCATTCGGGACTGAATCTCAGTCCGGGCCGGGTCGAAATCTTGTCCGGCCGTCCCATGAGGCTGAAGCGCCATCAGAGATGCACCTGCCAATGCTAGCGTGACGACCGACGGGCACCGGCGGCAGGGAGGCCGAGGCGGTGGGGAGCACGGGGGGGACCCCGAGCGGGGCGTCAGTCCGCGTGCAGGACGGGAGCATGCAAGCGTCTTGGACATTGGGCGCATTGGAGCCTCGTAGGGGTGGAGTGTTATTCAAACGCGTTCGAGAGCGAGGCAATACGCGCTGGGCAGCGCGGGCAGAAGCGCCATTTGTGCAGCGGCATCCCGGCGCAGCGCCCGAATCCGAGCTGGGCCCATGCGTATTCACGACCGGTAGGCAGCGTGTGGATGCCCGAGGGCCGAGACAGCGGCTCGAGAACTCCGAACCGGTCGCCTCGCCGTTCCTCCAGAGGACGCTTTCGCGTCAACATAAACCAATGCGGACCCTCCGTTTCAAAGCCAACAGCGCGGTCGGGAGTGCTCTTGCGGCTCCGCGGGTCGTGGCGTACGCTACCGCCGAAATCGAGAATGTCGCTCTGACAGAAAGGGTGCCCGGCTGTTCGGGAACGACCACAACGGTGATGCCCGTGCGCGAACGCGTCCACCGCGCCCTTCCAGTACCGGGTGCTGCGGCGGTGTTGGCCTGGCGGGAGCTGGCGTTCTCGTTCTTGAGACAGCCTTTTCGAGGAAGAAGTGGCTGTATGTACGCGACACGTAGCTGCACCTAACGTCCGAGTCCCGTAGGGCCCGGTAAGGTGGGGAGGCGCATGAGCCCAGCTGTTGAGGACGGCCTCCCGACCATCGAGGAGTCGCCGTGCACGATGTATGCCGGCGCCTAGAATGCGCAAGAGACCTCTTTAGGACGGTAGAATTGACTCTGTTGAGCAGGTTCCCACGGGAAGGTTGGGTGAAGCTGGTTCCGGTGTTCGTGGTGTGGTCCGTTCAGGCGGCATGCGCACACTCGGGGGCCGGGCCCGCACCGGCGGACGGTGGTGTGCAGCAGCAGGTCGCCGCCGGTGAGGCGGTCTATCAGAGCCGATGCGCGAGCTGTCACCTCGAGACGCTTCGGGGGGCCGGGGAAGCTCCGGCGCTGATCGGTCAAGTGTTCCTCAGCGCTTGGGGGACCCGGCGTGTGGACGATCTTCTTGAGCTGACAGCAGCGTCGATGCCCGTGACAGCGCCCGGCTCGCTCTCCGACACTGACTATGCCGCGGTGGTGACGTATATCCTTAGCGAAAATGGGCTCAATCCCGCAAGTCGGGGTGGAACTCTGATCGCGTCGTCGCTGGGGGCCGCCCCGGCAGCTGTCGTGGCCGTTCCCTCGGACGACGCTCGACCGCCCAGGCCGGGTGTACCGGGAAACGTGCCATCGCCGAACGCAGTCGATCGGCCACCCTCGGTTCGGGGGGAGTTGACAGAGACTCCTACGGCGCGCGTCGTCACGCACCAAGCGGTTACGGAGTTCGCACCCGCATCGGCGTCCGTTCTGACTTCACCGCCCGATGAGGACTGGCTGCACTGGCGAGGCACGCCCAGCGGGCACGGCTACAGCCCGCTCACGCAAATCAACGCCTCGAATGTAGGGCAGCTCCAGCTCGCATGGGTGTGGGGGATGGCGGAGGGCGTCAGCCAGTCCACTCCACTGGTGCGCGATGGGGTTATCTATGTGCCGAACCACGGCAACGTAGTTCAGGCGCTTGACGCGGCGCGGGGCACGTTGCTGTGGGAGTACCGCCGCCGATTCCCTGAGCAGCGAGGGGGAGATGATTCCCGAAGCCTCCGGAACCTCGCCATCTACGAGGACCTGATCATCGTCGCCACGCGGGACGCGGCCTTGGTTGCGCTCGATGCTCGCACCGGAAAGCCGCGCTGGGAGACGCAGGTAGGCGACGCAGAGGGGGGTTTCAACTACACCTCGGGTCCCATCGTCGCGGGCGACAAGATCATAACGGGATCCAGGGGTTGTCGGGCCTTCGGGCAACGCTGCTTCATCACTGCGCACGACGCGGCCACCGGCGAGGAGCTCTGGCGCACCTTCACGATCGCCGCGCCCGGCGAACCGGGCGGCGACACGTGGGGTGACCTCCCGCTCGAGCTTCGCGCCGGCGTCGACGTATGGCTTCCAGGGAGTTGGGACCCGGAGCTGGGCCTGGTCTACTTCGGTACGGCCCAGTCGAAGCCGTGGATGGCCATCAGCAAGGGCCTGACTACCGAGGACTCCACCCTCTTCGCCAACTCCACGCTGGCCCTCGACGTGGAGACGGGCGAGATCGACTGGTACTTCACACACGTTCCCGGCGAGTCGCTCGACCTTGACGAGGCATACGAGCGAGTCCTGATCGACGTCGACGGAAGGGAAACGGTCTTCAGCATCGGCAAGAACGGGATCCTCTGGAAGTTGGATCGGCGGACCGGCGCCTTTCTCGGACTCGTCGAGACCGTGCATCAGGATATCTTCGATGTGGTCGATCATGAAACGGGCCGCCTGCGATATCGGGAAGACATCAGGAACATGCGGCTCGGCGAGTGGCTCTCAGTCTGCCCAGGCACCGCAGGCGGCCATAACTGGCAGTCTACGGCGTATCATCCCGGCACGGGCCACCTCGTGATTCCTTTGAGTCAGAGCTGCATGGACATGCTGCCGCTGGACGTAGATCTGGAGGAGGGTGGAGGGGGATCGGGTGGCCGCCGCATGTGGAAGGAGAGTCCAATCACCGATCAGTTCGGCAAACTGGCCGCATATGACGTCAGGACGCTGAAAGAGGTGTGGAGTGTCGAGCAGCGGGCGCCGCTACTCACGAGCGTGTTGACGACCGGGGGTGGGCTAGCGCTCGTCGGCGACTACGACCGGTACTTCCGGGCCTACGACGTTCGGACCGGCGCCCAGCTATGGGAGACCCGCCTGGGAAGGTCGGTGGAAGGATTCCCTATCAGCTACGCGGTGGATGGGGTCCAGTACATCGCGGTGCCCACAGGCCAGGGCGGGGGAAGCCCTTGGCGCATCCCGACGTTCCTCGCGACGGAGCTCGTGAACCCCCCAGAAGGGGGACACAATGCGCTGTACGTGTTCCGCCTACCCTGACCACCGGAATCTCGTTTTCGTCTCAGAGCTGGAGTCTTCGATGCGGACGGCAACCCTTAGGCGATCGACGGCTGTGCTCATGCTCTCCCGGGCCTGTCTTGCGCTGCTCGGATTATGGGTAACGGTTGTTGCGTCCGCGGCCGCGCAGGCGCCATGGAGCACCGAGGGCGGCGAATGGCCCTACCTCGGGGGTAACGCCTATCACCAACGATACTCACCCCTCGACCAGATCCGGGCCGATAATTTCGAGGAATTGGAGATCGCCTGGATCTGGCGCGGCAACAACTTCGATCCCGCTCCGCCCCGCGGCAAACCCGTCATGGTGGACGATATCGTGTATACAGTGGTTGGCGACAAGCGAACGGTTGTCGCGATCGACGCCGGTACGGGAGAGACTCTTTGGACGTATCGCGAGCCCTTCACGATCCGTTGGGAGCGGTCCACGCGCATCGGCCACGGGAAGGGGGTGGCGTACGGCGAGGTCGACGGACGCGGCGTGATCTTCGTCACGACGCCCGCGTTCTTCATGCACGCGCTGGACGCGAAGACGGGACGCCACCTGGAGGGCTGGGGGACAGGGATCGACCTTCCAGGGTTCCCCGAAACGGGGGTTGTGGACCTCGTCGCCGACGTCTTGGAAGGGTGGGGGGCGTGGGAGGACTATGTGGCTGCGGGCGGGCAGTACGATGCGAACTGGGGCGCGCCGGCCGAGTTGGGGCACATCACGAGCTCCGCGCCCCCAATCGTTGTAGACGGCGTGATCGTGGTTGGCAACTCCGCTGAGTCCGGCAACGAGCAGCTGAGGGTGGAGAATATCCCTGGTGACATCCTGGCGTATGACGCGAGGACGGGCCGGCACCTGTGGAAATTCCACGTCATCCCGCGTCCAGGGGAATTCGGCCACGAAACATGGGAAAGCGACGCGTGGGCATGGACGGGCGATG
>CAYYRT010000428.1:0-4118 GCA_964474055.1 uncultured Acidimicrobiaceae bacterium | reverse complement strand
TCCTCGTCGCGTTCTCACCGGAGCGGCTGTACAGCGGCGCCGCGCTCCGGAATCTCGCCACGTACCCCAAGCTCGTGGGCGGCCTGGGCCCTTCGTCACGGGATCGCGCCGCCGCGTTCTACGACAGCGTGCTCGATGCCGAGATCGTGGCGATGTCGTCGGCCGAGGCGGCCGAGTTCTCGAAGCTCGCCGACACGACGTACCGCGACGTGAATATCGCGCTCGCCAACGAGTTCGCGAACTACGCCGACCGGATCGGGGTCGACCTGACCGAGGTGATCGCCGCGGCCAACAGCCAGCCCTACAGCCACATCCACCAGCCGGGGCTCGGCGTCGGCGGCCACTGCATCCCGGTCTACCCGCATTTCCTGCTCGACCGGGCGCCCGAGCTGTCCCTGGTGGCTCGAGCCCGCGAGGTCAACGACGGCCAGGTCGACGTGGCGATCGAGGCGCTGAAGGCCGAGCTGGGCTCGCTCGAAGGCGACGGGGTGCTCGTGCTAGGGCTGACCTACCGCCACGGCGTCACGGAGCTTGCCTACTCGCGAGCGCTGCCCCTGATCGAGCGGCTCCGCGCCGCGGGCGCCCGCGTGCTCGCGTACGACCCCCTGCTGACTGAGGACGAGATCCGCCGGACCGGCGCCGAACCGTGGGCCTGGGGAACGGTGGCCCCCGGGGTTCGCGGCGTCGCCACCCAGACCGCCGACCCCCGCTGGAACGAGCTCGATGTCTCGTGGTTCCCCGACCTCAAGGTGGTCCTCGACGGCCGCAACAGCTTCGAAATCGAAGTACCCGATAGCGTCACCCACCGCGGCATCGGAAGCCCATAGGCAGCGAACTCCGCGGCGGGCGAAGTAACGCATTGCGAGGATGGGGTGCTACGCCGGGGCTGGAGTCCGGCAATCAGCGCTTCGCCTGGCCTCGGTAGGCACTCACGGCGACTGCCGCCCGCTGGTCGAAGGGCTACCGGATCGGACGCGGCCAGTAGCGACGATGGCACCCGCGAGCACGAGTGGCGCGACCCCAATCGCGGTCAACACAGCACCGTTGTCGAGCATCAACGAGTTCCGCACGAAGGCGCCTGTTCCGGTCACGACGAGGGTGAGCCACGAGGTCCCGAAGGTCGCCAGCAGCCAGGCGGGCGCCACGCGACTCGGCGTGCGGAAGACCAGTGGGAAGGCGAGCACGAGCATCAGTCCGCCGTAAAGCGGGCCGACGAGCCCGATTACCACGGCGCTGCTGAGCCCGAAGAGGACGGATAGAAGTCGTTTGCGAGGGATCGTGCCCATCGGTGCCCGTCCAGGACGAATACTTGTTACCGGTGAGTATCACGATACTCGGTTGGCGTGGAGCTCGCTCATCGCAGTCATGATCACGGCTGGTCTGCTTCTCCCCGATCCCCTCGGCAGCGTCCTCTAGGTCTCGGCGCCGTTCTCTTCTTTGCCGGCCCCCTGGTTCCGGCCTTCCGCCGCTGGTGGTTCGGCAAGACGATCGAGTGAGGTCGGACGATCAAGGCGCGCACACTGTCGTGTAGCCCGAGCCTCCCGTTTCGTCGCGGTAAGACAAGAACACGAAATCCTCGGTTCCGCCGGCGGGGACCACGACGGTGCACCAGAAGTTGGACGCTTGCTCATCGGTCGTTCCGGCTCGTAGGTAGACATCCACCGATGCGGGGTCGAGCCAGTTCTCGCGGTTGTAGATCACGCTGTCCACGACTTCTGATCCAGAGCCACGGATGCGTTCGGCCACGTCCTTCGCCTGCCCGCCGACCGACCAGCAGCCCACCAGGAGCGGCAGGAACAGCAGACCAGCGCCGACACGGGTAAATGGAGCCATAGGGGATCGCAGGATACACAGACCGCTACGACGGTGCGTCCCGCAACCGAAGGACATTCCCGCACGCTGAGCGACGGTCCCGACGTATCTCTTGCCGGGCTCGCCCGACACGGCGAACGTGGTACTGTGCGGTAGCATGAAACCCCAGCGAGCGCCATTTGATTGCTGATCGAGCTGATCCCGGCCGCGGCCCTCGCGCTCGCGATCGTCGCGCTGCTAGCCATCTTTCGCCGCGAGCGCCTCTCGCGGGAGGCTGGTCAACCGTCGCAGGTCCATCCGTTCCGCCTCGGGCTGTACCGCGGCTTTGCGTTCGTGGTGCTCCTGTACGTGGCTTACGTGGTACTGATGCTGATCATCCGCGTGCTATCGGGTCCACCCACGTTTTCATGAGCTCAGCCGGGTCGCGAGGTGCATCAACTGGCTTCGAGCCACATGCGATTCGCCGCGGCCTCAGGTGTCACTGCGCACCCTAAGCGAGCCCAGTGCGCTACCGTCTGATGATGGGCAGCAAACCCAAGGCGGAATGCAGGGAGCCATCGGTTGCGCTTCGCATGTGCTCGCCGACGCGCCTGGAGGTCGAGTTAAATCGCTACTTGGTCGCATCCGAGCCGGATGTTGAGATCGACGCGCGAGACGTCATGGGTGGCCTCGCACCGTTCTACGACTGCGCGCAACGACTAGGGGTCGACCCCGTCCAGCTGTTCGAGACTGCGTCAAGGGACTTAAGGCAGAGCACTCGCGAACTAGCAAGCGTGTTCGCCCGCCGATCAGACATCGACCTCTATTCATTCGGATGGGAGCTTGATAGCACAGCCAACGGGCCGTGCTATCGCCGACTGAAGGCACTGTGGCTCGTCCCACGACCGACAGGTGACATTGGCGGACACTGATTGATCATGGTGGGTCATGCCGCCACGGCCGCGCGCACTCCGCCCGGGCTGTATGGTCAGACCATGAGTGAAGATCGGGCCTACATCGAAGCGAACACGCGTCAACGTGAGCGCCTGCGCGCGCTCATCGAGGCCCTCGACGACGAGGCGCTTACCGCGCCTGTGAACGAGTACTGGACGGTGGCAGGCGTGCTCGGTCACATCGCGTATTGGGACATCCGCTTCCAGACCCTGGCGGAGAAGATCGATCACGGGGAGCCGTGGGCGTCAGGCGATGCCGAGCCCGATGGCGACTGGCTGAACGACTCGACCCGCCCCTTGATCCACGCGATCGCGCCCCGCGCGGCCGCGCAGTTCGCCCTGCGGACCGCGGAGGAGGTAGACGCGCTCGCCGCCAGGCTGCCCCTGGATCGGCTGTGGCCGAGCGATCCCGACAGCCCGATCAGCCCGGAGCGCGGCGAGCACCGCGGTGAGCACCTCGACGAGATCGAAGCCGCCCTTCGCGCCCGCTCATAACGCTGGTTGACACCTCGACTCCGACCGACAGGGGTTGGGGTCAGTGGTTCGTATGGATTGCGTTGTCGCAGCTGCAACCGTCAGGCTGCGTCCATGCTGCAGATCCGCGAGCTGACAGCCGACGAGATCGAGCGGGTCGGCGCGGTGCTCGGTCTCGCCCGTCTCGGGCAGGGCGATGGCTTCTATCTCGTGGCGTGGGAGGAGGATGAGCCGCTGGGCCATGCCCATCTCGCTCTGACCGACCCACCTGAGCTCCAGGATGTCTCTGTCCGCCCGGAGCATCGCCGGCGCGGCGTCGCGACGGCCCTGGCCGAGGCGGCTGAGCGAGCGGTGGTCGCGCGCGGATTCGCCCGACTCAGACTCTCCGTCAGCGTGGACAACGACGCAGCTCTGGCCCTGTACCGGCACCTCGGCTATGTCGACGTCGGTATTCCGCCGCGGCGGGTGCATGGGACCATCCGGATCCGCACCGGAACGATTGAAGTCGACGACACGCTTCTAGCATTCGAGAAGTCGCTCGAAGGGCCGCCTTAGGGGTAAGACCGGCCTTCTACGCGGCCGTCAGTAGAGCGCGCACGTCGCCTGGGTGGCTAACGGCCCCGCTCGGCCGGGCGCGACTCCAGGAGACTCCGACTCGCCTATGCCTCGGCTTCGTGATAGCGACCTTGGGCATCTGCCTCCGCGGCGCGCGCAGCCTCCACGGAGGCCTCCGCGGCACTCAAGCGATCCTCGCGGCCCTGGCGAGCGATCTCCCGGGCCAGTACGGCGGCCGCGCGCGCTCGTTCGGCGGCCTTCTCTGCGGCGGCCGCAGTCTGCTCCGCCAGATCCGCGATCTCCTCCGAGCCCAAAGCATTGGCATCCGCACGTTCGGCCGACTCG
>CAYYRT010000427.1:0-3008 GCA_964474055.1 uncultured Acidimicrobiaceae bacterium | reverse complement strand
ATCGGCAGGAGGTTGACGCCGTTCAGCACCTTCACAACCGCGAATCCCGCCACCTTGTTTGGTGCGGCTGTGGCGAGCACGAGCGCGAGCAGCGGCGCCGACAGGCCGGCGACGATGGCGATGGCCAATAACTGAGACAGTGGGAGCGGACTGATCCCGATCACGGGATAGCCAACGAGCGTTGACACGGTGCCGACGAGCAGCGGCAGCGCTATGCGGTAGGCCAGATAGCGGTGCATCGAGAGCGGTGTCACGCGCAGCGCCGTGAGTGTGCGCGCATCCCGCTCGTCCAGGAGGAGGAAGCCAACCACCATCCCCACGATGCCCGGCGCGGTCATCAGATAGCCACCTATGATCAGGGAGTAATATGGCGCGAGGTCGAACCCGCCCGCGGCGAGGAGCGCCTCACCGGCCTTGGGCACCAAGACCCGCAACAGAAGTGCGAGCCCCACGGGCAGCAGCAAGACCCACCCCAGGAGCGGATCTCGCCACAATAACCGCGAGTCCGCGTACATCAGCGCCGTCAGCGCGGCTGTCCTCATCGTCCGCCTGCCGCACGGGTGTCGCGCATCAAACGGCCCACACGGTTGCGTCCCCACAGGAATGCGACTGTGCTCCAGGTAAATGAGCCGACGGCGCCGAAGACGAGCTCTCCGGGCTCCGTCGCGACATATCCTGCCCGGATCAGAGTGAGGGCTGGTTCGATGGGGTGCAGCAGGAACGGCGCACGCGGTGCCAGGCCGAAGTGCGGCAGGAGGGGGAGGAGAAGCAAGGTCACGACGACGGATGCGGGGAGCAGCAGCGCGTTCACAGAAGCGTAGCGCGACCCCACAGCCGCGCCCAAGCCGGTGTAGATCACACCGAGCGCCGCCGTTCCTGAGATGATGAAGGGCCACGACCCGCCCGGGCCGAACGCGATCCAGACGACCGCGGCGGTTTCTATCGCGCCGAGTGCGGTCAGCGTGATCGTACGCGTGGCGAGATAGTCGCCCGGTGAGAAGGGAGATACTGCGATGGCGATGAGCGTTCCCTCATCCCGCTCCAGCAGCATCAGAGCTGCCATGAAGAAGAAGGTGGTGATCTGAAGGTTGATCACGAGGATTGCCGGCACCCAGGCCGCCCCGTTGGCGCGCGCGGTCTCGGGGAGGTTGAGAAGAAGACCTCCAACGGTTAGGACGACGAAGACGCTCGCCCAATAAAACCCGTTCCTCGCCTGCACGACGATGTCCCAGCGGAGAGCGGTGATGAATGCGGTCATGCGAGCGCTGTCCCCGTCACGCGAATGAACACGTCCTCGAGCGTGGTCTCCAGGGTGTGGATCGTTTCCACACCGCCCGACCGAAGAAGGGCCAGGAACTCCCGCTCTTCGGCGAGCCCATCGAGCGCGAACTCGCGCGACGCGCGGGTTCCACCGGACACCGTTTCGATTCGCACGACCCGCCGGCCGTGTGCCAGCCGCAGTGCACGCGGAGCGTCCAGCGCGGCGATCCGACCGTCCACAAGAAAGGCGACTCGGTCGCACAGTTCGTCGGCGGTGACCATGTCGTGAGTGGTCAGGAAGATCGTCGCGCCCGCATCCCTGGCCATGAGGATGACCTGCCGGATCCGACGTGCGGTCACGGGGTCGAGCCCGGCTGTCGGCTCGTCCAGAAACAGAAGCTCCGGACGGTGAAGGAATGCGCGAGCGAGCGTCAGCCGGCCACGCATACCCTTGGAGAACTCCCCCACTCGCTTGTCGCGGTCGTCGTGCAACCCCACGCGGTCAAGGAGGGCATCCGGGTCCTCGGTCATGCCTCCGTAGAGGCCCGCGAACAAACGCAGGTTCTCTCGGGCGGTGAGCTTCAGGTAATGGTTCGGCGCCTCAAACGCGACGCCGATCCTCCGGTAGTAGTTTCTGTCCCAGGTGCGCAGATCGCGGCCCAGAACGTTGACGGCGCCCTTGTACCCGTCAAGCAATCGGATGAGCACGTTTTGGGTGGTACTCTTCCCGGCGCCGCTCGGGCCGAGGAAGCCGAAGATTTCGCCGCGCTCCACGGTAAAGCTGACGTCGCGCACGGCGGGCCGATCCGCGTCGGGGTAGGAGAAGCCCAAGGAGCGGGTCTGAATCACCGGACCCGGTGCTGCGGCCGTCAGCCGATCATGGAGGGGAGCGTCTGTGGTCATTGCGTTGACTCGTCATCATCCAACGGCGAAGCATCGCGCAGATCGTGCGTGGCGGATCCTCTGGCAGCGCATCCTATCAAAGCGGCCGACGCAGCAGGTGTCGGCTGCGTGCGACACGCCTGCACGAGATGCTGCGGCAGCGGGGCCATCCGGGATCCGCCGTGCAGGTCAGCCGCGCCGTGCGCCATCTCCGCCCCGCTCCGCCGAGCCAGGCGTACCTGCGCCTGTCGACGCTGACAGGGGAAGTCGCGCAAGTCGATTGGGGCAGCTTTGGCGGGCAGATTCAGCTGCGCAACAACCAGCGGCTCCAGGCCGCCATCCGCTCTAGTCGTCTGCCGGCGGAGGCAGCCCGGCGCTCATTTCGGGATGGAGCACTACATCCGCATCGGCTACGGGGGAGAACGCTCCACGCTCGAGACCGGATTGTTCCGGATCTCGGAAGTCCTGAAGTCGCGAAACTAGAGCGCAGCCTTCGTGCCCAGGCCTCGGGCACTCGCCTTTCGGAACGCATAGACGGCGATGGCGGTGTCCTGAACGCCGAGCCCGGTGAGGTCGCAGACGGTAATGTCCTTCGCGTCGCGGCGGCCGGGCTCGAGCCCCGCCGTCACCTGGCCCAGCTCGATGATGGGAGCGTCGCCGCCAAGACGGGACTTCTGGAGCTCCCCGAGGCGGGTGGACTGGCTCGTCGAATCGCAGACGACACGATGAGCGCGGGAAAGGACTTCCGGATCGAGCTCCTGCTTGCCGGGTCCGTCCGAGCCCATCGCCGTGATGTGGATGCCCGGGTGAAGGTCGGCGGCGAAAACTAGGGCTTCCCGCGCGGGAGTCGCGGTGACCACGATGTC
>CAYYRT010000426.1:0-12334 GCA_964474055.1 uncultured Acidimicrobiaceae bacterium | reverse complement strand
TCAGCCTCTCAACCCGATCTCGGTGTCACCGGGCGAACCTTGGGCCCGCCGCCCACGTCACTGCCGATGAAGGCGCTGATCAGGTCCATGGGTAGGGGAAAGATGATGATCCGGCTCTGATCCGAGCTGATGTCGGACAGCGTCTGCAGGTAGCGCAGCTGGAGCGCGCTCGGCGCGGCGTTGATGATGTTCGCCGCGTTCGCGAGCTGCTCGGCGGCCAGGAATTCGCCCTCGGCGTTGATGATCTTCGCCCGCTTGTCGCGTTCGGCCTCCGCCTGGCGCGCCATGGCGCGCTTCATCTCCTGCGGCAGCTCGACGTCTTTGACCTCGACGATGCTGACCTTGATGCCCCACGGCGCCGTCTGCTCGTCGATGATCTGCTGGAGGCGGGTGTTGATCTCCTCGCGGTTGCTGAGCAGTTCGTCGAGCTCCGACTGGCCGAGCACGGAGCGCATCGTGGTCTGCGCGATCTGAAGCGTCGCGACCAGGTACTGCTCGACCCGTACCACCGCCGCCTCCGGATCGACGACGCGGAAGTAGCAGACTGCGTTGACGCGCACCGTGACGTTGTCGCGGGTGATCGCCTCCTGGCTCGGGATGTCCAGCGTGATGACCCTGAGGTCGATCTTCACCATGCGGTCGATGAACGGGATGATGAAGAACAGGCCCGGGCCCTTCGCGCCGACCAGCCGGCCGAGGCGGAAGATCACGCCGCGCTCATACTCCTGTACCACCTTCACCGCCGCGCCGACAAGACTCAGGATGATGACCGCCGCGACGGCCAGTACTGGAAATAGACCGATGAGCTCGTCCATCTAGCTCTCCCTTTGGTTGTCTGCCTCTGGCAGCGGTTCCACTATGAGGCCGAGTCCTTCTCGACCGATGACTCGGACGCGGTCTCCCGGCTTCAATGTCCTGTCGGGCGCCGCGGTTCGCGCGCGCCATAGCTCGCCCTCGACGAAGACCGATGACGTGCCGCGGACCATTCCGTCGCGCCCAACCATGTCGTTGCCACCGATGTAGGCGGGCCGAAGACGTGTGCGCATGACGGCCCGCAGCGCAACCAGGACGAAGGCCACGAGGGCGAGGGTGATCCCGAAGATGAGTGGCCGGCTGACCTCCAGGAACGGGGCCTGTGTGTCGTCGACGAGGATCAGGGCACCGATCACGAATGCGATCCCGCCGCCGATGCCGAGAACGCCTCCCGAGGCCACCCAGATCTCGGCGCCCATCAGCGCCAGCCCGAAGATCAGCAGCGCCAGCCCCGCATAGTTGATCGGCAGCGTACCCAGGCTGAAGAGCGCCAGAACGAGGGCGATGGCGCCGAAGATCCCGGGGAAGAATGCGCCCGGATTGCTGAGCTCGAAGTAGATGCCCAGCGTCCCTAGGCTGAGCAGGATCAGCGCGATGTTCGGATCGGAGAGGACCTTGAGCACCTCCTCGAAGGGCGACATCGGCTCCTCGACCACCGCCGCACCCGCTGTTTCGACCGTGACTTCTCCGTCGGGAAGGTTCACGGTGAAGCCGTCGACCGCGCCCAGCAACTCGGCTCGGTCGGCGGCGACGAGATCAACCACGTCGAGCTCCACGGCCTCCTCGGCCCCGATCGAGACTCCGTCACGCACGGCGTCCTCTGCCCAGTCGGCGTTCCGATCCCGCGCATCGGCGATGCTGCGCGCGTACACGGCCGTGTCGTTGATGATCTTGGTACGCAGATCCTCGGGAATCTCCTGGCCCTCTCCGCTCACCGGCGTGGCCGCCCCGATCCTCGTGCTCGGCGCCATCGCCGCCACATGCCCCGCCATGGTGATGAAGGTGCCGGCCGAAGCGGCGTGTGTGCCGACCGGGGTGACGTACACGATCACCGGAAGGCGTGCATTGAGCAACGCCCCGGTGATCTGCTGCGTGGCGTCGAGCAGGCCGCCGGGCGTGTCCAGCTCGATGAGCACTGCGGCGTCGCCCTCCTCGGCGGCCGCCTCGATACCGCGGATCACGTATCGGGCCGAGACGGGATTGATGACGCCTTCGACGCGCAGCACGCGGACTTCACCCGCCGCTGCCTCGACGTCACCTGCGGCTCCCAGGCCGAGCATCGCAATGCCGAGCGCGAGTGACGCGGCCGCCGTCCAGCGGTTCGAGGTGCGCACCGGGTTGATCCACCTACATCTGCATAGTCAACGAAGAGACCACCGGCTTGGGCCAGCAGTCTCCACCTTGACGTCCGGATATCGGGGGGACGTCGGCCCCGCGGACCTTGAGGTCCGACAGCTGCCCACGTGCCTGCCTGGCACACCAGCTTCGTGGGCACGAGCACCACGATTGTACGCCCCGCCCGTGGGGCAGTGACATGCCCCCTGACCGGCGCTCGATCTCGAAGCGACTATGCGGATCTGCGCCTCACGACGCGGGTGCTATCCCGCGCGCGGTACGTGAGGGTCGCGATGCGGGCGGGTCGGGTTCGATGGGTCCAACGCATCCGCGATCCGAGCCAGCTGGGTCGCCATCGGGGGATCGAGGTCCAGCGATGCCGCGATCTGTGAAATCTTCCGCCGACGAAACGAAATCACGTCGTCGCGCGCCGAGCGCCCCAGGCTCGTCAGTCGCACGCGCGTCGCCCGGCGGTCCCGGTCATCTGGGCCGACCTCAGCGAGGCCGCGTCGCTCGAGTCGGCGCAGCTGGCGACTGGTCGCCGGCAAGGTGACACCAATCCGCGCAGCCACCTGGCTGATCGTCGCGCCGTCCTCAGTCTCCCCCAACACGACAAGAACGCGCCACTGCGCCAGAGTCAGGTCGAGGTCGGCTCTCGCCCCGGAGAGCGCGCGGGTCGTCAGCGCGACCCCGGCGAAAACGATTCGCTCGAGGGCGTCGACGATGGGGTGCTCCGCCGCCATAGATCGCCTCTTCCGCATTACTTGCCTATGGGCTATCATTGTCGGATGCTCGTCCGTTCCCATCGACCCGGACCGGCGGCGCGCGTCGGCACGGGTCGGCCGAGTCTACCGAACCCGCGGGCCCCAAATGGTCGGCGACGTCTGGCCGGGACGACTGACGCGGTACCCGCGACGCTGCAGCATGGCCATACCAAGCCGGAACCAAGCGCGTCGGAGCCATTCGAGGATCGCCATAACGGCGCGGCCAGCTTGGGCATCCCGTAGCCGTCCGTCGCCGAGGGCCGCTGAGTCTGACCCCAACCCATCGACCGATGAATCCCTGGGAGGTACCCATGCTCCAGATCACCGATCGCGCTACCACCCACCTTCTTAGGGCTCGGACGGAGAGAGGCTTCGATGAGCGAGCTGGGGCGCGCTTCGTGCGCGGCTCTGCAGGTGTCGCGCTGACGTTCGCTCCTGCGCCCGAGCAGGGAGACCAGGTCCTGGATGGATCTGCCCTTCCGATCTACGTCGCCGACGACGTTACCGAGGTGCTGGACGGAGCACTCATCGACGTGACGGCCGACGACCGGGAGTCGCGGCTTGTGATTCGGTCGCAAGCGGACCCAGGCTCGAGCTTCAACGACTGACGTCGGGTGCGTCAGGAGTTCGCGATGAGCAGACTGTGAATACCACACTCGAGCCTCTGCCACTCGTCCGGCTCTCAGACACGAGCCTCGCCCTTGCGCGTGAGGCTGATGACATCCGCGGCAGGATGGTCTTGGACGATGCCGGCTACGAGATGGGGCGGGTCGAGGATCTCGTGATCGACGACGAGGGCCACCGCGTGTACTTCATGATCCTCCGAGTATCAGGCTTCATTCCCGGGGATAGGTGGCTCCTCATCCCGGTGGACGCCATCCGGAAGCGGGATAGGGACCACGTCTACGTGGACCAGGACCACGAGCGGGCTGCCTCTGGCCCTGAATATGACCCGGCGCTGGTCTCAGATCCAGGCTACCAAGCTAGCGTCTTCGGTTGGTACGGGTTCGTGCCGTACTGGCATCCAGGTTTCGTCTCCAGCCGGGTGGTTCCATTCCGATTGAACGCACAGCAACCGACCCCGCGATCACCTGGCCCGCGGGTCGAGCCGGATGTCGCGCAGGACGAAGCCGAGCGTACCGAGGGTGGCAAGCGAGGCTCCGATCGTGATCAATAGCCCCACGACGAAGAGGGCGGGGCTGCCGCCGCGCTCCGCCAGGAATAGAAGCACCTCGAGCGGATCGGCTGCCAAGATCAGATATCCGAGGCCACCGAGCACCAGGCTGGTGCCGCCGATCACCATCGGAATCGTCGAGGACAGGCGTCCGAACGCGGCTGTGCGACGGCCGACGGGCTCGACGCCGCGCCGCGAGGCTAGGAGTGCCCCGAGCCCAGCGCCCCAGGCCGTCGCGACAAACACCCCGCCGACGGCGTCGGCCATCCGATGCCAGCCGGCGACCAGTGTGCTGGTCCCGACAATCGCGACCACGATGCCGGACACGATCACCGACGGGGCTCGCAGGAGCGGAGGCACAACCAGGAGGAGCCCGACAGCGACGGAGGCTGCGGCAGTGGCGTGGCCGCTCGGGAAGCTGTTGGGCAGGGGATAGAACAGCCCGCCCAGGAGATCGGTCCGATCGAGCACGATCTCCTTCAGGAGCTGGGTCGTGATGTTCGCCCCGACGATGGCCACGGCGGCGGCGAGCGCAAGCCGGGGGCGGCGCTGGACCAGCGCGATCACGGCGACGACCAAGGTGCCCATGACGAGCGATAGGCGTGACAACGCCGCGAGGACCCGCTCCGCACCGATGACCGTCTCGGCAGACGCAGGCCGCCCGCCGAGGATCAGCTCGCCGACGAGCTGCCCCGCGGGTGTTCCGACCGTAACGATGTAGAGCCCGGCGGCGATGAAAGCCGCCCCGACACTGACGATTGCGAGACGCCGACCGGCCCGCGGCGCTCCGCCGCGCTGGTCGACCCCGTTAGCGGCGGGTAGCACCGGCGCGAACGGTCGAGGGTCCGCCGCATCGGCCACGCTCTCGGATTGCGTCAGGACCGGGGGCACACTGCCTGCCGACGGGTCGACGGTCATTGACACCCTTCTACGCCGCGTTATCCCGACCAGTCCGATGGCGATGCCGGACCCGATGAGCAGCCAGGCGGTCACCGCGAGGAGCCCGCGGATCGAGTCCGCCGTCGCGACGCGGTACAGGAGCAAGATCGACAGTACGACGACCACGACATCGGGCACCATGGCTGCCCACTGCCGGCCCCGGAACACGGGGGCCACGAGCGCGAGACCCAGGAGCCCATAGGCCAGTCCGCCGACACCGATCCCGATCCTGATGCCCACGATCGTGACCTGCTGGAGGATGGAGAGGGCAACCACGAGGCCGCCGGTCGCGACGCCGACACCGCCGCGAACCAGGGTCAGGTCACGCGAGCGACCTGTGAGGTCGCGGGAGCCGAGCACCCTGCGAGTGCCGTCGATCAGCAGGGCCGTCCCCGCCGCCAGCCCAAGGGTGGACTCGGCGCGGTGACCTTCGGCCAGAAGCCACGCGCCGGCGAGGATCAGCACGGCGGCCTTGCCGATCTGAATCCGCCAGTCCGCCCCGCGCCCTGGCGCAATCCGTTTCGTAGCACCATCCATCACGCGAGCCATCGATCGTCTCGCTCCGTCGGCCGGACGGGCTGACCCTCCGCGCGCTACTCAGGGTGTGTCCGCGGATTTTGCGCTAGGGATTGCCAGTATTCAATTGTCCCGCTTGGCGGACAACCTCGCCCGCGGGCCGGGCTGCGGAGCTGACCGCTGCGGATCGAGTCGTCCGACGGCACGACCGGCGAGCCGCTCGTGGTCGAAGCCGATGGAGGGTTCCATCCTGGCGACCGATCTGGCCACGGCCCGCAGGCCTCGTCGCCGGTACGCATGATCCCGCGGCTGAGCAACGTCGTTCCCGCCAGGATTCGACCGGGGTAGGCTCAGCAGATGCGCGCATTTATCGGCAGGGTCGACGAGCTTCGCGCCCTCGGGCAGGTCAGCTCAACGTCGGACGGGACTGCCGCGGCCCTGGTGACCGGCGAGCCGGGATGCGGCAAGAGTCGGCTGCTGACCGAGGCCCGACTCGCCTCTGGGAGTCACGCGTTTGCGGTGGTGGGTTTCGAGTCCGAGCAGAACGTACCGCTCGCAGCCGCAGGCGGCCTCCTACGGTCGCTTGCTGCGGTGCCTGAAGCTGGCGACCCGCTCGAGGCATTGCTCATCGGTGGACGCGCCCGTCGGGGGTATCCCCGTGGCCGCGCGGCGGCCGACATTGCGCCGCTGCAGATCTTCGAGGCAGCGCGCCGGGCGTTTCGGACGGTCGAGCCAGCGCTGCTGCTCGTCGACGACCTTCAATGGGTCGACCAGCTTTCCCTGTCGCTTTGCCACTACTTGATTCGATCCGCTTCCGAGGCGCAGCACCAGCTCGCCGTCTTTGCCGCCACACGACCTGACAGCGTAGGAATGGCGCTGCTGGCCACGCTGCCGGCGGAACGCGTCATCGAGATTCACCTTGGTCCCCTCAACCGCGCCGAGGGAGTGGCGCTGGCTCGAACGCTCGACGCGCGCGTCGACTCCGCCACAGCCGCCGCCCTTTGGCGGCAAGCGCAGGGCTCGCCCTTCTGGCTCGAAGGCCTCGTCCTCCACGGCCAAGAAGGCGGCGGCCTTTCGCAGATCCTCACCAGTCGCCTTCGCGGCGCCAGTGTCGACGCAACCGCGCTGCTGGCTGCCCTTGCCGTGGCCGGGCGTCAGATCTCCCTCGGCTCCGCCGCGGAGCTCCTGGACCAACCCCGCAGACGGACGGAGGTCGCGCTGAGGGAGCTCGTCCGACGAGGTCTGGCCGTTACGGCTCACGGCGGTGCTCGCGTCTCTCACGACCTGATCCGATCAGCGGCGATGACTGAGATGCCCGTCGAGGCCAGGCGGCGGCTACATCGAGCGATGGCGACCTTGCTCGAGCGCGAGGGCGAGGCCGATATTCGATACCTGCGTGAGGCCCTCGAGCACAGGCGCGCTGGCGGCTTATCGTCTGTGGGACTGGCCCGGAAGCTGGCGCGCTCATCTCAACGTCGGCTCCTCGGTATCGACGGACTGCTCCTGCTGGCAGGTCTGGCTGACGAGGCGGACCCATCGGTTCCAGCTTCCATGCTTCTCCAGGCCGAAGTTGCAACGCTTGCCCACGAGCTCGGTGAACACGAAGAAGCACTCACTCGCTGGTCGCAGGTGGCCGAGCGTTCAAGGCAGTCGAAGGTTCGCGCAGCCGCGCTGCTGGAGGCCTCCCGGGCCGCGTACAGCCTCGGGCGGCGAGACGAGGCCCTGGCATTGCTGTCACGCAGCAGCGAGCTGGCTGATGGTGACGAGCTGCTCAGCCTGGAGCGGCAGATCCAGCTTGCCGCCATCCAGCTGTGGCTGGGGAAGCGCACGAGCGATGGTCGCGTCACGGCGCGCCTCGCCCTGTCGAAGGCCCGCGTCCTGAACGGCGAGGAGGGTGCACGCGGGAGTCGTCGCCGTCGGGTGCGGCGCGCCTATCTCGAGGCACTTCGGCTTGTCTACGAGGCGGCCATGCAAGGAGGGGACGTCAGGGCACTGCTGGATTCGGCACAGGAGTGGCAAGCGGAGGCACGTGGCGCTGGGCTCGACGAGCGGCTGACGGCGGAACTGGCGCTTGCAGCGGCATTGCGTCTCAACGGTTCCGTGCGGGAAGCGGTTGAACGCTTTCGGCGCGTGCGAGCGGATGCCGACCGTGCCGTGCTGCCGCACGTCAGCGTGGACGCGGGGTTCTGGTTGGCGCGCTCGCTGGCGCTCCTCGGCGAACTCGTGGAAGCTGAAGCGGCGGTCATGACGACAAACGAGCTCGTCCAGCACGTCGGCGACGTGCCACGCGCGCGCCACAGGGTCGTCCGAGTCGTATGCCATGTCGCAATCGAGCGTGGAGACGCGGCGCGTGCGCTGCCGCGGCTCGAGGCCGAGGCGTCACACGAGCCAAGCGAGCACCAGCGGATCATGCTCCACGCCGACTGCGCCATCTGGAGAGCACGCCTCGACGGCACGCTCGCGGCTCCTGCCGTCGCGCGCCATTTGGCCGCCTCGGAAGAATGTGCCAAGGCGGCGGCGTGCCCGCGTTGCAGCGGCGACCGGCTGCTCATGGTTGCCGAGGCATTGGCACGCGTCGGCGAACGCCGCGGGGCGCGCGCGGCGCTCGACGAATGGGACGCCCTGGGACGCGCTGGCGACGAGCTCGACCGCATCATGCGCCTCCACGCACGCGCTCTCGCGGCCCACAGAACACGGGAGCGCGTCACGTCGCTCCAGGTTGCGCGAGCGGCTGCCGAGGCCTCCCCGTACCGGCTGGCGGCGATCTGGATACGGCTCGACCTTGGTCTGGCATTAGCGGAGACCGGCAGTGACCAGGCCATCACCGAGCTCCGCGGGGTCGCGGCTGACTCCGAGGGCATGGGTGCAGCGACAGTGATGAAGATGGCTGGAAATGCGCTTCGTGGACTTGGCGTCCGCACGTGGCGCCGTGGCGCCGCAGGATCGCCCATGACTGAGCGCGAAGCGGAAGTGGCCCGGCTGGTTGCCCGCGGGGCCACGAACCTGGAAGTCGCGGCAAGCCTGTTCCTTTCGCCAAAAACGGTCGAACGTCACCTCCTGAACGTCTTTCGCAAGCTGGACGTTCGCAACCGGACCGAGCTCGCCCTGAAGTTGGCCGAACCTCGCGAGCAGATTGCGGGAAATCCCTGATGATCGGAGGCCGCAAGCTCGCGTAGCGTCGCCATCGGACTCCACTTTATGGAGCGGATCGATGGCAATGCTGCTGGTGCTCTTCCCGCCTGAGACCGAGGCGTCGCTACACCCCGACGCAATCCGCAGTCTGGCCCGCCTCGGCATTACCCACCTCGCCGTGGTCAGGGACGGTCGATCGCTTGGATTGCTCGTTGAGGGCTGGGCATTCGACCCGGGCGGGTCCGCGGGCCTCGTAATCGGGGCCGTTGCCGGCGCAGTAACAGGGGCGCGGGCACTGATGCCATTAGCCGAAATGACCCTCGCGGACGGTGGGTGAGACAAGCCATCGGAAGGAGGCCGCAATTGGACAGGACTACGTGCGAGTCCATCGGGTTCGACCCCGCCGGCTCACGGCCCAGGGCGGCGGTCATCAAGCGCGCGCCCATGCTGGTGGCGCTCGGGATCATCGTCAGCGCCTGTGCGGCGACCGGCGCTCCAAGCACGATCCCTTCGGTTGGGCTGAGCCCGGTTGCTCCGACCGCCGTCGTCGATCCTCAGGTGCTCGAGCTGACCGTAAGTGACTTCGCGTTCAGCACGGACCTCCTGGAGGCCGATGCAGGCCGTCCCATCACCATAGCCTTTTCAAACGAAGATGGCGTCGTGCACAACTTCCAGCTTTGGCGAGATGACGCGCGCGACGAAAAGCTGTTCTTCGGCGAGCTCCTCGACGGCCCGGCCACGATCGAGTATGAGCTCGGCGTGCTCGAACCGGGCAGGTACCGCTTCGAATGCTCCCCTCATGTCGGGACCATGTTCGGCCACCTCGTCGTGGAGCAGGCCGCACCGTGATCCGCACCGGAGCCGGAGGGCAGGTCAGGGCGGCTCATGCGATCGATGATGCACAGAAGACGGGTCCCTGCCAGACCGCTGCGTTGACGCAGCACGGCGGTCATGGACACACTGCGAGCCATGGCGGGAATCGAAGCGAAGAGCTTCGACGCACCTGACGAGTCTGTTTCGCTCGACTACGGCCGGGTCGACCTCCTGAGGTTCGGCTCGCTGGCGATCGGTCGGGAGATCCTCGAACCAGGATTGGGGATCGCCGTCGCCGACAACGCCGCCAGGATCCAACCGCCGCGCTGGTCGCGCCGGACCGCTTGCGCGCTCCATCCGACGCCGGCGCCCCAGCCGATGATGGCGATTCCTACCGCGGTCCCGAACGTCTCACCCGCCCCGAACTGAGGTCCAAAGGGCCGTGAGACCCGGTAGAAGATCAGCGCGATCCCGAAGCCGACGAGGGACACGGCGGTCACCGTGAGCAGGGCGGTCGCGATCCTGTTCATGTTGCAGTCGCCGCCGACGCTGGGAACAGCCGCTGCACATGCGCTGGCCAGTTGGCGACGATCACGCGCCGCTTCGGCTTGGCCACAGGTCTGGTGCGGGCGCCTCGTCCTCGCCAACGTCGGGCGCGTCGAGCAGCGAGCGGCCGAGCATCGCGTCGAGCCGGCCCATGGCCTCGACTTTGGTCGTCCGAGACGTCCGTCGCCTGGCCGAGGCCGAGACGTGGGTGGAAGTCGCGCCGAAGCGCCTCAGCGCGTTGCATGAAGCCGGGCTTCCTGCCTAGCATTTGCCCATCAGCGAGAAGCGAACGACTGCTCGGGCATTCCACGACGCCGTCGGAGTCGAGGACTGGCGGGTCCTTTTCTCTGGCGCCCACGCCTACTTCCACGTCGGATCGTTCGCGGAAGCAGCAAGGTTTGTGGCCGCGATCGCCGAAGTTGCGGAGGTTGTGGGCCACTTCCCCGACGTGGACGTGCGACCCGAGGGAGTCACGGTCCGAACCGCCTCCGGGGAGTACGGAGCTCTGAGCCATCGTGATGTCGAGCTGGCACGCCAGATTTCGGCAGAAGCTCGGAAGTTGCGGATCGAGCCGGACCCCTCCCAGGTCCAGGTCGTGGGCATTGCGGTGGCACAGGATGCAGGCAGCGACGTAGGTCCGTTTTGGGCCGCAGCCCTCGGGTACAGGAGCCTTGGACCGAAAGAAGACGTCGTCGATCGGCACCGACGCAACCCGCACGTGTCGTTCCAAAGCCTCCGCCCTCCCAAGCCGGGGCGTGGCCGGACCCACATCGACGTCAGCGTGCCGGCCGATCAGGCCGAAGCAAGAGTCGCGGCAGCACTCGAAGCTGGCGGACGCCTGGTGGACGGTACGCATGTGCCCCATTGGTGGACAATCGCGTCGCCCGAGAACCACGGTGTCGACATCGCGGCTTGGCCGGACTTCGAGGACCACGAGGAGGAAGACTGAGCCATGGCGGCATCCGTCATCAACACGCCCGCGTCCCTTATCTGAACCCTTATCGATCCTGTCTCATGCGTCTCATACGGCAAGCAGGGACTGCCCGGATGCTGTTCCCGGGCCCTCCCCGATAGGGCGCGGTAGCGATGACTCGATACTCAGAGGTGCGAAACGGCAACCGACGCAGTGCTCGACAAGGAGACACGACGATGAGGAGTCAGATGGCCCGAGGTCTCTTCGAAGTCGCCCGGATGCTAACAGCGCAGCCGGCGGGGGCGCCATGAGCGAGGCGGAGGAGATGGCACCGATGCGGATCATGCTCGCCCTCGACGGCTCGCCGGGCTCTGTCGTTGCCCGCGACCTGGTCGCAGTGCTCCCATGGCCCGCCGGCGCGACCATGCTCCTGCTCAGCGCCTTCGATGCACCCGCAGACTGGACGCCCACCCGCGGCTCGACCAACTATTGGATGCAGGGAACCACCCAGGCGGTGCGCGGGGAGATGCACGAGCAGCTCCGGGAGCTCGGCAAGCCCCTCGTCCGCGAGGATCGCGATGTCGAGCATGAGGTCGTGGAGGGCAGGGCCGCGGATGCGATCTCCGCCGCTGCTCGAGAGCGAGGCGTCGACCTGATCGTCATGGGCTCGCGGGGCCACGGCCCGATCGGCTCGATGCTCCTTGGATCGGTCGCCGCCGAGGTAGCCGCTCACGCGCCCTGCCCCGTGCTCGTGGCACGCCAACCGCGCGTCACACGCACGGTGGTGGCCACCGACGGGTCAGAGATGGCGAGGTCGATCCCGGAGCGGCTCGCCTCGTGGCAGGTCTTCCGCGGGATTCCTGCAGCCGCAGTCGCCGTCTCGATCCCCAACACCGCCGCTTTCGAGCTGGCGGTCAGCCTGTACACGCTCGGTGATGAGAAGCTCGCGGCGATGCGGAAGGAGCTCCGTGCGCAATGTGCACGGGACGCAGAGCAGCTCGCCGAGCACCTGACGCAGCTGGAAATTCCGGCCGAGGCGCACGTCCGGGCGGGTGATCCAGCCCATGAGATCCTCCAGGTAGCGAGCGACACGCAGGCCGACCTCGTCGTTACCGGCACGAGGGGCCTCGGTGCCTTCAATCGACAGTTGCTCGGCAGCGTCGCGCGCAACGCCCTGCTCCACGCCCGGGCTTCGGTCCTCGTCATGCGGGCCGGAACGGCCTGACCGAAGTCGGTTCTGCCGCCCGCTCTCGGACAATCCGCCGGGGAACTTGACCCTCCCGGTCGGCGTCAGCGGCGTACTGCCGGTTCGAACGTGAGGATCCAACGGGCTGAAGCTGGATCGGCAAGCCGGACGCGGGCGACACCAGAGGGAGCGGTGCGGTACTC
>CAYYRT010000425.1:0-1965 GCA_964474055.1 uncultured Acidimicrobiaceae bacterium | reverse complement strand
CAAACCCTCGTAGATCTACTCGCCTTTTGCGTGGAGATGCCCTACAACTACGCGCCTGACATCGCCTCGTCGGTCATAAACCTCTCGACAGGGGAAGGGCAGTCCCGACCAGATTTGAACTGGCGTTTCCGGCTTGAGAGGCCGGCGTCCTAGGCCTCTGGACGACGGGACCAAACTGGCCGACAATCAGCCGACCGAGCTCGGGGGGAAGGACTCGAACCCTCAATAACAGGGCCAGAACCTGTCGTGTTACCTATTACACCACCCCCGAACGCGCACACCCGAGGGCAGCGCGGGAAGCTCAGGTTACCCGACCACCAGGTCAGTGCGAAGTTGCGGCGAGCCTCGAGATGAGTGAGTGACTTTCCAACGCAGGAGGTCTGAGCGGCTGGGTGGTCCCGTGGGACTCGACCCACAACCAACGGGCCCATTGATGGGTAGCGTCCGGGCGATGGGCGAGCACACAGCCGAGGAAGCCGCTGCTCGATCCGGAACGAGCGTGGAATTTGTGAGGCGCATGGCTTCGCTCGGGCTGGCTGGTGACGCTGAGGGCGACCGCTTCTTGGATTCCGACGTTCGGAGGTTTCAGGTCCTCCAACACATGGAGCGAGCTGGTCTCCCCTTGGATGGTCTCGGTGCCATGTTTCGACAGGGAATGATCTCCCTCGACTTCATCGAATCGGCGGGCCAATCGGTGTTCACGCCATTCGGGGAGACCACGTTCGCCGAGTTGAGCTCGGAGACGAGCATCCCGCTCGAGGTCCTATCGACCATGAGGGAAGCGGTCGGAGGCCTTCCACCGCGCCCCGACGACCGGGTCGCACAGTCCGAGATGGCATTGCTGCCGTTGGTGCAGTTTCAGGATCAACTCGGCTTTCGCCATCGAGCTATCGAGCAGGGGCTCCGGGTTTATGGAGACACGATGCGTCGTGTCGCTGAGACCGAAGCGGAGTGGTTCCGCTCCGAGATTGTTGGTCCGATGTATGCAAAGGGCGTGACCGATGACCAGATCGGCCGTTTTGCGGCCGAGGTCGCGCCGCGTCTTTCCGAAGTCTCGGATCAGGCTTTGTTAGGCATCTACCACGCGCAACAAGGCCATGCCTGGTTGGCAAACATCATCCACGGGATAGGGCAGGGACTCGAGAGTGCCGGCTTGCACACCGCCCAACAGAGCGTCCCCGCGATGTGCTTCATCGACATCACGGGATACACCCATCTCACCTCCGAGCAGGGTGACCAGGTTGCCGCCGACACTGCGGAGCGGCTTCGCCGGATCGTCGAGCGGCGGGCGATAGAACACGGCGGTCGGGTGGTGAAGTGGCTTGGCGACGGCGTGATGCTCTGGTTCCCAGACCCGGGCTCAGGCGTAACGGCGGCCGTAGGCATGGTCGCGGATATCGAGCGCGACCTCCTTCTTCGAGCCCATGCTGGCTTGCATGCCGGACGGGTCGTCTTCCAAGAAGGTGACTTCTACGGAAACACGGTCAACCTGGCAGCGAGAATCGGTGATTTCGCTCGGCCGGGCGAAGTCTTGGTCAGCCAAGACGTGGTCGACCTGGCCGAACTGGGCCCGTCAATTGCTCTCAAGGAAGTCGGCCCGGTCGAACTGAAAGGAGTGGCGGGGTCGATCACGCTCCACGCAGCATCGGCCGAGTGACAACACCGCTGGGCGAGCGTCGTGTGCGCCTCCCACCTCCACCTGTCCACCGCTGGTATGTCTTGGGCCTGTTGGAGTGGGTCCCGTGGGACTCGAACCCACAACCAACGGGTTAAAAGCCCGCTGCTCTACCAATTGAGCTAGAGACCCCGGTCGGGGTCTGAGGGTACCGCCAGCGGCCGCTTCCCGGCGTGCCGCCAAGAAGGCAAACGCCAGGCGATCTGTGCGATCCAGAGTGCGACACTCATCGTGCGACTTCGTACCTATGCGTCGACCGGGCGGGCCCGGCTGACTCCGATGCCACCGAG
>CAYYRT010000424.1:0-2688 GCA_964474055.1 uncultured Acidimicrobiaceae bacterium | reverse complement strand
AGGCGCTACCCGTCCCATTGGCTGAAGCCCTCAGTAACCGGACTGACAGGGTGGTTGACACTGAGATTGGAGGGGTGCGAAAAGTCAAAGGTCGCACTCGCTCTGGCCGACGCAGCCCGACTGCTGGAAGACCGCCCGGCGGCGATGCAGCTCCGCATCCCGCAGACCGTGACCGAGGTTGCGGCGGAACAGAACTCGACGCTGATCTTCCCCCTTCCCATGGAGCTCCTGCGGGTGCTGGATCCGCTGCGAGCCTCGGGCGAAAGCTGAGACGCGACCGAGGGTCGGTGATGCGTGACCGCCATGACGGTGCCGTCCTGCGAAAGTGCCAAATCAAGGAGGCTCCACCACGCACATGAGTTGCCGTTTCTCGCCTCGTATCTCCCCAGCGTGAGACGTTCTCATGCCGGCCGTGTCGCCGAGCACCAGCTAGCTCTCCGATGTTCCGATGGTGATACCGGCAGTAGGCTCAGCCTCCTGATAGCAGCAAGGAAAGGTTGGAGACGATGCCCAACGAAGTGGAAGTGGGGCCGGCGACTGAGCTGACTCCCGGAACCGTGACAGGAGCCGGCCGCTATGCCGTAGGCAACGCCGAAGGGGAGTTGTTTGCGGTGACCCGGCGCTGCCGCCACCTCTACGCCGATCTGGCCAATGGCAGCATTGACGAGGAAGGGTGTCTCGTGTGTCCGTGGCACGGCTCGAAGTACGACGTCGAGACCGGCCGGATGGTGCGGGGACCCCAGGGTGTCTTTGCCAAGATCCCTGGGCTCGGCACCGCCTACAAAGCCCTGACCCTGGTGCTGCCGCTCGGGCGGGGCAGGGTGGTCGAACGCGACCACGTCCTCTTCGTCGAGTAGACCCTGTCAGCGAACCTGGCCCAAGGAGATGGCGATATCCGCCCTGTTGGCAGCCAGGTCGATAGTGGCGCGGCTCGAGCCGTCGCTTGCTGTTGGCACAAGTGGTAAGGCGCGCTGTAACAGGTCTCGCTCCAGTGCGCTATCTAGCTCGAAATCGGTCCAAGACATGATGTGTCGTCTGCGAGAGCCGCACAATCAGCGTACCGATGTGGCGTCGCCGGTCGCCAGCCTGGCACGTCCCCTCATCGCCGGTCGAGTAGCGCGATATGTTTGGTGACGCGGAGGTGTGCGGACCGCTACCCGCCGGGCGCTCGATACCCCACTTGCTCCACCCTGCGCAGGGCATCCATCGTTTCGTCGACGGTCAGGAGGACTGTCGTTTCGAACGAGCTAAGCACCGCCGCCCGTAATCGCCAGGGCCACCGCGGCCATGGACACATTGTCGGGAGCCTCCCAGAGGTTGTAACCGGTGGAGGGAGAATGAGAACAGTTCAAACAGACCCGCTCACTCCCGTAGGACACGGCCTTGGACCACTACCCTGCCCTCAATACAGCCATCGATTGAACTGCCGCTGACTCTAAGGGCGGTGATATGGTCAAGTCTGAAGACGGGTTTGCGGTTCCTTCTCTCCGACGTGTGATCGTCTTCCTTATCTGCACCTTCGCGCTGACATGGTTGGCGTTCCTACCGCTCATATTGGAGTGGGTCCGCCCAGAGTCAACAGCCGGTGCGGTCCTGCTTCCCCTGGTCGGGATCGGGGCTCCGACTATCACCGCTTTCGTTCTCGTCGCCGTCGGCTCGGGTCGCCAAGGGGTCGGAAGGTTGTGGCGGAGCGGGTTGCGTTGGCGAGTCGGTATCCGCTGGTACCTGGTGGTCCTGCTCCTCCCGGGTCTCGCCTTCGGTGCCAGTTGGGTCGCAGCATCCGGGCTGAGTGGGGATGCATCTCAATTCAACCCTTGGATCCCGGCGGTGATCTCCGGCCTGGTGGCTGGGATATTGGAGGAGTTCGGCTGGAGTGGTTTCGCCTTCCCCGGGCTGCAGGCACGTTACGGATTCCTGAGGGCGGGAATCGCCATGGGCTTCATCGTTGCCTTCTGGCATCTTCCACTGTTCTTCACTCCCGGCCAGCCGCAGTCCCAGTTCTCTTTCGTGCCTTTCCTGCTAACTCTGGTTCCGGTGAGGATTCTGTTTGGGTGGGTCTACAGCGCGGCGGGCGGGAGCGTCCTGTTGACGGTGTTGCTGCACGCATCCGGCAATGCCTGGTCCGAGATCCTTCCGCTGGGTCCCACCGCCCTAGATACATCCTGGCCGGAGATTCTCGTCTTCGCGATCGCGACGGTGATCGTCGTCCTCAAATATCGAGGACCTGTGGTTCCACCCTTGGCCGATAGATCGGCAATCTGACCGAAGTCATTTGCCGGTGGAAATTCCACGATCCGACAGTCGATATCTACATTCGCCCCACCCTCCATCATCTCGATGGGTTTGATCCAAATGACCTGGGTTCAGCGCCAGCCGAGCGGGGGGGCCACGTGGGTCAGGATTTCCTCGAGAACGTGGGCGTTGTAGTCCACGCCGAGCTGGTTCGGCACCGTCAACAGCAGGGTGTCCGCAACCTGGATCGCCTCGTCCTTGGCGAGCTGGTCGACGAGCACGTCGGGTTCGGCGGCGTACGACCGCCCGAATATGGCCCGGGTGTTCTCGTCGATCATGCCTACCTGGTCGCTGGAGTGGCGGTCTTGGCCGAAGTAGGCCCGGTCCAGGTCGGTGGTCAGAGCGAAGATGCTGCGGCTCACCGACACCCGGGGCTGGCGGGTGTGGCCGGCCTCG
>CAYYRT010000423.1:0-6452 GCA_964474055.1 uncultured Acidimicrobiaceae bacterium | reverse complement strand
GGAAGCGACCCGATCCTCCCGAGCCCTGGCGAAGGGTGTACCTGGTCACCCGCAACGGGTAGTGGCCCTCCAGGGACTCGATCGGAGTGTTGCGAGTATTGGTCATACCCGTATGGATCCCCGACTGTCCTGCCGCGCCGGGACGGCCCCCCTGGCCTCCGGCCACAGTCTCGTAATAAGCAAAGGAGTCGTTGCCAACGAGGATGTTGTTCATGGTCCCCTGCGACGCGGCGGGCACCCGATTCGGTGCTGCCTGGGCGAATGCCCCCAGCAACACATCGGCGATTCGCTGACTTGTCTCGACGTTCCCCGCAGCCACCGCGGCCGGAGATAGAGCGTTGACGATCGTGCCGGGGGGAGCCACCAGATCAAGGGGCCGATAACACCCACCGTTGGCAGGAATGGTGGGGTCAGTCGCAACCCGCACTGCGTAATAGAGACACGAACGAGTCACCGCCTCGACTGCGTTGATATTCCCGGCCACCTGCGGGTCGGTCCCCGTGAAGTCGGCCACCAGTTGGTCACCTTCGATCAGCACCTTGACCCGGATGATCACCTCCCCTTCGCCCCACTCCATGACGTCAGAGAAACTGAACGCACCGGATGGCAGGCGGGCAATGGCTGCACGCATCCGTTGCTCGCCGTAGTCGAGCAGACCCGTTCCCAACTCCCTGAAGCGGCTCAAACCAAGCTTGCCAACCATCTCGGTCACGCGCCGCGCTCCCACCTCGTTGGCCCCGAGCTGGCCGGCCAGGTCACCGGAACGTTCCTGAGGGGTCCGGGTGGCACGAAGAAAGGGCTCGATGAAATCCGTCACCCAACCCCCTCCCACCACGGCCCGAGTCGGTGCCACCACATGGCCTTCCTGCTCGAGCCTCTCCGCATGAGCCGGCATAGATCCCGGAGCCTCACCACCCACATCGGCGTGGTGGGCCCGGTTAGCGACGAGAGCCACCATCTCACCTTCCACGATCACCGGCCTCACCAGCGTGAGGTCGTTCAGGTGAGTCCCGCCGGCATATGGATCGTTAACGGCATATTGGACGTCCGGCTCGGGATCGAATCGTTCGAGCACGGCCTGAACGGAGGCAGGCATGGATCCCAGATGGACCGGGATGTGCTCGGCCTGCGCAAGCATCTCGCCGTTGGGCAGAAAAACTGCCACCGAGCAGTCCGCCCTCTCCTTGATGTTGGGAGAGTGTGACGTGCGCCGGAGCACCACCCCCATCTCGTCGGCAATGGCGGCAAAGCGATTGCGGGCCACCTCGCGAGTGGTTGGATCCATCACCACGTGACCTGAAGCGTGCCGTCGTCGAGCACCAGGGCGGTCTCGCCCCGACCCAACCAGGTCGTGGCTTCGACCTCTTCAATCACCGCCGGGCCTACAACGATGTCTCCCGGGGCGAGACCGGGCCGGCGCCAGCGGCTGATGGCCGAACCGTCGAGGCCAACCCGCTCCCCGATCCGGGCCGGGCCGCCCACCTGCGGTATCACTAGATCGGACCAGCTCATTGATGGGGCGGCCAGTGCAGTGACTCTCAGGGTCACCAGTTCGACCGGCTGGTCGGGTTGGGCGAAACCGTTGATCGATGCGTGAGCCTCGTGAAAACGACGGGCGACATCGGGCCATCCGGCTTCCCTCCCATATGGAACCCTGGTCTCGTGCGACTGTCCCGGATAACGAAGGTCTGCTGTGATTTCTACGGTTTCCGGATCGACGCCGACCTGTGCTTTGAATTCGGACTGCACCCGCGCCGCGAGCTCCGCTACACGGCCGTCCAATTCGTTAGATCCCTCAGCAAGCATGACGGTCTGCGCCAGATCGTGTCGGGGTGGGCTGAGGAGAAGACCGAGCGCCGAGAACACACCGGCGTGGGGAGGTATCAACACTGCCGGCATGTCGAGTCGGCGTGCCAGGGAAGTGGCGTGCAGCCCACCCGCCCCTCCGAAGGCGACCAGGGCCGCCTCGCGAGGATCGGCTCCCTGCTCTACCGAGACTCTTCTAATCGCCCTCTCCATGAGGGAGTCGACCACCTCGATGACTCCGGCTGCCAGCGCGGTGACGGTCATCGACAAGGTCGAGGCGAGGCGTTCTAGTGCTCCGCTGGCAAGAGACCGGTCAAGCGCCAGGCCACTTGCAAGAGGTGCGTCCGTGCCAAGTCTTCCCAAGGTGAGGTTGGCGTCGGTGACGGTGGGTTCGAAACCGCCCCGGGCGTATGCCGCCGGACCCGGACTCGCTCCCGCGCTCCGTGGTCCCACCCGCAAAGCCGCTCCCTGATCGGCCCAGGCGATGCTCCCGCCACCGGCCCCGATGGTATGGACAGCGACCGACGGCATCCGACATACATAACCCTCGATGCTTCGCTCAGCCAGGACTTCTGGCCGGCCGTTCTCAATCCGGCACACATCGGTGCTGGTGCCGCCCATGTCGAAGGAGATCACCCGGTTCCAACCATGCGCATTTCCACACCCCGCCGCTGCCATGACTCCTCCGGCCGGACCCGACAGCAGAATCGAGGCTGCCAATTGCGAAGCTCCCGCGACCGAGGTCAGCCCACCGCTCGAACGAAGGACCAGCACCCGGTCCACCAGTCCGGCCAACTTCGCGGCCAGGTCGGACAAATATCGTGCGACCACGGGTTGCAGGTAGGCATTGAGGACGGTCGTCGCGATCCGCTCGTACTCCCGGAACTCACCGCTGACCCGGTGCGACAGACTCAAAGGGAAGCCGCCAAGCCCAGCAGCGGCTCCCTCTTCGACGGTGCCGTCGCGGTATGCACCAAGGAAGGCGATCGCGACGGCTTCAGCGTTGAGTGCCTCGAGCCGGGCCTTGGTCGCCGTCGGCCCTCCGATTCGCAGATCTCGATCAACCAGGGGCAATGGCCTGTCGGCAAACGGGTCGTAGAGGGAAGGCCGGTCCTGGCGGCCGATCTCGATGAGATGCTCGAAGCCGGCGTCTGTGATGAGTGCGACGCGGGCTCCCTTACGTTCGAGCAAAGCGTTGGTGGCGACGGTTGTCCCGTGCAACAACAGCGGGTCGGATTCTGTGCCGATGAGGCGGGCCACCCCGGCCGCCAGTGCTTCGCTCTGATCGTGGGTCGAGGTGAGCTTGGCAGTGGTGAGGGACGTTCCGTCCCAACGAACCAGATCGGTAAAAGTGCCCCCCACATCGACCCCGAGAGTCACCTAATCATCACCCCTCGCCCTCTTGCGACCCAAACCCATCGTTTTACGATGGGTTTGGGTGATAAAAAGGGGGTTGTGATTTCTGTTGAAGGCACCCCGAACCCGAACGCGGTCAAGTTTACGGTGGGAAGGCCGGTCGGCGGCCCGTCCACATTTACTCCGGACAAACCCACCGACAATGTGATGGCCCAACAGTTGGTTGCCCTCGACGGGGTCACCAGCGTCTTTCTGACTGCCGATTTTGTGACCGTGTCCAAACGATCCGACGCCGACTGGTCCGACATCGTCCCGGCAGCGCAGGCGATCCTAGAAGAGCACTTCGCCTGAGACCTTCAACCAGAAGGAACCGGTTCGTCGATCCAGATCACCAAGGGCCATCTACCTCCCGCCAGGTCGACCGTTTCCACGATGACCCGCCAGCGTTCGCCTGATCGCCCTCCTCCGATCACCTTCGCACCCTCACCACCGATCCGAAGCGCCTCTGCCGAAATCTGTTCAGGAACGTCCTCCTCGGGCCACGGTGAGCCGACCGCCAGAGCGGGTGTGTCAATCGGACTGGGAAGATCGGCAATCGACCAGCCTTCGTCCGTCCAACGCACCACTACCTCGACCGCCCGGACAGGCAGCCGCAGGTAGCTGGCACCATCGGCTGCCCCAAGAGTCCGCACCACCAATTGCACTGCGTACTCCCCGGGCGAGGCCTCGGCCACCGACAGGGCCTGCACCCAATCGACAAATGACCGGTAGCCCGCATCGTTGACGGGCAGGGGGACGTCGGAAGGAAGCATCAGGCGAAGCTGATCCTTGAGAGCATCAGACCCATCGGCTGCGAAGTAGTCGGCCACGAACCATTCCGCCAGCGCCGCGGCTTCGGCCTGGAGGTTCTCCGGCGAGACGGCCATCAGGTCCGCCTCGGACCAAACGGTCGGCGACAGTGAAGTCGTGGTTGGGACAGGAGCTGGTGTGGCGGCCGTAGTGGTGGGAACCAGTGGAACCGAGCTCGCAGGGGATTCGGAGAGATTGCGGGCCAGGGTGGCAGATACTGCGGCCGCCACGATGGCGGCGGCCAGGGCGTACATAAAGCCGCGGCGGTTACTAGTCGTCGGTCGGAGCTGGTCCCAGGGTATTCGTTCGAATTGCTCGTCGTCGTTGTTGGTCATCTCTTAAACGTATGGGAGCAACTGTCCGTCGACAAGGGGGTTGACAGCCAGGTTCTGTCGCCGAATGGGACTACCCTGGCGGCCTCAATGAGCTCCAACTACGACCCGAAACCGGGCCGGTGGATGTTGCCGCTGGTCGTTCTGGCCATGGTGGCGTTCACCTATGTGTTCGTGCGCGAATTGCCGTCAGCTGCCACTAGTTCGACGCTTCCCGGCGGAAGTTCCACAACGTCCACCACCGATACCACCGTCCCCGGGGAAACCACCACCTCCACCACCCTCGCCACCGATGTCCAGGCATACGTTGATGGATTGGATGCGTTCAACATCCGGCTGACCGATCTCCGTACCAACCTCAGCGCCGCCAACACCGGGTTTGACGCCGATCCTCGCACGGTCAGCTTCGACCAGGCCGAGGAAGCCTTTGTCGGGGTGCAAACTGCCACCGTCACCCTTTCCCAGGAAATCCAGGCGTTGGTTCCCCCGGCTGGCTTCGAAGAGGCTCATGCTGCGGTCGTGGCTGCCGCCGAACAAGCAGTAACCGCCATCGCCGAGGCCGTGGACGGATTACAGGCTCCCTCCCCCGATACGGGCGAAGGGCGCCGGGCCGGGGTGGTCGCTTTCGATAGCGCAGCCAGCGCCTTCAGCACTGCGGTGGATGGCATCAGGGCCACGGCCAGCGGGGCTTAGTCCAAGTGGGACTCGAGGTTCGCGCCGCTACGGCGGACAACATCGCCGAGTTTCGCCAGGTGCTGGGACGGGCTTTCGGGTGGGAGCCGCCTCTGGAGCGAGAAGCGAGTTTCGGCCGGATCTGGGAGCCTGAACGGTCGTTCTGTGTTTTTGACGGCGATCGGATGGTCGCCACTTCGGGTGCGTTCTCGCTCGAGATGACCATCCCGGGAGGGATCGTGCCTACAGCCGGGACCACGATGGTGTCGGTTCTCCCGACTCATCGCCGCCGGGGTGCACTTCGTCGGATGATGCGAGCCCACCTGGCCGAGGTTGGGGAAAAGGAAGAGCCCCTGGCCGCTCTGTGGGCGTCCGATTCGGGGATCTATGGGAGGTTCGGCTACGGCTGCGCTTCCCAACATCTCGACTTGACGATTGATCGCCACCAGGCGGGCAGCCACCGTCTCGCCCCCTCAGCCGCCGAGGTGACCCTCATCGACTCTGCTGAAGCGCAACGGCGGATTCCGCCCATCTACGACAGGATCCGCTTGACTCGATCGGGTTTCTTCCGGCGGTCTGATGCGTGGTGGGCAGAACGTTGGTTCGCCGACCCTGCCAGTAATAGGGATGGTGCGACGGCTCTCCGGTTTGCGGTCGCCAACGACGACTCCGGTTACTTCATCTATCGCCAGAAGAGCCAATGGGAGGACGGTCATGGTGCCGGCGAGGTGGTGGTCCTCGACCTGATGGCATCAAGTCCGCAGGGGTGGGCAGGCCTTTGGGGCTTGGCCCTCTCTCATGACCTCGTCAAAAGGGTCACGGCCGACCGCCGACCCCCCGACGATCCTGTCTTCGACCTGGTGGCGGCCCGGCGCCGGGTCAGCGGACCTCTCGGTGACGCACTATGGGTTCGTCCTCACGATCTTCTCAAAGCCCTGGCCGCTCGTCGCTACCAGATTGAGGGAAGGTTGGTCCTGGAAGTCCACGACCCCTTTCTCGAGCGCATCTCCGTCGTTGAGATCGAAGGAGGTCCGGACGGAGCAGCCGCCCAAGAGTCGGATGCCGATCCCGACCTCATCCTCGATATCGAGGATCTGGGCGCTGGCTACATGGGATGGTCGCGGTTTCGAAACCTGGCGAAGTCAGGTCGCATCAAAGGCGCTCACGACAACCTGACCAAAGCCGACCAGATGTTCGCCTGGGACCCGCAGCCGTGGTGTCCCGAGGTTTTCTGATCTATTCGCAGAGGTTATCGATGTAGGCCGAGATGTTCTCCGATGCCTCGTTGATTCCGGTCGTATTGAGGGCTTCGGATGCCGCCAGCAGGGCCGCCTGACCCTCAGGTGACGTGTAGGTGGCAGGGTCCGCAAGGTCGACCCCAGCTTCCTCCAGAGCGGTAAGGAAATCGCCATAGGCAGCTGCCAGGATCTCCAGGTC
>CAYYRT010000422.1:0-1649 GCA_964474055.1 uncultured Acidimicrobiaceae bacterium | reverse complement strand
GACCCAGGCCACCTTCCCCTCGGGGAACGTGATCACGTACACTTACTCGTCCTCGAGCTCGCTCGACGACGATGCGAGCCGCGTGACGGAGGTCAAGGACGGAGCCGTGTCCCTCGCGAAGTACGAATACCTGGGAACGGGAACGGTCGTGGGAACGGTCTACGACGAGCCGGGCGTGTTCTACCGGCTCTACACCAGCTCCAGCACCTACAGCACCCGGATGGACGACCACAACCGGATCACGGCGTGCATCTGGACGAAGGATCTCGCGACGGACCGAGACTTCTACTCGACCTCGATCGCCTGGGACGACAATGGCAACGTCACGAGCATCGAGGACAACGTCCACGAGGGCTTCGACGTCAAGTACTCGATCGACGACATCGACCGCGTGACCCGCGCAGACGAGGGAACGCTGATCTCCGGTTCGATCACGAGTCGCACCCGCGACCAGCAGTGGACCCTCGACCACGTCGGCAACTGGAGCCGCAAAAAGCTCGACCTCGACGGCGACGGGAACTTCACGGACCCCGACGAGCTCGACGAGGTCCGGACGCACAATGAGGTGAACGAACTCGAGGCCCGCGACATCGACGACGACTCGAGCGACGACTTCAATCTGACGTACGACGCGGTCGGGAACCTGACCGACGACGGCGAAGACTATGAGTACGTCTATGACGGCTTCGGTCGCCTCCGGAAGATCCTCGACGAGTCGGATCAGAGCCTCATCGCCGAATACCGCTACAACGGGCTTGGCCACCTGACCGCCGTCCACGAGGACACGGACGACGACGACGATGTGGACGGCGACGACAAGTGGTTCTACCGGATGTACGACGAGCGGTGGCGCTGGATCGGGACGTTCCGGGAAGATGACTCCGACCCGAAGGAGGAGTTCATTCCGCATCAGGCGGGGGCGGACGGGGACGGAGGCTCGAGCTACATCGACCTCGTCATCCTGCGTGACCGCGACGGCGACAACGACGACTGGACGACTGCGGCCGACGGCACCATGGAGGAGCGGATCTACTACTGCCAGAACTGGCGGGCGGACGTCTCCGCGATCGTCGACGCCTCTGGCGCGATGGTCGAGTGGGTCAAGTACTCGGCGTATGGCGTGCCGTTTGGGTTGCCGCGAGGAGACACGGACTCGAATGGAACCACCGACGCAACCGACAGAACCAACATCAGTGGATGGTCCAGCGGATATGACGTTCGCTATGATGTTAACCTAGATGAAACCATCGATGCCACTGACGAAGCGTTAGCCAGCAATGTATCGATGGGCATACATATTGGCAGTCACAGTAAGTCGCTAAGGTGTTTCGCGGGACATAGTTCACGGTCCGTGCCAGGAGCGGCTACTTCTCGATATCGGAACCTGAATACATCACTGGAGAGTGCCACGTTCTCAGCTCCTTTTGGCTGCCTTGAGGGCGACCCTGGATCGCTCGAGTTTGAGATCACAGATCTCGATGGCGGTGTCGATCCACTGACCGACGAGATCCAGTAACTGCTCGTGGGTTCTCAGTTGCTGGCGGACGGTCGAGACGTCCGGCTTGCGGATGAACCGAGAGGTGCTCTTGCCCTTCCGCGTCCATCCGAGCTGAGAGTAGGGCCCGTGCTTCTGTGGCGGGTCGGCCTTG
>CAYYRT010000421.1:0-27414 GCA_964474055.1 uncultured Acidimicrobiaceae bacterium | reverse complement strand
GAACTGGCCGCCGATGCCGGTCACCTGCCGCCCGTCCACGCTCTCCGCGTTCACCTGCCCCCAGAGATCCACCTCGAGGGCCGAGTTCACCGAGACGAAGTCGCCGAGCGCCCCCACCACCTCGGGATCGTGCACGAGGTCGGAGGGCTCCATGTTCACCAGCGGGTTCTCGTGGCTCCACTCGAAGCGCGCGGCGGTGCCCATGATCTCGCCCACGTCCATGCGGCCCGGGTGCAGGCGCTTGCGCGCGTTGGTGATCACGCCGCTCCGCACCAGCGGCAGCATGTGCTCGACCAGGAGCGAGTGCACGCCCAGGTCCTTCTTGCCCGCGAGCGCCTCCATCACCGCCTGCGGGATCGAGCCCACCCCCACCTGGAGCGTCGCCCCGTCGGGGACGAGGTCGGCCACGTACCCGGCGATGCGCCGCTCCACGTCGCCGACCGGCGTCGGCGGGTACTCGAGCAGCGGATGATCGACCGGGGTCCACACGTCCACCTGCGAGCGATGGAGGAAGGCGTTGCCCAGCGTGCGCGGCATCCGCGGGTTCACCTGGGCGATGACGAGCGGGGCCCGGCGCGCCGCGGACAGCAGGTAGCTCACCGAGACGCCGAGCGAGAGGTGCCCGCCGCGGTCGGGGGGCGCGGTGTGCACCAGCACCGCGTCGGGCGCCCACACCCCGCCCGCCGCGAACAGGCTCACCGTGTCGAAGTAGCGCGCGGGCACGAAGTCCACGTCGCCCCGAGCCGCCGCCGCCGCGAGGCGGGGCGACATGTGCCAGGTTGCGAAGCGGACCTTGCCCGCGTAGGCGGACGAGCCGAAGGGATAGTCGTCCAGCCGCAGCCCCCCCATCAAGGTGAGCGGAGCCAGCCGGTCGGCCTGGCGCAGGATCTCGGCGACGAGCGCGCTGGGATCGCCACAGCCCGGGGCGAGGAGCACCTTCATACCCGCGCGGAGACGGCCGACGGCGTCGGCGAGTGTGACCTGCTCGAAGGGGCGACCCATAGAGCCCGGGTAGTATAATCGCCCGCGGCCAATCACGGGTAGAGAGGGAATCCATGCCCAAGCTCATGCAGCCCGTCAATCCACCGAGTCTGCCCAAGCCCGCCGGCTACGCCCACGGCTGGGAGGTCCAGGGCGGCAAGACCGTCTACATCGCCGGCCAGGTCGCGCTGAACCAGGAAGGCCACGTGGTCGGCAAGGGCGATCTGGCCGCCCAGTTCCGCCAGGTCTGTGAAAACCTCAAGGCGGTGGTGACGGCGCGCGGCGGCCAGATGAACGACATCGTCAAGCTCACCATCTACGTGCTCTCCAAGACCGAGTACAAGGCGCACGGGCGGGACATCGGCGCGGTGTACCGGGAGTACTTCGGCCGGCACTACCCGGCCATGACCCTCGTGGAGGTTCGGGGTCTCTACGACGACGACTGCCTGATCGAGATCGAAGGCATCGCGGTCGTCGACTGAGCTCCATCGAAAGGGTGAGGGGGAATCCATGCCCGTCCATCCGCAGTGGGTGACGACCGCGTTCGGGTTCGAGGGCCATCGCATCGTGGGCTATCGCGGCGTGGTCCGCGGCATCACGGTGCGCTCGCGCAATCTCATCGTCAACCTGGGCGCCACCATCCAGACCCTCTTCGGCGGCAACATCACGCTCTATACCGAGCTGTGCGAGCGGGCGCGGCAGGAGGCCTTCGACCTGATGCTGGAGCACGCGGCCCAGATGGGCGCCAACGCGATCGTGGCCATGCACTACGATGCCAACGACGTGGCCGCGGGGGTGACGGAGGTGCTCTGCTACGGCACCGCGGTCGTGATCGAGCCGGTGGCAGGCTGAGACCGGATTCCGGGAAGGCGGGCCACATCCACGCCGCCAGAGGCCAGGGCCAGCCGCGGCGCTCCTTGCCCCTCCGTCCGCCGCAAGCTATAGTCGGCCCGCGTCTGCAGCGAAAGGAGCGCGCCAGTATGGCTCGGAGTCGTCACTCCGCGTGAAGGCGCTCCAGGACTACTACTAAGGAGTCGCCTTACGCCCCAGCGGACCGCTAGCCGCGTCGTCAGGATCCACCCTCCGGAGATCGCGCGGAGCTCCGTGATCTTCCGCTGGGAGGCGGACCCCCCGTCCGAGTTCTACCGCCAGTCCTCCTTCCGCATTGACTTCCCGGAGCCGCTGGACCTCTCCCGCGTCCCGGAGCGCGCCTGGTGGACCATCGCCCTCGCCTGCCTGCACCCGCATTGGGTCTTCCTGAAGCCCTGCGAGGTCCGCCTGCCGGTGAGGCTCGGGCCGGGGGAGGCCGAGACCTGGCTGCGCCTCATGGACGCCCAAGCCGCGACCCTCGAGGCCTACCGCCGCGCCAGGCCTTGCGGCGAGGGACCAGGCACCGCGGAAACCTCTTCCTCATTCCGCGGGGGCTCCGACACGGAGCGGACGGTCGGGATCCTCGAAGGCTCCGCCTCTCCGGCGCCTTGGTCCCCGATCCCCGACTCGGGACGCTGCGCCGCGGCCTTCAGCGGGGGCAAGGACAGCCTCCTGCAGGCGGCTCTCCTCTCCGAGCTCACCGAGCGGCCGGTGCTCGTCTGCACGACCTCCCCGATGCTTCCGCTCGGCGACCACTCCACCGCCCGCCGCCGCCGAGTCCTCTCGGAGATCTCGACTCGCCGCGACGTGGAGCTCGTCGAGGTGCGCTCGGACTTCCGCGGGTGCTGGGACAACGGATTCTCCCAGAGGCTAGGCTACACGTCCTCGGTCAACGAGCTCACAGACACCTTCCTCTACTTCGGGTCCCTGCTCGCCACGGGCCTCGCCTTGGGGGCGAGCCGCCTGTTCCTGGCCTCCGAAGCGGAGGTCCAGCAGAATGCCGAGCATGATGGGTGGGTCATCCAACATCCCCATTGCATGTACTCCGGCGTGACCCAAAGGGCCCTCCAGGCTCTGCTTGCCCCCGCGGGAGTCCACTACGGCTCGCTCACGCTGCCGCTGTGGAGCGCGCAGGTCCAGGGGCTTCTCTGGAAGCGCTACCCGGATATCTGCGACCTGCAATACTCCTGCTGGAGGGTCCAAGACGGGGAGTCGGCCTGCGGCCGCTGTTCCCAGTGCCTGCGCATCTCCCTCTGCGCACTGGCGGCCGGGGAGGACCCCGGGCGCATGGGCATGGACCTGGCTCGTGTCCTGTGGTCCATGCGGCACTGGACGCCGACGCCGCTCTCGGAAGGCGGGCGGCAGGGCCTGCGCGCCAAAGTTGTCGGCCGCAGCCTCCAGCTCCAGGTCGTACGGCATATCCAGGCAACGCCCCTGGGCCGCGTCTTCAACACGCTCAGGAAGCGGCCGCGGTGGTTCCTGGACCCCAAGGTCCCGGCCGCCCTCTGCGGCTACGGCCTCCTGCGCCGGCGCCACCGCGCCTTCTCCGCCGGAGAGGAGCCCGGCTACCGCGCCGGCTTCCTGCGCCTCATCGATCCGCTCCTGCGCGAGCGCGTCGCTGCTGTCTACGCCGCGCACCTCAAGGCCGAGGACGAGGTCTCCCACGCGGCCGTCCTCTCCCGCGCGGATTCCCTCGCCCGCTGGATCGCCGAGCCCATCGGAGGACTCGGATGATCCGGCCGACGGAGCTCACCAGCGAGGAGTTCGCCGAGATCGCGCGCTGGATCCCGGGGCCCGAGCCATCCGTGAGGCGTTCCAAAACCCCGGGCGGGCGCTTCATCCCGGTCTGCGAGACCCTGCTCGACGGCAACGAGCTCCGCTACCTCACGGAGTGCGTGAGGTCGAACTGGATCTCCTCGGCCGGCCCCTTCGTCAAGCGCTTCGAGAGCGAGTTCGCCAAGGCAGCGGGCTGTGCCCATGGCGTCGCCTGCTCCAGCGGCACGGCGGCCCTGCACTTGGCCCTCGCGACCCTCGGGATCGGCCCGGGCGACGAGGTGATCATGCCCGCCTTCACCATGGTCGCCACCGCCAACGCCGCCAGGTATCTGGACGCGAAGCCCGTGCTGGTGGACGCCGAGTCGGTCACGGGGAACATGGACCCCTCCCGGATCGAGGAGAAGGTCGGCCCCAGAACCCGCGCCATCGTCGTGGTGCACACCTACGGCCATCCGGCCGACATGGACCCCATCCTCGCCATCGCCCGCCGTCGGGGCCTCGCCGTGGTCGAGGACGCCGCCGAGGCCCATGGAGCCCTCTACCGCGGCCGCCCGGTCGGCAGCCTCGGAGACCTCGCCTGCTTCTCCTTCTACGGCAACAAGATCGTCTCGACAGGCGAGGGAGGGATGGTCGTCACCGAAGACGAGGCGACCGCCCGGGTCGTGCGGCGCCTGCGCGACCACGCCTTCTCGGAGGAGCGCCATTTCTGGCACAAGTACCTCGGCTACAACTACCGGATGACTAACCTCCAGGCGGCAGTGGGCGTTGCCCAGACAGAGCGCCTGGCGGCGTTCGTGGAAAGGCGCCGCGCCAACGCGCTCCGGTACTCCGCAAGGCTCAAAGACGTTCCAGGCCTGACGCTCCCCGCGGAGCTGCCATGGGCGCGCAGCGTCTTCTGGATGTACGGGATCCGGGTCGGCGACTCCTTCGGCCCCTCCCGCGACGAGCTGCGCGGGAGGCTCGCCGACGCCGGGATCGAGACCCGGAGCTTCTTCATCCCGATCCACCTCCAGCCCATCTACTTCCGCGAGCACAGGGGCGAGTCCTACCCGGTCGCCGAGGAGCTCTGCCGCACGGGGCTCTACCTGCCTTCCGGGCCGGGCCTCTCCCTCTCGGACCTCGACTTCGTGGCCGCCGAGATCGAGCGAGCCGGGAGGCGTGTCGCGGCCAAAGGGGGACGGCGGAGGAAGCCATCGCGGCGCGCGAGCTGATCTTCGTCGCGGGCCGCGACCCGCTCCAGCAGATCAGTCGCGCCCCGGTCAGCGGTCAGGCGTGACGCCGACCTCGGCATAGGCCTCGCGCAGGGCGGCGGCGAAAGCGTCGGCCGAGAAGCGCGCCTCGAACACCGCATGCCCACGCCGCGCCAGCCGCTGGCGCAGGTCGGCGTCGGCCAGCACGCGCGCCAGGGCGGCGGCCAGCGCTCCCGGGTCCCCGGGCTCCGTCAGCAGCGCACTCTCGCCGTCCACCACGTCCTCGGGGATGCCGTCCACGCGCGAGGCCACCACCGCCGTGCCGGCCTGGAGGGCCTCCAGCAGCGCCAGTGAGCCACTTCCCTCCTCCAGCGAGGGCTGGACGAACACCTGCGCTTCCTCCAGATAGGGGAAGGGATCGGGGACGAATCCCTCGACCTTCACCGTGCCGGCCAATCCCAGCCGCTCCACGAGCCGACGATGGGCGGCCAGCAGCGCGCCCCCGCCGACGAGGCAGCCACGGAAGCGGGTGCCGGAGGCGCGCAGCCGCGCGAGCGCCTCGATGAGGACGTGCACGCCCTTGCGCGGGTCGTGCCGGGACACCGCCACGATCAAGGGCGGCTCGCCGCCCGCGTCGCCCTCCTGGGCAAGCGCGCGCGAGGAGCCGCCCTTGCGGATGAACGCCGACTCCGGGCCATAGGTCACCTTGCGGACCTTCGCGCCGAGCCCGTACGTGTCGCTGAGGTCCTGCCGGACCGACTCGTAGTTGACCAGGATCAGCGCGGCCTCCCCGAAGCCTCGCCGCTCGAGGCGCGCGACGACGAGCCGAGTCACGGCGAGCTCGACGGCGAAGCCCAGGCGCTGCAATGTCCCGTGAGCCGCGCTCACTCCCCGGAGCTTGGCGCGCGCCTCGCGGACCAGCGTGTCGTAGGCGCTCGCGATGACGGCGACCGCGATCCCGCGCCGCCGCAGTCGGCGCGCGGCCGCCGCCGCCTCCCAGCCGTGCACGCCGAAGCCGTGCACGAGCCGCGGGGCGGGCAGGCCGGCCGTGAAGTCCGCGACGGCGCGCGCGAGGAGGGGCGCCCGCCACATCATGTGGGCCGAGCGGAACTTGAACCACGGCAGATCGTCCAGCCGCCAGAAGCTCTGGACGCGGTGCACCGTCCCGAACTCGGTCTCGACCCGCTCGCCGCGGGGCGCGCGGCAGAGAATGTGCGGCTCGAAGCCTGCGCGCTTGGCCGCCCGGGCATGGGCGCGCACGTAGGTGCCGTGGCCACCGATTCCCTTGGTGGGATCGCCACCCGACACCAGCACGACCGCCTGCCGCATCCGGATGGCGCCGACGGCCGCCGGCGGCGGCGTCATGCGCCTGGCACCACCGGCTGGACCAGCGAGGCCCTCGCCTCCCGCTCGGCGAGCCACTTCCGGGCGTGCTCGGGATAGAAGGCCAGCGTGATGAGGTCGTGGAGCAGCGTCCCCGGCTCACTGAGCCGGAGGCTCTCGCCATCGTCGACGAGCAGGCCGCCGCGCACCAGACCGGGGACGACCTCGCCGAAGTCCACGTCGACGGGGCGCCCGAAGGTGGCCTCGTAGCGCTGGCGCTCGAGGGGCTTGCCGTCGCCCAGGCTCTGGGCCACGAACTGGGTCTTCCGATCCGGCTCGGTCATTGGGAAGATCTGCTCGACCGGGCTCTGGCCGGCCTCGGCGCGCTCGACGTAGGGCTCCAGCCGGTCGTGGTTCCGGTAGATGGCATAGCCGAGTTGCGAGCGGGCGCTCATGCCGACGCCGAGCGAGCATCCCCACATGGTGCGGTCGAAGGTCAAGAGGCGCTCGTGGGTACGCGCGATGGACTCCATGCGCTTGAAGGTGTGCCAGCGCGTCTGCGTGTACCCGAGCTCTCGGGCGCAGTGCTTCACGAACGCCCGCCAGCGCATGAGACGGGCCAGGTCGAAGCGCTCGCCGTCGTCGAGCGCGCGCTTCACGGGCGTGCGCTCGTTCACGCGCAGGCTGTAGAGCGTGAAGGCGGGCACATTCCGGGCTGCCACGGTGGCGATGTCGTGCCAGAACATCTCCTCGGTCTGGCCGGGCAGCCCGTAGATCAGGTCGACGTTGACGATGAACCCGCTGCGGACGAGGAGGTCACACGACGCGAGCGCCTGCTCCCGCGTCTGCTCGCGATGCACGGTTTCGAGAACGCCGGCGTCGAGGCTCTGCACGCCCATGCTGACCCGGCCGATCCCGTGGCGCTTGAGAACGGCGATGTGCTCGGCGCTGATGGTCTCGGGGGACGTCTCGACGGTGTGCACGTGGGTCCCGAAGGGCGTCGTGCGGGTGAAGATGGCGCCGAGCACCTCGTCGAGGAGGTCGGGGGGAAGCGCGGTGGGTGTCCCGCCGCCGACGTAGAGCTGGGACAGCGGGGTGCCGGGCTCCACCCAGTCGAGCTCCTCGATCAGCGCGCGCACGTAGCGTCGCATCATGTCGCCGCTCGCGCCGATCCGCACCGCGAAGTAGCAGAAGGTGCAGTGATAGCGACAGAACGGGATGTGGGCGTAGATCTCGAGGTGGCCGGCCCGTGGCCGCTCGCGCTCGGCCATCGGCGCTGTGATGTAGGCCGGAGCCGAGTTCGGATAGTCGTGGGGCACGGAGTAGGCGGCCCTGGGCACCGACCGGAGCGCGTCGGCGATCGCAGCCAGAACGCTCGTCTCGGGCTCGTAGTCGAATCGCGTCATGTCATGTCTCCGTCCGCCCGGGCAGACTTCCGGGATGAAGATCGCCGTCTGGTCGGACACCGGATCGAGTCATAGGGTGGCGAGGAGCGCGCACGATCTCCGAGCGCCATCGAGGTCGACATCGTGGACGGGCCGCCGAGCGGCCAGGGCCTCGAGGATGGCCGCGGCGAGACCGTCCGCGTCGAGCCGATCAAGATCGATCGCCCGCGTCAGCCCACGCTGCACGAGCCGGCGGGAGCGCGGCGGCTGATCGTACATGGACGGGTTCGGCACCAGGATGGCCCGGCTGCGGGTCTCCAGGACATTGGCGCAGGTGTTGTACCCGGCCTGGCTGATGGACAGGTCGGCCGTCGCCATCCAGGGCAGGAAGTCGGGCGTGAACGGCTCGAGATGGATCGACTCGTGCTCGACCGGGAGCCCGTCGAGCTCATCGCGCTGGGCGAAAGGCGGTAGGAAGACGATGAGAGAGCGGCGGCCGGTGGCGCCCCGGGCATCGAGATGCCGCCAGGCGTCGACGGTGTGGCGTAGCAGCGAGAGCCGGCTGGCCCCGCCCGTGCTGACGATCACGTGGCCGCCCGCCCCGCCCGCCGCCGGAAGCCCGGCCTCAGCCGGGCGCTCGCCGAGCTTCTCGGAGACGTAGCCGGTGTACGCGATCGGGATCGGAATCGTCTGGGCCCAGGGGATGTGCTCCTCGAGGTGGATGAGCCGCGGATCCGAGTGGACGAGGAGCAGATCGAAGTAGGTCCGAAGAATGCGCCGCACGTAGTCCTGGTAGTCCAGTGAGGCCGGATTGTCCGCCGATCCCGGCGGGATGTCGCGTAGCGAGCAGACGACCTTGACCCCGGGGTTCGCCACGCGGGCCTCGTCGATCACGCTGAGGATCTCTCCTTCGAGGTCCCACTTGCTGAAGGGAAAGTGCTCGATCACCACGACGTCCGACTGGATCCGCCCGAGCGCCTGCCGCAAGGCCTGGCGCCGTTGGCCCATGATGGCGTCGAGGCCGTGCGTCGGATCGACGGGCGCGAGCTTGCCCTGGGCGCGGTAGATCGCCGGCAGCGGCAAGAGCGCGAACGGATGGGCGGTGGGGGGACGCGGGATGGGCCGCCCGCCGTCGACCAGATGCACATCGTGGGCGGGAGCCAGGGCTCGCGCGATCTCGTAGGTCTGCACGAAGTGGCCGGTGCCCGAGAGGGACTGGCTGTACAGCAGAACCCGGCGGCGCGCCATGGTCGCGCTCACGTCGAGAGCAGCTCGATGATGCGGTCTCGTATCGGGCTGTACCGGACGTGGCTCATCTCGATGGCCTCGCGCAAGAACCCCGGGCCCCGGCCGTACTTGTTCCGCTCCTGCGGCAGCTCGATGATCTCGTTCTCCACCGGGTCCCGCACGATGCCAATGGGGTCGCCGCCGGCCGCCGCCGTCCCGATCTGCTCGAGCAACAGGCGCCGGAACAGACCGATCCCGCGGTCGGTCTCGACGAGGCGCTCGCGGGTGCGGTCGGCGATCGCGCCCTGGCTGACCCACGCCATGATGTCCCCGCCGTCCACGAAGTCCAGGAGGAAGTCGCCGCTCGCGTCGCGGAAAGGGACCTCGTAGACCGGGACCTCGTCCTGCTTCACCTCGACGCCGGGCGCCGGAATCCAGCAGCAGTACCAGAAGTGCTGCGTCCGGGTGTCGTCCACCGGCACCCGGATCTGCAGCCGATGCTGACGGTAGGCGCCGACGCGGACCATGTTCGGGAAGACGAGCGGATGGCCGATTCGCCAGTCGTCGTCCTCACGGCTGCCGCCCTCGAGCACCCGGCGCTTGATGATGCCGTAGCGGAACCGATCGAAGCCGATCTCGGCGTGCCGGCGAGGATAGTGGGTGGGCGCAGGCAAGCCGAGCCGGCTCCGCGTCGCGGCGAGGTGATGGCCGTGGAGCCACTCCAGGTGGATCGGGTCGACGCTGTTCTCCATGATCTGGAGCCAGTTACACGGGATCAGCGCCTGCCCGACGTCGCGCAGGACGTGCGGCCACACCAAGAGATCCCAGCGCGGGAGCAGCGGCGCCGGCGCCGGCCCGAGGTACGCGAAGACCAGCCCGCCGAGCTCCTCGGCGCGATAGGCGCGCGCGTGGGCGCGTTCGAGAAGCTTCGCGTCCGTCTCGCCGGACATCTCCAGGCAGGCGCCGCTCGCCGAGAACTTCCAGCCATGGTACGGGCAGCGAATGCCCGCAGCGTCGACGCAGCCGGACCGGAGCGAGGTACCACGGTGCGGGCAGCGCTCCTCGAGCAGCCCCAGCTCGCCCGCGGTGGAGCGGAACAGCACGAGATCCTCGCCGAGCAGCCGGACGTTTCGGGCCCCGCCGCGGGGCAGCTCGACGCTGGCCGCCACCGGCATCCAGTAGCGGCGGAGCAACGCGCCCATCGGCGTGCCCGGTCCGACCCGGGTGAGGGTTTCTTGTTGCTCCGGCGTCAGCATGCGGGCCCACCGCTTACTCTTGGTTGCGGGAACACGATGATCAGGGGCATGGCAATGTCTATCGCTTTCGCATCCCCAAAATAGCGCCAAACCGCCTTGGAGGCACGCCCCAAAAAGCACTCATCGATACTGGACTCCGACACGCTCAGCCTAGACGAGCGGCGAGAGGGTCAACGCGCGAGCCGTCCTCGGGTATCCCGTCGATGTTGGAGGCGACGACGGCAACCCCCGCGTGCATTGCCTCGAGCAGGGCCAGCGAGCCGCTCGCCTCTTGGAGTGAGGGCAGGACGAAGACATCCGCATGCTGGAGGAAGGGGTACGGGTCGGGCACCCAGCCGGTGATGGCCGTCACATCGTCGAGGCGCAACTGGGCGGCCAGTTGCCGGTGTGACGAAAGAAGCGGCCCTCCGCTCACGAGACACGCGCGGAATGGCACGCGGCCCGCCCGAACGATGGCCAGGGCACGGAGGAGGACATCCACGCCCTTCCTGGGGTCGTGGCGGGATACCGAGACGATCAGGGGCGCCTCCCGAGTGTCCAAGCGAGCGATCGCCTCCGGCTCGGCTGCTGGTTTCGGCCGCTGGCTACGGAGGAACGCGGCTTCCGAGGTGTAGGGCAGCTTCCGGATCGGAGCTCCGGCCCCGTAGGTCTCGACAAGGAGCCTACGTACCGACTCGTAGTTGACGGTCACCAGACGGGAGTGGACGTAGGCCCGTCGCTCGTACTGCGCGACGACGGTCTTGTTCCAGAGATGGTCGAGGCCGTAGCGGATCCGATGGAAGCGGCCGTGGCCAGGGGCGACGCTCTGCATCTTCGCCCGGGTCTCGTGGTCGGCGGTCGTGTAGAAGCCCGTCAGCACCGGTGCCTCGACGCCCTGGCGCCGAAGCCGTCGACTGGCGAGCAGGCCGATGTAGCCCCATGTGCTAAACCCGTGGATCAGGCAAGGCCCGTTTCGGCGCAGGAGAAACCGTTCCAGGCTGGCCGCGACCACCGGCGCGTGCAAGAGGATGAAGCTCCGGTGGAACTCCATCTGGGGATCGCGGCGAACGAGCTGCAGCGGCGACGACCGGATCCCGTGGACGACCCCGAAGTCCGTTTCGACGACATCGGTGCGAGAGGTCGCGCAGAAGGTGTGCGGCTCGAACCCGGCCCGGATCGCCGCCCGGGCGTGGACACGGGCATAGTGCTGAGCGCCGCCCCGGCCCTCCACGGGGTCCTTGCCTGAGATGTAGACGACGACCCGGTCAGACACGCGGCGTGATCCTCTTCGGCCGATCTTCGCGATGAAGCGTTGTCTAATTAGCCCTCCAACGGCTCGGCATCCCGCGCCGCGCCCGCCGCGGACGGGGCGAGGCTGCGGAAGTCGTTGGGCGTGAGGACCGTCCTGGATTCTGCCGGATGCGACGAAGCCTCACCGTCCGATCATTTTCGGTTGCGGATCGCACGAATAGTGGGGCGCAGATACTGCCGCCAGGCCGTGCTTCCCATCAGCCGGTCGACGCGGTTCGCGAGCCTGCCCCATCGGTCCTTTACGCCGCTGCGGCCGGCGATGATGTCGCCCATTCGCTGCCGCTCGACCTGATCCGGCCGGATCGCCCGCCATTCGTCCAGCACTCGGGCCAGCTCGCCGAGGCGCGGATCCCTCGCCCCGGTCAGGGCGGCGGCTCGCATCGTATCCTCGACGAAAGATACCTGGTTGGCGATGACGTGCGATCCTTTGAAGGCAGCGCGCTCGAACCGCGTGTCGGGCAGGCTGCGCGGCAGCGGCAGACCCAGGGCCGCGCAAGCGGTCGCCAGGGTCGAGCAGCGCGCGCAACGCCCGCAGTTCGTGGCGAGGCCGTGGATCCAGCACACCTGCAAGGCGTTGAACGCCTCGGGCCATGTCGCGACCGCGGCGAGCTTCGCGAGCCGCGGCGTGTCGCCGCCGTGGTGACGAATGGGAAATCGCGCCGAGCCGAGCAACGGATCGATCGCCGGAAGCGATCCCCCCGGAAGGGCGAAGCGCCGGAGATCGTCGGTGGCGGCGATGAGCCCGTCACTGAACCTGCCCGACAGGATCGTCAGGACCGTTGCCACCATGACGCCGAAGGCGTCGTCCCAGATGACCTCCGCGAAGGACTGGCGCCAGTTGGTTGCCACCGGAATGAGCTCGATGCCGCGCGACGCGAGAGTCCTGGCCGCGGCGTCACGCAGCGCCGCTCCCGACTCGCGATCGGACACCGGGATGCTGTAGCCGAGAACGAGCGCGCCCGCCGCCCGTCTGCCGTCCTGGTTGACCTTCCACGCGGTGTAGCTGCTGTCGAGCCCGGACGAGAAGCCGAAGAGCGTCGCGCGGTCGCGGGCGGGCGGCCGTTCGAGCAGCGAATCGGCCGTAATCCGGACTCGACGATAGGTCGCCGGCCGCCAGCACTGCCAGACGTTCTGGTAGTCCGCCAGATTCTCGACCAGCGCCGGCGACACGCTGGAACGAACATGCAGGTCGCGTCCGAGCTTCATGGCTGGAAACAGGAAGGCCAGCAGAAAGGCGTCCCCGAGGACGGCCGGGTCGGCCGCATCGGCCGGGAAGCGGAAGAACACCTCCACCGGCGCCAGTCCTTCGCCCTCGAGCCGCGCCGTGGCGATCGCCTCGGGCCCTTCGATGCCAAGGGGATCGATCGAGACCGAGAGCGGCGGCACCGCGACGGCGGCCCGCTTGCTGGGCAATGCGGCGCGCAAACGGCTGACGCGTGGCGCCTGGGCGCTGGGCGCGATCGACGCGCAGAGCTTCTCCCAGTGGTTGTCGAGATTGGCGAGCGCGACCACGCGCGCTTTCTCGAGATTCTCGGTCAGCGTCGCCCGGTCGTGCAGCGCCCGTGCCAGAACCTCGTTGATATGCTCCGCCGCGTGATCGAGATCGAGGTCGAAGCCATCGACGCGCGCATGGCCCAGAGCGCCGACCATCCTCACGCGCGTATATTCGCCGTAGTGAAGGCCAATCGCCGGCACCGCGGCGGCCAAGGCGAAGACAAGCGGGTGGTAGCGAGTCGTCACCACGAGCGATGCCGCCCCGACCATCCACCGGGTCTCGGCGGCGCCATGGAGCGGCAGTCGGCGAACGCGATGACGATCGCGACGAGGGAGCTTCGCAGCGAGCTGCTCATTACGTGTCACGTCGAGCAGCGTATGTGGGCACAGCGCCACGACGGCATCCTCCCGGCCGGCAAAAGCGACGATGCGCTCCAGGACCGCCAGCTGAAGGTCGATCGGCAGCTCAATATCCGCGCTCTGACCAAAGGTCGCCAGGATGACCGGGCTGCCGCGGCCGAACGGCGATCTTGAGACCGGGCGCGGCGTGATGGCGATCGCATCGTCGGGCTGGTGGCTGAGGCGGCCATCTGGAATGCCGAGCTCCGCGAGCAACGCCGCGCTGGACGGCTCGCGGACGCCGATGATCTCGGCACGACCCAGGATGTCGCGCAGGATGATCCGCTGTGTCGTCGTCAGCTGCGGACCGATCGTCTGGCTGGTGAGCGCCGTCGGGATGCCTTGCGCGTGCGCGATGGCGACCGCCGCCGCGCGCCCATAGGCGTGAGTTGGCCACTGCGCATTGATATTGCCGCCGCCGGCGATGACGACCGCGTCCGCGTTGCGGATGGCGGCCGCGGCGTCGTGCAGATCGTCGATCTCGCGGAGCCAGGCGCCGGCGGCACCGTCGGCGGCCGCGTCCAGGGCTCGCTGGAAGCCGAACAGAGCGTCGGGCTCGTCCAGGCGGTCGTGGCACGGCAGCATGAATGCGGCGGTCCCAAACTGAGCCGCCGTCGCCTCCGGGGAGCACGACATGGCGATGATCTCGGCTTCCGGCCAGCGTGCCCGCAGCCGCGCGAGCGCGACCTCGAACATGGCGTCATCCCCGACATGGCGGGAGCCGACATCGCCGATCACAACGATGCGCATCCGGCGCTTCCTTTTCTTGGCACCAAGACGACGGTCCCCGGACAGTGGGGACCGTGGGCACAAAGTCCTAGTTGTCCATGCGAATGGGCTTCCTCTCACACTGGAGGCCCCTCGGATGCGCTGGACGATAGCGACCCCGCGCCGGGTGGTCAAGGGCGATCTCGCCCTCCAGTTCGTGCCCTACGCGCTTGCGTCGTACGGCAGCGTGCAGCTGCTGCGCCACTCTCTACGACGCATCGGCCCGTTCCCGCTCGGGCCCGCGTGCTGCACGTGGTTACATACCGGCGGATGCTCGCACCCTCGGACAGGAGCAATGTCATCGATCAGAGCCCGGGTCGCCATGAGCGCGCTGAGCGCGCGTCGTTTCTTGGAGCTGATCGGCAGTCTGCGTCACGCGCGCCTGAAGACACCGATCGTGCGCCCGTGCTCGCGGTACCACCGCGTGACTTCCTGCCGGCCCGGCCCGAGGCTACGAGCAGCAGCACCGGCAGCGCACTACCCGTCGCCGCCTCCCCGCTGCTACCATGTGGAGTATGTCCGATCGCCCTCCAATCTCCGTAATCGTGGCTACCACCGAGCCCTGCCCCGACCTCGCCAATTGCCTGGCGGTCCTGGAGCCCCAGGTCAGCGCGCCGAACGGGGAGCTCATCGTCGGGGACGCTCACGGCGCGGGTCTCGACCGACGGCATGTCGCGGAGTCCCGCTGCCTTACCTGGATCCGGCTGCCAGGAGCATCCGTCTTCGAGCTACGCGCCCGGGCCGCAGAGCTGGCACGCGGCGAGATCATCGCGGCCACGGAGGACCACTGCGTCGTCACCCCCGATTGGTGCGTTGAGGGCCTGCGGGGCTTCGCGCTGCATCCCAAGGCCCTGGGCCTGGCGGGACCGTCTTGAACGGCTCGCGCAGGCACCTTATTGACTGGGCCAACTATCTGCACACGTTCGGGGGCTTGCTTCCCCCGTATGACTTGGAGCAGCGTGAGCGTTGCCCACCGAACGCCAACGTTGCTTACCGTCGCAGCGTATTTCCCGCCGGATCCCTCTCGCCCGGCTGGATGGAGCTCGAGCTCAACCCGCACCTTTTCCGGCGGGGCCACTTCGCCTTTCATGAATCGATGGCGGTCACCCACGTGCAATTCCACGGATTCTGGAACACCCTGCGCGCCCATTTCGACAACGGTCGCAGCACGACCGGACTCCACCCGATCCGGCTCTCCCGAAGACAACTCCCCTGGAATCTCTACCGCGGGACGCTGCGCGCGCTGGGCGGGCGGGACCGGCACAACCCCGAGATCCGCGCGAGCAAGCCGTTGCTCTTCCTGCTCTCTTGCTGCCACGCCCTTGGCGAGACCGTGGGCATCCTGGCCGGTCCCGGCCGGAGTCCCGCTCGCTTGCGCTGAACCCGTCGCATGACCCGACTCCCGCACCGAGTCGGCCCGATGCGAATTGTGCACGTCTCCCCGTCCTACGCCCCCTGCATCGGCGGCAGCGAGCGCATGCTGCAAGCCGTCTCCGAACGGCTCGTCGCCCGAGGTCACGCCGTGACAGTCCTCACCCTCGACTGCGCCACCCAGCGCGAGCTCCTTGGCAACGAGTTCGACTACGCGCTCTCCAGGCCCAGCGGCCTCGGCATAATCCTGCCGCTGTTCCGCCTGAAGGCGGACGTGGTCGGGACCGTCAACTGGGGTTTCGGCGTTGTCTTCTGGGTCTGCCACTCGCTGCGACTCCCTCGCGTCCTCCACGTGGCGATCCCTGTCCTCCACGTCGATCGGCCCTGGGCTCAACGGAAGCTCTACCCGCGCTTGTTCAAGACCTGCACCACCGCGATCGTCCTGACCGACGCGGAGCAGGAGTTCGTGCGTGCGAAAGGGGTCCCGTCCGCCGTGGTGGCCGGCGGAGGTGTGGAACCCAGCCGGTTCCAGCAGCGGGATGGTGCTGCGGTCAAGGCGCGTTACAACCTGGGCAACCGGCAGGTCGTCGGGTTCATCGGAAGGCAGGACTCCCTCAAGGGGGTCCCCACGCTCGTCGAGGCCATGCGGATCGTCTGGCAGAACGCACCGGAAACGGTGCTGCTCATTGCAGGTCCCCGGTCGCACCGGGACCGCGCGACCGCGACAAGCTGCACGCCCTCTCGGAATCGGAGCGCCAGCGCGTGCTGCTCATCGATGACTTCGCCGACCGGGAGGGCCCATCGATCATCGAGGCCTGTGACCTGCTCGCACAGCCTTCGGTCGAAGAAGCCTTCGGGCTGGTTCTGCTGGAGGCCTGGATGTGTGGGAAGCCGGTGATCGGAGCGGACATCGCCGCGACTCGGTGCCTCGTCGATCATGGCGTCGACGGATGGCTCGTGGCGCCGTTCGACCCTGCGGACCTGGCCGCGAGGATCCTGAGTCTACTCGCCGACCCCGAGACCCGTGCGACCTTCGGACGCCGCGGTCGCGCGAAGGTCCTTTCCGGCTACACCTGGGAGCGTATCACGGACATCTGGGAGGCGACCTATCGCACGGTCGTCACTCATCTGTCACCGCTTGCCGGCCACTCGCCGCCAGCGGCGAGCCACCAACCTCCCCGCCCTCACCACGAGCGGCCGCAACGGGTCCAGCACGCGGCGCGGACCGGGCCACCTTGCTGGGTCGGGCGGTTCGGGCTAGCCTGAAGGGCAGCATGGCGGCTTCGCCGCTCGGCCGGCCCCTCCTCCTCCTCGTATTCGGCACGAGCCTGATCGTGTTCCTCGTCTCGCCCATTCGTCAGATCGCCGACTCCAAGTACTCCATGGTGCTCAGCCAGAGCCTCTGGGAGCGCGGGCGCTTCGATCTCGACGGCTATCTCGTCCCCGAGCGGGATCGGTACGGGACGCGCCTCGAGACCGTGAAGGGCCACGTGTACTACTACTTCCCCCCGGGCAGCGCGGTCCTGTCCGTTCCGTTCGTCGCCGTGATGAACGCGCTGGGAATCGTCGCCGTGCGTCCCGACGGGGGCTACGACAGCGCCGGCGAGCGGATGCTGCAGGCGCTCCTGGCCGCCCTCCTCATGGCGGGCCTGACGACGATCATGTTCCAGACGGCCCGGATGCTGCTGTCGCCCGGCTGGAGCCTCCTCGTGGCCGCGGGCGGTGCGTTCGGCACCCAGGTCTGGAGCACGGCCTCGCGCGGCCTGTGGTCGGACACGTGGACGATCCTTCTCCTCGGCTGGGCGATCGCCATGCTCGTGAAGCTCGACCGAGGCGAGGGCCGCCCTCGACCGGTCCTCCTCGCCACCCTGCTTGCGTGGTCGTACTTCGCTCGTCCCACGAGCAGCGTCGCGATCCTCGCCGTGACGGCGTACCTCCTCGTGAGTCACCGGGCCATCTTCCTGCGCTATGCGCTGACCGGGAGTGCCTGGCTGGCGCTGTTCGTCTGGTACTCGTGGGCGCACTTCGGGACCGCCTTGCCCGCCTACTACCGGGCCCAGCGCCTCGGCTTCGAGCAGGTGAAGCTCGCGCTGGCCGGAATTCTCGTCAGCCCATCCCGCGGCTTGCTGGTGTTCGTCCCGACCCTCCTCTTCGTGGCCTACGTCATCGTTCGGTATCGCCGTCACCTACCCCAGCCCCGCCTCGTCTGGGTCGCCCTCGCGACCATCGCCGGCCACCTCATCGCCGTCGCCGGCTACTGGCAATGGTGGGCGGGCCACTCCTACGGCGCCCGCTTCACGACGAGCCTCGTGCCATGGTTCGTCCTGCTCGCCATCCTGGGCATCCGTGCCCGGCACGATGCGCGGGCCGCGGGCGCGGCCAGGACGGGTGGCATCTGGCGCGCGGAGCTCGCGGTGGCCGCCGCGCTCCTCGTCGTGAGCCTCTTCGTCAACGGACGCGGCGCCACCTCGACCGCCACCGCCGAGTGGAATCGGGTACCCGTCGACATCGACGAAGCGCCGCGCCGGGTCTTCGACTGGAGGCGGCCGCAGTTCCTGGCCGGACTGCTGCCGCCGCGGTAGCGATCGTCGGCTCCCGCGGCGGGCCTCACGCGACCAGCCGTCCCGCGGTCACGGCCACCGCCGCGTACGCTTGACCGAGGGCGGCGGTGAACGCCTCGGCGGAGAAGCGCGCCTCGAACGTCGCGTGCCCGCGCCGGGCGAGCCCCCGGCGCACGGCCACGGGATCCCCCCGACATTTGACCGGAGCCCTCTGTCGAGACTAGGCTGGGCGAAGTCCATACCTCATGGCACCGCCGGTCATCCTCGTCTGCGGTCAGGACCCGTTCGTCGGCCGGAGCGGTCATCCGAGCTTCACCCGCGCGCAGGCGCGTGGCGCGAAGCTCGCCGGCTTCGATCCTCACATCTTCTGCACGGGCGCTCCGGTGGGCACGCGCGAGGGCGACTTCGGAACCGTGCATCGGGTCGGTCTCTCGCGGCTGCGTCTGCTGACGCGGTCGCAGGCCCTTGGCCTCAACAAGAGCTTCCTCGGTGTGGACGGGCCTCGCCTGGCCACGGCCATCGCGCGCTTCGCCTCGGGGGAGACCGCCCATCGCGGCCCCTTTCTGATCCACAGTGTCAGCACGTGGGGCTATGCCGGCGTCCTCGGCGCAGAGAGACTGCGCCAGGCGGGGCATACCGCGCTGGCCGTCAACAGCGTCTACACGACGATCCGCCACGAGCTGGACGCGAAGGTGCGCGGGCTCCCCCCCGGCGCGCCCTTGCGGTCCCACCTCTACTTCCGAGGCGAGCGGCTGTGGGCCCGGGCGAAGATCATCGGCTACGAGCGGCGCGCCTACCAGGAGTCCGACCTGATTGCCGTCAACTACGAATCGGTGCGACGGCTCTTCCTCGCCGAGTACGGCACCGGCGCGCCGATCGAGCGGCTGCCCTACGCGGCGGAGTCGGCCTTCCTCCGTGAGCCCCTCGGGGAGCGGCCGCCCGCGCCGCCGGAGCTTGCCGGGCTCGAGCCCGCCGACGCGCCGCTGATCGTATCGGTGTCGCGCCACGATCCGCGTAAGGGCATGAACGTCCTGCTCCACGCGCTGGCCGAACTGCGGCGCGGGGGCGGGCGATTCCGCGCCTGCCTCACGAGCGGCGGCGATCTGTTCGAACAACACCGGGAGCTCCTGAAGCGGCTCGACCTGGGACGGACCACGGTGCTGACCGGCTGGGTGCCCGATCCGTTCCCCTACCTGCGACACGCCGATGTGTACGTGCTGCCGTCGCTCCAGGAGGGCAGCGGCTCGCTCGCGTTGCTCGAGGCGCTCCAAGCCGGCCCCGCCGTGGTCGCGTCCGGCATCGACGGCATCCCCGAGGACGTGACGGACGGCGACAGCGCGCTCCTGGTTCCCGCCGGCCAGCCCACGGCGCTGGCCGGCGCACTCGCGCGGGTGCTCGCTGACACGGAGCTGCGAACGCGCCTGGGCCGGCGCGCGCGCGAGACGTTCGTCGAGCGCTTCTCGGCCGGCGCCTTCGCCGCCGGTCTGCGGCGGGCGTGGGCGGCGCTCGGCTTCCCCGGCTGAGCGGGTGTGAGGAGCCGCTCAGTCCAGACCGCGGGGCGGTGGGGAGGCCTGGGGAGCGACGCCCCGCTCACCCCCCAGACTGACGGTCTGGACGATCTGGTCGCGCAGGTCGCGGATCGCGGCGAGGTCGGCCTGAGTGCCTGCGCGGATCGGGCCGGCGAACGCGCGATCGGTGATCGACGCGAGGTTCGTCCACACGTTGACCGCCGCGGTCGAACCCGTGTTTCACCCTTGCCCGGGCGGAGACGGGACTATACTCTCGGCCGGAAGGGCGGAGCCGGACGACGGCCCCGGAGGGAGGGCGCCATGCGCACGAATCGGCGGCAGTTTCTCGGCAGCGCGGTGGGCAGCATCGTCGCGGCGGGGGTCGGGGCGACGCGGGCCTGGGCCCAGGGCGCGTCCGCCAAGATCAAGCCGGGCGGCCGCGACGTGCTCCTGGTGGTGGACGTGCAGAACGACTTCATCCCGGGCGGCGCCCTGGCGGTGAAGGAGGGCGACCTGATCGTGCCCCTCGTGAACCAGATCGCGGCGGGCTTCGAGCACGTGATCATGACCCAGGACTGGCACACGCCGGGTCATATCTCATTTGCCTCCGCGCATTCCGGCAAGAAGCCGTTCGAGACCACCAAGCTCGCCTACGGCACCCAGGTTCTCTGGCCGGATCACTGCGTGCAGGGTACGGCCGGCGCCGATTTCCACAAGGACCTCAAGATCCCGCACGCCGAGCTGATCATCCGCAAGGGCTATCGCAAGCAGATGGACTCCTACTCGGCCTTTTTCGAGGCCGACGGTAAATCCACGACCGGGCTCTCGGGCTACGTGCGCGACCGCGGGTTCCGCCAGGTGTTCCTGGTCGGCCTCGCCACCGACTTCTGCGTCTGCTGGTCGGCCCTTGACGCGCGCAAGGTCGGCCTGGGGGCGCAGGTGGTGGAGGACGCCTGCCGCGGCATCGACACCAATGGCTCGCTCGCCAAGGCGTGGGATCAGATGACGAAGGCCGGCGTGAAACGCATCCGCTCTGTCGATCTGTCGGTCTAGGGTCGTGACGGGCCGCCGCGCGGCCTTCGTGGCGCTCGCGCTGGCCGGCGCCCTGGTCGCGGTCGGGCCGCTCGCACCCGGCCCGATCATCCAGAAGGCCAGGGCGGAGCACCAGGTCTCGTACCGGTACGTCGTCCTCGGCTACGTGACCGACGCGGCGAACCGGGGGCGCCCGGGCGTGCGGGTGGAGCTGCGGCGCGAGAAGACCGGATTCTCCTATCTGGGCGAGACCGACACCGACGGCTTCTACGTGATCGTCGCCCGCCTCGGGGACGAGAGCGTCGGCGAGAGCCTCCACCTCCGCGCCGAGGGTCAGGCCACGACCCTGACCGCCCGCTTCGACCCCGCTGACCACGCCACCGAGCGCGGCACTCGCGTGGACTTCACCGCGCGCAAGCCCGTCGAGACCCCGAAGGCCTTCGCGGTCACGCTCAAGCGGTACCTCGGCCAGTGAATCACGATAGGTTTTACGCAGGAGTCCGCCATGTTGCCCGATTCTGGCTCTGGTTCTTCTTCAGGGATGTCGAGGTGGTCCGCGCGAGCCTGGTTCCGGCCTCGGGGCCGGTGCTCCTCTGCATCAACCACCCCAATAACCTGATCGACTCCCTGCTGGTCGGCGGGGTCTTGCCCCGGAAGGTCCACTACCTGGCGACCGCCGCCGTGTTCCGCAATCCCCTGATGGCGCGCTTCCTGGCCGCCTGCGGGGCGATCCCCGTCTACCGCAAGCAGGACGATCCCGACAAGATGGACAAGAACGCCGATGCCTTCGCCGCCTGCTTCCGCGCCCTCGAGCAGGGGTGGCTGGTCGGCATCTACCCGGAGGGCACGACCCATTCGGAGAGCCGGGTGCAGCGCATCAAGACCGGCGCCGCGCGCATCGCGCTCGACTACCAGGCCGGGGGCCGCGGCGCGCCGCTCACCCTGATCCCGGTGGGCATCACCTTCGAGGCCCGCAAGGCCTTCCGCGGCCATGTCCGGCTCTCGTTCGGGGAGCCGATCGCGCTGGCCCCCTACGCGCCCGCGTACCGGGATGAGCCCGCCAAGGCGGTCGAGGCCCTGACCACGGCGATCCAGTGGGGCATGGAGGCCGAGATCCTCCACGTGGCCCGGCCGGAGCGGCAGGATCTCATCCGCGCCGTCGAGGAGATCTACCGGAGCGACCTGATCCGCGAGCTGCAAGAGGAGCGCGGGCTCGGGGCCCGGCAGATCGACCCCCTGCGTCTCTCGCGGGCCATCGCGGACGCCGCCGCTCACTTCGAGGAGCGCGATCCCGAGCGAGTGGCGCGGATATGGGCGGCGGTCCTAAAGTATCGGGCCATGCTGGCCGCCTACCGTGTGCGGGACCAGACCGTGCGCGCCCGCGCCCAGCGCCCGCCCGCGCGGGCCCGCCTGCGGCACTCGTGGGAGGCCTCGATCGGGCTCCCGTTCTTCGCGTACGGCCTGGTCGTCAACGGCCTGCCCTATCTCCTACCCCGGTGGCTGGCCCGCCGTACCGCGCGCAAGGAGACCGACTACGCCACCACGCGCCTGCTCGCGAGCATCGTGGCGTTCCCGCTCTTCTGGGCGATCGAGATCTGGATCGTGTGGCAGCTCCTGGGTCCGGCCTGGGCCCTCGGCTTCGCGCTCTCCCTGCCGCTGAGCGGGCTCCTCGCCTACCGGTACCTCGGTGGGATGGGCCGGCTGCGGAACCAGCTCCGCTTCGGCGTCCTCTCCCTCACGCATCGGCAGTCCGCGACCCGGCTCCTGGCGGAGCGGCAGGCCCTGGTGGCCGAGCTGGAGCGCGCCAAAGACGATTACCTGGCCGCCACGCGGGGGAGCAGCTTTTGACCATCCACCGGCTGGAGGAGCTGTCCACGCCCCAGCTCGACGCCCTCGACCGCCCGCGCACCGTGGTGATCCTCACGGTGAGCCCGCTCGAGACGCACGGGCCGCATCTCCCGCTCGGCGTGGACGCCTTCACCGCGCGCCACTTCAGCGAGTCCATCGCGGAGCGGCTGGTGGCGGACCGGCCGGGCTGGTCGGTGGTGCTGGCGCCCACGCTCCACCTGGGCTCCTTCACCTTCGACTCGGTGGGCACGGTGGCCGTCCGCCAACGGGTGGTCCGCGACGTGGTGGTGGACTACGGCTCGGCCCTGGCCCGCGCCGGCTTCCGCCACGTCCTCGTGTCGAACGGCCACGGGGGCCCGGGCCACCTGGTCGCGCTGGAGGAGGCGGCGGCCATCGTCTCCCGGCGCCACCGCATCACGATGGCCTCCTTCAGCGGCCACCTCGCCTGGGAGCTCCTGCGGGGCCACCTCCTGCCCCGGATCGAGGCCGGCCTCGGGCGTCCCCTGTCCGAGTCGGAGCGGGCCGCCTTTTCCGAGGACGCGCACGGCGGCTGGTGGGAGACTTCGAACGGGCTCCTGGACGGCCGGCTCCGGCCGGCCGACCGGCGCTCGCCGTTCTTCGCGATCCCGTTCTTCCGCACCAACTTCGGCCCGATCGCGGTGTCGGCCGCGGCCCTCCTGGCCGCGCTCGCGGCCGGGCGGATCCTCGGCCGACAAAGGAGACCACGATGAAAGCCTACGTCCTCATCGAGACCGCCGCCGGCAAGACCAAGAACGTGAAGAAGGCCCTCGCCAAGATCAAGAGCCCGCGCGCCACCGTCGCGGCGATGGACGCGGTCACCGGCCCCTACGACTTCATCGCGGTGGTGGACAGCCAGTCCCTCGACTCCATCGGCAGCCTCGTCACCGACTTCATCGGCGTGATCGACGGCGTCACCCGGACGACCACCTGCGTGGCGGTCACGGTGGGATAAGAGACCACGAACGCCCGGGCTCCCTCGGCGCGGAGCTCAGCCAATGAATCGCCCGCGTTCCTCCGCGGTCGGGACCCGACACGCCTCGAGCTTCCCGAACCAGCGATATCGTCGCGAGGCGACAAAGTCGTATACCAGGTCGCGAAGCGGGGGCGGGATGAGAACCAGCGGCCAGAGCAGCGCCCACGGCAGGCCGAGCCGCCGCAGGATCTCCAGCGAGGCACTCGAATACCGATAGCAACGCTCACCGACGATCAACACCATCGAGCCACTGTAGTCGGGCGATAGCCCATGCCGGGCGAGGGCAGCTTGTCCGGCCGCCGACTGGAGCGCGGCGAACCGGAAGACGTCCGCCCGGTCTCGCGCGAGCACGAAGTCCACCGCGCGGTTACACAGCCCACAGACCCCGTCGAACAGCACCAACGGACGTCGACCCCCCACCCTCCCGACGATCGCTTGTCCGGCCCCCATGCCCACCAGGAGGCAGGCGCCGAGCAGGGCGAGTGAGTCTCGGATCCAGTTGCCATCGCCGACGGTGTCGAGCAGCAACACCAACGTGTTTCCGGTAGTACCGTAGAGGGCCGTGATCGAGATCCCGGCCACGAAAATGCTCCATCCGCGGACGTGCGACAGCACCGCGAGATGATCCAGGACCCGGTCCCGGGGTCGCCAGCGCTCGAACGCGTGCTCCCAGTCGACGAACATCGCGTAGGCCAAGACGTTCAGGTGGAAGGGGATCTCCATCGTGAAGTGGATGCCGGCGTGGAAGAACACCGCAATGCCACACACCGCGAGCAGGGCCCGTCGAGAGAACGCCGCCGGCAGAAATGACAGCTCGAGGATGACGGTCGCCCAGTCCAGCCCTTCCCACGCGAAGGCCGAGGTGTTGTCGAGGGCCAGCCGACCCGCGAGCGTGGGACGCTCGAGCACGTGGTAGTTGTAGAGAATGTGCGCCTGGGCACTCTGGGTGCTCGGATCCAGCCAGCCCGTCAGCACTTTCGGGAGCCCGGCGGAAAACATGCCGAAGCCGACGAGCAGGGCGAGCATCGCCAGTGGCCAGCCCGTCACCGGGGGCAGGCTTGCCGCCCGCCGAGCATCGACGGAATATCGCCTTCCCCATCCGGAGAACGACATCGTCAGCAACACCATGAGCACGAGGATGTCGTGGTCGATCTTGCCAAAAGCGTACTCGAAGCTATTGCCCACGACGGTGAGCGCCGTGAGGGTCAGCCCGCTGGCACGCGTGTGCCAGCCGACGAGCAGGGCCAGCGTCAGCGAGACGCTGGCACCGAGCAGGAGCCACAATACCCAAGCGGGAGGCAGATCGCGGAAGAAGGCTCCCAGCCCCAGTGCCGGCGCATAGAACGACGAGGGGAACGCGGCGAGCCGGACGTAGCGAGGATAGACCATGACCAGGAGATACAGCGCCGTCAGTACGCGGCTGACCGCGAGGCTTCGCTCTCCGATGCGGTATTCCTCGAACATCCACCGCGTCATGGCCCCGCGGCCGGGACTCATAGCGGCACGTCTACCGAGAGGGATCGAGTCCGCTGGCGCATCCACCGGTCTGCATGCCAGACATATGTATCGACATACCAGTCCGCGGTGACCCGCATCGCGCGGCGGCCAGGAAAGAGCTCGCGCATCCGTGTCCGGAGCCACTCCACCGTACGGGGATCCGGCCCGGACCAGTAGTTCATCCGAGCCATTCTCAACGGGAGGCCGGGAAGCACACGCCGCTTGAGGAACCCCCGAAGTGACGATGGGGAGGTGGGGCTGTCGAGTGGTGGGGGCGGTTTCGGCTTCAGCGCGATGTGCGCAATCGCCATCATCCGACCCGACGGAGTCATGGCCAGCAGCGCTCGCAGGGGCACCGACTCGACGGTGCCGTCCCCGAAGCTGACGACGATGGCGACCGACTCCCCGGAAGGCCGTCCATGCCGGTCGGTCCGCGTGCCGTCGAACGGGGGCATCAGCAGGGCCGGATAGGGCTCACCCCACGGGCTTGCCCTGGCAAACCATTACTGGGCTGGCAAGAGGACGACGACCAAGGCAAACACGAGCGGGATCCACCGTTCGGATCGCGGACGGGCCGGCGGCGGGGCCGGGTCCGGTGTTTCGGAGGATGTTTCCACCTGTACGATGATATATCAAGGGCAGCGAGTACACTCCTCTCACGGGGGTAAGCCCCCGGAAAGCGACACGGGACACATGCCCTCTGACCACCGCCATACCGGCCAGGTCGTCGCGTGCGCCGCCTACGCGAACGGCCGCCGCGTGGCGGAGGTCGCCCTGGAGGAGATCAGCGAGGTCCTGAAGCAGGACGATCGCTTCGTCTGGATCGGGCTCTACGAGCCCGACGAGGCCCTGCTCAAGCAGGTGCAGGCCGAGTTCGGGCTGCACGACCTCGCCATCGAGGACGCCCACCTCGCCCACCAGCGGCCCAAGCTGGAGCGCTACGGCGACTCGCTCTTCATCGCGCTCCGGACCGCGCAGCCGGATCGGGAGCAGCGACGGATCGCCTTCGGCGAGACCCACCTCTTCGTGGGCTCCCGCTACGTGGTCTCGGTCCGGCACGGCGCCTCCCTGTCCTACGCCGACGTGCGGGCGCGCTGCGAAGCGCAGCCGCAGCTCCTCTCCAAGGGGCCCGGCTTCGTGCTCCACGCCATCATGGACTTCGTGATGGACCAGTACTTCCCGATCGTGGACGGGCTCGAGGACAGCCTGGAGGCGCTCGAGGACGAGATCTTCAACGAGCGCATCAGCCGCGACACCACCATGCGGATCTACACCCTCAAGCGCGACCTGCTCGAGATCAAGCGGGGCGTCTCCCCGCTCATCGACATCTGCAACCGCCTGATGCGGACCGACCTCGACCTGATCCCCGACGACGCCCGCCCCTACTTCCGCGACGTCTACGACCACGCGATCCGGATCAACGAGATGGTGGACGGCCTCCGCGAGCTCCTGGGGACCGCACTCGAAGCAAATCTATCCCTGACCACCATTGCTCAGAATGAAGCCACGAAGCGCATCACCGGCTGGGCCGCCATCTTCGCGATCCCCACCATGATCGCGGGCATCTACGGGATGAACTTCGAGTCCATGCCCGAGCTGCAGTGGCGCTGGGGCTATCCGGTGGTGATGACGGTCACGGTGGCCCTCTGCGGCATCCTCTACTACCGCTTCAAGCGCTCCGGCTGGCTCTGATAGAATCACCGCCGTCATGCGCGTGCTCGTCATGGGCGGCACCGAGTTCATCAGCCTGCACCTGCTCCAGGCGCTCCAGCGGCGCGGGCACGAGGTCACCGTCTTCAACCGCGGCCGCCATCCGGATCGGCTGCCCGCCGGCGTGACCGCGATCACCGGCGACCGGAAGGATCACGCGGCGCTCCGTGAGCGTCTCGGCGGCCGGCGGTGGGACGGCGTCTTCGACGTCACCTACGCGCCGACCCTGCCCGAGGACGTGGCCGCGCTGGTGGACGCCCTCCCCGGGTCGCCGCACGTCGTCTTCGTGTCCACGTGCCGCGTCTACGATCACGGCCTCCCCATCCCCTACTCCGAGGAGACCACCCGCAACTTCTACTGGGGCGACTACGCGCGGCACAAGATCGGCGGGGAGGACGTGCTCCTCGAGCGCTACCGGACCCGGGGGCTGCCCGTGACCATCGTCCGCCCCACCCACGTGATGGGCCCGCTCAATACCCGCAATAACGAAACGTTCTTCATGGACCGGATCAGCCGCGGCCGCCCCGTGCTGGTGCCCGGCCACGGCGGCTGGCTGCGGCAGTTCGGCCACGTGGAGGACCTGGCCGAGGTGATGGCCGCGCTCCTCGGCGACTCCCGGGCCCACGGGCAGGCCTACAACGTGATGGGCGAGGACGTGGTGAGCCAGGTGGGCTTCGTCGAGCTGATCGCCGAGGTGATCGGCCGCCCGGTGACGCTGCGGCACTTCGACGCGGCCCTGCTCAAGAGCTTCGACAAGCCCGGGCCCGTGTTCGGCCAGAACCTCGTCTACGACTGCCACGCCGTTCACACCACCACGAAGCTGCGCAACGAGCTGGGCCTGCGCCCGCGCTACACCCTGCACGCGGGGCTCGCCCAGACCTGGGACTGGTACCGGGCCCAGGGCTCGGCCGAGCGCCCCGTGGACTTCTCCTTC
>CAYYRT010000420.1:0-9043 GCA_964474055.1 uncultured Acidimicrobiaceae bacterium | reverse complement strand
TGATCGCAACCGGATGATGCGCGAGGCCCAGCAGTTGTTCGATCTTCTGGCCGGCTTCGTGCAGCGAGGTGATGGTGTCCATCGGGGGACCATAGCCTTCGTACAATCGCCGCCAAACCAAGGGGTGTTCGATCGACTTTGCCGTGCTGGCCAGTGGGGCCGGAACCAACTTGCAGGCCATTCTCGACCACGGAGTCGAGGGTCTGACCGTGGTCATCTCCGATGTGCCGGGTGCCCGGGCATTGGATCGAGCCCGGGCGGCTGGCATCCCGACCGCAACCGTCCCGTATGCAGGCGATCGGTCTTCCTTCTCAAAGGCGGTCTGCGATACGGCTTCCCAATTCGGGGCGGAGGCGCTCGTCCTGGCGGGATTCATGCGGGTCCTCGGTCCCGAAGCTATCGACCGCTTTCCTCACCGAATCATCAACATCCACCCATCCCTGCTGCCCGCCTTCCCCGGGGTCAATGCCGTCGGCCAGGCCCTTTCCCACGGCGTGACCATCACCGGAGTAACCGTTCACTTTGTCGATGAACAGGTCGATCATGGGCCCATCATCGCCCAGCAGGCGGTGCCGGTCCTGTCCGGTGATGACGAGGAGTCCCTCCACGCCCGGATCCAGAAGATCGAACACGACCTCTACCCGCGGATCATCGCGGCCTTCTTGAAAGGCGAGATTGTGGTCGAGCACGGAAGAGTGGTCTTCACGTGAAGGTTCGGGTCAAACGTGCACTGATCTCGGTCAGCGACAAGACCGGACTGGTCGAATTTGTCAGGCGGCTAGTCGGGGCCGGAGTGGAGATCGTCTCGTCGGGTGGCACGGCCTCTGCTCTGATGGAGGCGGGTCTGGCGGTGACCACGGTGTCGGAGGTGACGGGAGCACCGGAGATGCTGGGTGGCCGGGTGAAGACTCTCCACCCCCGCATCCACGGCGGGATCCTGGCCAGCACAGCCGATCCAGAACATGTGCGTCAACTCGAGGAGCAGGGCATCGAGCCCTTTCAACTCGTGGTCGTGAATCTCTATCCGTTCGCCGAGACGGTCGCCACCGAGGGGGTAACCGCGGCCGAGGCCATCGAACACATCGACATCGGTGGACCCGCCCTGATCAGAGCGGCAGCCAAGAACCACGATTCGGTGGCCATGGCGACCAGCCCGGCCTGGTACGCGCCGATTGCCGAACAGGTCGAGTCCGGGGGTATCGAACAGGAACTCAGAGTCGAGCTGGCCCGGGAGGCCTTCTTTCATACCGCCGCCTACGACGCCGCCATCGTCGAGTGGATGGAACGCGACGAGGCCCTCCCTCTTCGGCTCGTCTTGCCTTTGCGACGAACCGGGGTGCTCCGGTATGGCGAGAACCCCCACCAACCGGGAGCGCTCTATCTCGATGATGGCCGTTTCCAACCCTGGAGCGTGCTTCATGGAAAGGAGATGTCCTTCAACAATCACCTTGACCTCGAGGCCGCTCGTCGCCTGGTCCACGCCATCGAGGCACCCGCCGTGGTGATCGTGAAACACACCAACGCCTGCGGGGTGGCGATCGGGTCCAATCTGGTCGAGGCATTTCACCGGGCCTGGGAATGTGATCCGGTTTCGGCCTTTGGGGGAGTTGTGGCCTTCAACCGAGAACTCGACACCGAGACCGCCGAGGCAATCCTCGCTGGTGGGTTCATCGAGATAGTGGCAGCACAGCCGATCCGCACCGAGGCGTTGGATCTCCTGGTGAAGCGAAAGGATCTGCGCGTCGTGGCTGCCGGCGCTCCGCTCGATCGGGGCCTCGACCTTCGTCGGGTGGAGGACGGCATGGTTGGCCAGGTATGGGACACCCCCGATCAGACCGATTGGTCGTTGGCCACCTCCCGGGAGCCCACCGGGACAGAACTGGCCGATCTCAGGCTGGTCTGGACAGTCGCTGCGCACACGAAGTCAAACGCGGTGGTGGTGGGCAAGGGCGGAATGGCAGTGGGCATCGGCGCGGGCGATCAAAGCCGGGTGGGTGCGGCCCGCCGGGCGCTGGTCACGGCCGGGCCCCGGGCGGAAGGAGCGGTAGCCGCTTCCGATGCCTTCTTCCCCTTCCCCGATGGGGTCGCTCTGTTGGCGGCCGCCGGGGTGGTGGCGATTGTCGCCCCGGGCGGTTCCAAACGTGACCCCGACGTGGTGGCGGAGGCCGAGCGGCTCGGCATTACCTTTCTTCTGGCCGAACGTCGCCATTTCCGGCACTAGGAGAAGACAGGCATGAGCGCGATGATCCTTGACGGCAAACTGGTGGCGGCGGCTGTCAAGGCCGAGGTTGCAGCTGCCATCAAGAACCTGGCCAGACCCCCCGGGCTGGCGACGGTGCTGGTGGGGGACGATCCCGCCTCTCAAAGTTACGTCCGGGGCAAACGCCGCGATGCCGAGGAGGTGGGAATGGTCTCCATCCACCACCAACTCTCGTCGTCGGTGTCTCAACAAGCTGTGGAGTATCTCATCGACGAACTCAACGTCGATGATGGGGTCGATGGGATTCTGGTCCAACTCCCCCTCCCGCCCGGGCTCGATTCCCAGGCCGTAGTGGCGAGACTCAATCCGCTCAAGGACGCTGACGGCCTCCATCCGATCAACTTGGGCAAGATCATCCTCGACCGTCCCGGTCCACGGCCATGCACCCCGAGCGGGGTGATGCGGATCCTTGATCACTACCGCATTGAGGTCGCCAGAAAGAGCGCCGTCATCGTGGGGAGGTCATTCCTCGTCGGGCGCCCCTTGGCTCTGATGCTCTCGGCCAAGGGGGTTGATGCCACAGTGACGATCGCCCACTCCCGGACGCTTGACCTGGCCGTCACTACCCGCCAAGCCGACATCGTGATCGCCGCCGCCGGAGCCCCCGGCCTGATCACCGCCGATCATGTTCGTCCCGGAGCCACCGTGATCGACGTAGGCATCACTCGAGTGGACGGAAAACTGGTTGGCGACGTCGACTTCGCCGCTGTCGCGGCCATCGCCGGCGCCATCACCCCGGTTCCCGGAGGGGTGGGCCCGATGACGAGGGCGATGCTGCTGGCCAACACGCTGGCATTGGCCCAGATCAAAGTGGCGTAGCCTTTGTCCCCCCTCGCAGAGGGGGGAAGGTACCGCTGGCCGAGGAACGAGGCCAGGGGTAGGGGGGCAAATCGCGCGACCACTACCCTACGACGCCGAGTATCAAGGAGCTTGTCAATGGCCACCGCTATCACGATGACCTCGCAAGGTCTCGTTGTTCCCGACGACCCCATCCTTCCCTTCATTGAGGGTGATGGCACCGGGCCTGACATCTGGGCGGCAGCTGTGCGCGTGTTCGAAGCGGCCGTCGGTAAGGCATATGGCGACACCCGGGCAATAACGTGGAAAGAGGTCCTGGCCGGGGAGAAGGCCTACAACCAGAGTGGGTCGTGGCTGCCAGACGAGACTGTCGACGCATTCCGGGCCAATCTGGTGGGCATCAAGGGCCCACTCACCACGCCGATCGGGGGAGGGATCCGTTCTCTCAACGTCGCCTTGCGACAAACCCTCGATCTGTACGCATGTGTCCGGCCGATCCGGTGGTTCCGGGGGGTCCCCTCTCCTGTGAAAACCCCGGAGTTGGTCGACATGGTCATCTTTAGGGAGAACACCGAGGACGTCTACGCCGGCAAAGAGCTCGAGGCCGGTACCGACGGCGTCCGCAAGCTCATCGACTTTCTCGATGCCGAGTTCGGCTGGGAGATCCGCCCCGACTCGGGGATCGGGATCAAACCGATGTCCGTAACGGGGTCAAAACGGCTGGTGCGGGCGGCCCTCTCATATGCGGTGGCCGAAGGACGCCGTTCGGTCACTTTGGTCCACAAAGGCAACATCATGAAGTTCACCGAGGGTGCCTTTCGCAAGTGGGGATATGAACTGGTGAAAGAGGAGTTCGATGAGGTGGCCGTCTCCTGGGAGGAATGCGGCGGGAATCCGGGGGATCGCCTGTTGGTGAAGGATGTAATCGCTGACGCCTTCCTTCAACAAATCCTCACCCGGCCTGCCGAATACGACGTAATCGCCACCACCAATCTCAATGGCGACTACATCTCCGACGCCCTGGCTGCCCAGGTCGGTGGGATCGGCATCGCACCTGGCGGAAACATCAATTACGTCACCGGCCACGCAGTTTTCGAAGCCACCCATGGGACGGCGCCCAAGTACGCGGGTCTGAACAAGGTGAACCCGGGGTCGTTGATCCTTTCTGGCGAGATGATGCTTCGCTACATCGGATGGAAAGAGGCCGCGGACCTGATCGTCAAGGGCCTGGAGACCGCCATCGGCGACCGGGTGGTCACCTACGACTTTGCCAGGTTGATGGATGGCGCCACCGAAGTAGCCACGTCGGCGTTTGGTGACGCCGTGATCGAACGGATGTGACGGGTCGATGAGTTCCCTCCAACCTGTACGGGTCGTGGTGACCGGTGCCGCCGGCCAGATTGGATACAGCCTGATCTTCCGGATCGCCGCGGGTGAGATGCTCGGCCCCGACCAACCCGTGATCCTTCAACTCCTGGAAATTCCACCGGCCCTCCCGGCACTCCAAGGCGTCTCTATGGAATTGGAGGACTGTGCCTTTCCTCTCCTTGCAGGCGTTGTCCCAACCGCCGACGCCGAGGTGGCGTTTGGTGACGCCGACTACGCCCTTCTGGTGGGGGCCATGCCTCGGAAGGCAGGGATGGAGCGGTCCGACTTGCTTTCGGCCAACGGGGCGATCTTTAGCGTCCAGGGCAGGGCTCTCGCCTCTGCCGCCCGGCCCGGGGTCAAGGTCCTGGTGGTCGGCAACCCGGCCAACACCAACGCTCTCATCACGCTGCACAACGCGGCAGGGATCGACCCTCGCCATTTCACCGCCATGACCCGTCTCGATCACAATCGCGCCCTAAGCCAGTTGGCTGCCCGTCTCGGGGTGAAAGTGACAGCCATTACGCAGATGAGCATCTGGGGCAATCACTCCACCACCCAGTATCCCGACCTGGTCCATTGCCTGGTTGATGGCCGCTCGGCCTACGAGGCGGTGGGTGACCACGAATGGGTTGAGCAGGAGTTCATCCCCACTGTGGCCAAACGTGGGGCCGCAGTCATCGAGGCCCGGGGAGCCTCCTCGGCAGCTTCGGCCGCCAATGCGGCCATCAGCCATGTCCGCGATTGGGTCAACGGCACACCAGCAGATGACTGGGTGTCGATGGCAGTGGTTTCCGACGGTTCCTACAACGTCCCCGAAGGGCTGGTGTCGTCGTTCCCGTGCACCTGTTCGGGTGGCGAGTGGAGGATCGTCTCCGGTCTGGAGATTGACGACTTCTCCCGCCGCATGATCGACGTCTCGGTGGCCGAACTAGAGGCTGAACGTCAAGCCGTCAAAGATCTCGGCCTGATCTAGTACTCGACCTCCATGCCCTTGACCGCGGCCGCCCATTGGGTGATGGCCGCCTGCTGCATCATCAGCTTCGCCAGGTTGCCCGCCACCTTGAGTTTGCCGGTCATAAAGGCCGTCTGGGTGTTCAGCTCACCTTTGGAGATGGCCGCGGCCGTGTCGTAGGCGCTGCCGACGGTCACATCGGCATTCTCCAGGGTTCCGAGATCGAGGTTGGCGTTGCCACCTGACGTCTTCAGGAAATACGACACGTCTCCATGAGGGGCGCCGGAAACATTGAAGGCAATCCCCAATTCGGTGTTACCGATGGCCGACTTGAAACCGGGGTGAGAGTTGAGGGCCTTGGTCACTTCGTCGGCCCAATCGGTGGTCAGGAACTTGACGGCCATCAGTTTTGGTTCTCCTTGGTCTGGCTTGGTGGTGAGAGTAGAACGGGCGATCAAATATTGGCGAAAAGGGCCTCGACATCGCGACGAAGCCGGGCAGGAAGAGGCTCCAGCGGCAGTCGCGGCAGCCCGGCTCGCAAACCCGCCGCCTCAGCCGCAACCTTGACGCCCGGGATGCCGTGACTCTCGACCTCTATCGAAATTGCGGAAAGCTGAGCTTGCAGCGCCCTCGTCTCCACCGGATTCCGCCGGGCCGTTCGCACGATTCTCTGGATCAGCTCGGGTAGGTAGTTGGCCGAAGCGGTTATAGCCCCGTGAGCGCCGGCCGCCAACGCCAGGCTCAACGCTTGGGAGGACCCGGTGAACAACTCGAACTCGGGCCCCACCGTGGGCAGCAGCCTTTGCATCCGCAAAGGGTCGCCACTCGAGTCTTTGACTCCAACGATGTTGGGATGGGCGGCCAACCTGGTGATCGAGGCCTCCGGAAGCGAGAAGGCGGTTACCGCCGGCACGGTGTAGAGATAGACGGGGACGGGGGAGGCATCGGCGATCGCCAGGTAGTAGCTCTCCACGTATTGGATGCGGCTCCGCACCAGCGTGGTGGGTGTCATGACCAGGACGGCGTCGGCCCCGCCGTCAGCCGCTTCGGCGATCAGTCGCAACGCCAGGCGGGTGGTCTCGGCGGTGACTCCGCAAATGACAGTTGCCCGCCTGCCCAGGGTCTTGCGGGCGGCAGTAACGAGCGGGTACCGCTCTCCCGGTTCGAGATAGGGGCCTTCCCCGGTAGAACCGGCCAGCAGGAAGCCCCTGACTCCCTTGTCGGTGAGCACCCCGAGGTTGTGGCGATAAGCCGCCAGATCAATCTCACCTGCCCGGTCAAACGGGGTGATCAGGGCGGGCATCGCCCGGGGGGAGGGAAGCATCGGCCGCCAATGTAATCGGGCCGGAGGATCGCCCTCCGGCCCGATAGACGTTGAGTTTGAGACTGGTCAGCTCGACAGGTACGGAGTCCCGGTGCCGCTGGGGACGCTGCCGCCCCGGAAGACGCTCCAGTTGCCGCTGCCCTCAATCGCATAGGCGATGACGCCACCGCTGAAGGTGTTGTGCCCCTGGGGACAGGACTTGCCGGTCCCATAGTCGTGGCCGTTGCCCTCACCCGAGAATCGGAACTTACCCTGTGGAATGTAAAGCACCCCGTCGAACAAGTTGCAGTTGCCGCTCATCTTGAAGGTCTCGGAGTCGCAGCGCTCGCCGCCCGACTTTTCCTGCCAGCCGGCAAAGAAGGTGAGACGCGTGGGAGCGTCCTCAAAAGGTCTGATAAGCGTGTTGTCGCCGGACAACTCCATGAGACCGCCGCTCACGAAGGTTGCACCGGTTCTGGTCACACTACCAATCGTTCTGGGGGTGATCGTCACGTTGGTGAAGTTGACACTCCCAGTCACGAAGTAGAGGCCCGCTGGCACCGCTCCGCTGAAATTGCGGCTACCGGCCGTTCGCGTGTAGAAGGCGCCGGCGTCACTCATGTACTGACCCCCGGTATCGAACTGTGCCAACGTGTAGTTGATAGGCCACGGCTGTACAACGCCGGTCGGACCCGTTGCTCCTCTCCACCAGTTGGGCGACGATCCCGAAACGTCTAAGGGATTGCTCGTGAAGGTCGCTACTCCAGAACTCAAGGTGTTGCTATTACCCGCCTCTTTGGCGTCCTTGTTGCTGTGGATGCTTCCAATCATCACGTTGTCGTTGCCCGAGATGGTGAAGGCCTTGCCAGACCCGATGCAATCCTGACCGCCCGCGAACATCCCGGGCAGTGTCGTCGCACTCGGTGTCTGACACCCCATCGAAATAGCAGTCACCGGGAGTGATGTCGCACCGAGCACCCGCCCAAAGAACGTGGCAACCGGATAGTCCCTGATTTCCACCGTCACACATGGCTCGCCGGCCGTATTGATGGAAAAGCTGACCAGGATGTTGGTGTTGGCGTCGAGGAAACCATTGTCTTCGACGTACTCGATCGCCCGCAGAGTGGAAGCGCCTTGGGTGCCGGCGGTGCCGTTGTAATCGACCACCGCAGCTAGAGCGGCCGCGTCGACCGCGCTCTGGGCGCCGCGGCGGATCTGACGGCCGTTGCCGATGTCGATGACCATGGCGGCCATCCCCATCAGCAGCAGCAAAGCGAGCGCCACGAGCGGCAGGGTGGCTCCCTTGTCGTTGCGAGGTTTGTTCTTCATGGCACCGTCACCTCCGCTCCGCAAAAGCCCCATGTCTGACCGGCCAAGGCGGTTTCCTCTACTTCTTGAAGAGTGATGCCTGCTACGGACTGTTCGATTCGCATCTGAACTTCTGTCTTGAACGCCCCGTTGAGGAAGGGGTCGAAGATCCCGGTGACCGAGTCAATGGGGTACATGACACACACCGCTAGAGACCTCTTAGGCGTAAAGGTCCCCCCCTCGAAGTCGACCTTGACCCGAGTAAATGCTTCACCGAGGCCGACCCGATTCTTGATCATGCACAACATTTCCATTGTGTTGGCGTTGGGAGTACCGATCACGCTGTTTGTGCAGGTGGAGTCGGTGCCGACGTTGCTCACCACAGCCTGGCGGGCGCCGTCACGGGCTCCCTGGCGCAAAGTGATGGTGTCGTTGAAGACGAATCCGAAATCGATGATCCCGAAAAGGAGCAGAATCAAAAGAGGCGCGACGATGGCCATTTCGACCATTGATGCGCCACGCTCAGAGGTGCGGCCCCTGCGTTTGGCGAAATCAGCACCCACTCCCGGCATACTCACTTCCCGTTCTCTGTGACCCCAACAGCCCACCGACGAGGCTACTAGGGGGTTCAACAGCTTGTTCTATCGGCAGAAATCCCCCACTGCTTGAACACGAAATGGTGCTTCAGCAGGTTTACTCCAGCGACAAGATTAGAAGACTTTAGGCCCTTTCTCCAGCCCCAAAGTCGGCCTAGCCGATGGTGAGAGACCGCCGATTGGCCACCTTTGAGCGGAGGTAGTCCCGGTTGAGGAGGGCGATGAAGTCGATCGATATCGACTTAGGACAGGCGGTCTGGCACTCCCCATGGTTGGTGCATGAGCCAAAAAGCCCCTCCATCGTGTCGACCATCCGCTCCACCCTCCGATACCGCTCAGGCTGGCCCTGGGGGAGCAGGTTGAGGTGGGCCACCTTGGCGGCCGTGAACAACTGGGCAGCGCCGTTGGGGCAGGCGGCCACACAGGCGCCACAGCCGATGCAGGCGGCCGCGTCGAAA
>CAYYRT010000419.1:0-6734 GCA_964474055.1 uncultured Acidimicrobiaceae bacterium | reverse complement strand
GATTGTGGTTATCGAGTGGGGAACGTGGGGGCGCGCGGAACGTGATGCGTTGCGCATAGGCGCGCGAGCCCTGAACGCCAAAGTTGAACTTCACTACCTCAAGGCGCACGCCGGCCTGCTGTTCGATCGGATTCATCGGCGTGGGATGGAGGATCCTCCGATTACCCGTGCTGACCTTTCCGAGTGGGCGGGCATGTTTCAGGCGCCCACGGGCGACGAGCTCGAGCTCTTCGATGATGCAAAGGTGGTCGAGCAGCACGCCTGACCGAGCGCTCAAAGGTGGATTGCCCGACCAGGGCACGCACTCCATATAACAATGTGGTCGCCGCCTCCGCGCGCCTGCGGCGCGCTCCGGAGTACACGGCGCTTAGATTGCAGGCGGATGAGTCAGCGCACCTGGAATGTTGAGCGTAGCACGGTTAGTGGACGCTCGTGCCAGCGCCGCGTCGGCGACCTCTGAACGTTATCTGAAATTCGGCAGCAGGTAGGGACAATGTGAATGTCTTTCGCCGCCTGGCCTTCCGTATTGCCGAGCTAGCATTCCTATTGTTTGGTGGCAGAGGAATGGGCGCTTGGCATTCTCGAGAGTTCAAGGCCGCGAGGTTGCTCAGTGCTGACCTGAGCCCCTATCTGCTTCATGCTGAGGCAGCGCGGCTTCTGTTGCGCGATGTGATCCTCAAGTTCGCAGAGGGGGGCCAAGGTCTTTCGGGTGAGGTGCAGGCCAGACTGCTGAACCGGCTGGCTACTGAGCTCCGGGCCGTCGAACTGTGCGCGCTCTTCAGTTATCAGCTGCAGGCCATGAGCTTGGCGGCCAACCTACTTGAGCTTGCGCATGTGATTGGCTACATCGGGCGGTCCGAGGAACGAGCTGAGGCATGGTTAGCCCATGAAGAGTTCGAGCGATCGTATCCAGGAAGAATCAAACAGGCCATTCGAGGGTCACTCGAGGAGCAGGGGCGCCCCGAGGATCATCTTGGCATGGAGTACCGCTCCTATGGGGCGCTCTGCTTAGCGAAGCACGGCAACCCCCAGGCCCTGAAGAATTATGGTGTCGAAGCGGACGAAACCCGAATGGTTCTTCACTACGGTCCGTTCGTGAACGTAGCGACTCCTCTTCAGGCGAAGTTTGCTCTGTACCAAAGTATCCGTGCTGTGACAATGGCAGCGTATGCGGCGACGGCCCGCAGATACGGTTCCGAGGCAGCCTTGGCCGTCCGAGCCGTCTCTCTTCTGAGCGCTGTAACCCGACTGCAAGAGAAAGATCTTCCTTGGATTACACGCGAGGTTGACCCCGAAGGCGAGGAGTAGGGGCAACAAGCATGCTATCAGATTGGTGACCGCCGAACTTCAGATAACAATGCGGTTCGCGCCTCCGCGCGCTATGCGCGCTCCGGGGTACACGGCGCTAAGACGTGCAGGAGGGTGACCGAGTTGGCGGAGTCGAGCGGTGCATGGCCGAGAGACGCTCGTGCCTGGCGCCGCGTCGCGAACCTCCGAACGTTATGTGCCATCACCCGACCGGTACGTTGGAGGCGTAGCAGTGGCATGGACATCTCTTGGAGGGTATCCAGCTTCGGCCTAGGTGAGGCTGATCGCTTGGGCGAGGAGTTCGAGGTCTTGCTCAGCGAGTTCGGAGTGTCGATCAAGCCTGGCTCGGATGCTGAGCGAATGTCCTTGGCTCCGTCCGAGATCTTGAGCTACAAAGCAGGTGGGGGCCTCAGTTCAGCGGCCACGTACCGTCAGTATCTGGATGCGGCTACTCTCGCAGAACTGGCGGCCCGGATTGTGAAGGTGCGGGAACATCCGTCGTTCGGGACGCTACTGCCTCATCTCGAACTGCTCAACGAGGGGGACCCTCGGCAGGCTGGCCGCGGCCGCGAGACCGACCAAGCCGCGCGGAAGCTATTCGAGCTCTTCACGGCCCTGTTAGCCATGCGCTTCTCGGACTCGGTCGAGCTCGAGCATCCGGTTCATGGATCGGACGGCAACCCGGACGTCGTAGTGGAGTTCCAAGGGCGCCGCTGGGGCATAGCCTGTAAGGTGCCGATGTCTGCAAATCCGGAGTCATTGGCACAGAATCTGGACAAGGCGTCAGACCAAGTGGTCCAAGCGGGCGTGGACGCGGGGGTAGCATTGTTCAATGTGAAGAACGTGATACCGCCGGAGTCCTACTGGCAGGCCGATCCCGAAGACCCAAGTGGACGTCGGTTCTTCTTGATAGGAGCGCCTGCGGAGCTACCGAAGCGGGCGATAAATGAGGTTGAGAACCTCTGGCGGAGCGTCGAGAGCCACGTAGGCGCTGACGCGTTCATGACGCTGCTCCTTCGCCCCCCTAGTGTTCCAGCCGTGCTTTCGTATCTGCAGATCTTGGCTCCCGTGGTCCACGACGACGGTGTGGTCGCAGCAACGACTTCGAGATTCGTGGCCTGCTATCAGATCGGCAGGCACTCAAAGCGAGACGAGGCGTTCATCAACGAGCTTCATAAGTCCGCCGTGGAGACGGCGCCGTAGGCAGGTGCCAAGGAACCTTGCGTGCAAGTGACGGCACATAACAATGCGAGTGCCGCCTCCGCGCACTTCGTGCGCTCCGGGGGACACGGCGCCTGGCCATGAACCTTCGCCGCTGTGCGCGGCTCGGCTGGTGGTCCTGCGGGGAAACAGTGGCGCCGCGTCGGCACTCTCTGAACGTTATACGCAAGAGCGCCGGACAATTGGCATCCAGACAGGTGACCGAGCTCATGAGTGAACAGTGGCAGGACTGCGTAGTGGCCCATTTCGACATGGTTGGCATCAAGGACCTGTCTGAAGACAGCCAAGGATCTCGGCTCATGATGCAGATGTTCGAGGCCGTGTCCAAAGTGGCGGACGCCGGCTTGCCCGCCGTAAGACACATTTACGCCTGGAACGACTCGCTATTGACCGTGTCATTGCTTGATGGCGGCGGCAGCCAATTCAAGAATGTCCTGACCGACCTTGAGCGACTGAAGACCGCAGCTGACCAGGTGAGAAAGACCTATGTCGTTGTTGTCAAAGGACAGAGCTTCCCCTACGTCGAGAAGCACCCGGCATCATCCACCACGTTTCACGTCTTGCGGGCTTCCAGTTGGGCGATGGCAAATTGCTTCCTGATCGAGGAGCGCCTGGGCAAGAAGCATAAGGCAGCCTGGTACGTCGATTCCTGGGTCGTCCAGAACGTACCTGGACTTGCCGAGCACAGCACATGTCGCGTGGCGCTATTACCCAAAAGGAACAGGCGTGCGGTGCATGTATTTTCGCACGGGTTGTGGCCCAGCGGGACAGGTGCGCGGTCGTGACGAAACGCTCCTGCGTATAACAAGGAAGGTTGGCGCCTCCGCGCGCTGCGCGCGCGCTCCGGGGTACACGGCGCCTAAGCCGTGCGAGCATAAGAACGAGTAGGGGGAGGTTGGGCGGTAGTTGGCCGCTAGACATTCGTGCTGGCGCCGCGTCGGCAACCTCGGAACGTTATCTGACAACGCGTACGCGGGTGTGCCTGTAGAATCGAGTTTAGTGGATAGAGTCACGCCAGCTCTGGCATGGGTCTCCTGGGATGGGTCTCTTCGATCGACTCTGGATGTCTATTCGTGACGGCCCCCTTCGGCCTCGCGGTTGGGATTACCATCATTTTCGAAGGATCATCATACCGGGCTCGCGCGGCACAACGGAGATTGACCACCTCGTTGTGTCGAAGTTTGGCATCTTCGTCATTGAACTGAAGGATCGGTCGGGCTGGATCTTCGCCGACGCCGACGCCGCGCATTGGACAGCCGTTCACTTCGGCAGGAAGTTCAGGTTTCAGAACCCGCTTCGGCAGAACTACGGCCACATGAAGGCCCTTGAGGCCTTTCTTGGCGTCGATTCGCGTGTACTGCACGGCATTGTCGTCTTTCGTGGCTCGTTCGAATTCAAGACCCCGATCCCCGAGGGAGTTCTCTGCCAATCATACTGGCCTTGGATCGCCAGCTCCCAAGACATTGTTCTCGATGACGCCGCTGTCGATCGTATCGTCAGGTCGCTGCAGTCACGCGCGGGGCACGGGTGGCTTGCCGGCCGTGCGCACGCTGAGTCCGTACGGGCCCGCTACTCAAGCGACACGACGTGTCCTAAGTGCGGTGGAGAACTGCAGCCCCGCACGCAGAGGAGCGGACCACAGCCTGGTTCGCGGTTCTTGGGTTGTGCGAACTATCCCTCCTGCAAGTACACCAAGAGCGTCTGAGCCAAGTAATGAGGAGTGGTTGGGTGAAACGCCGCGGTTGACTTGTCGGCATCCCAGGAGGCGTCGTCAGATAACAATGCGGTTTCCGCCTCCGCACGCTTCGCGTGCTCCGGAGTGCACGGCGCTTGGCCGAACTACCTTCGCCGCTGTGCGCGGCTCGGCTTGTGGGCCTTCGGATTACCGATGGCGCCGCGTCGGAAACCTCTGAACGTTAAGTGACAGCGCGGAGCCGGATGGATGACGCTGTCCGCCGTCGGGCCAGGAATCTCGAATGAGGACATTCACGATCGACGGGAGAAGCGTGCAGTCTTTTGCCGATTTTGTGACCGTGACCAACGTTGGGTTCATTGAGCAGGTCGGCGGACGATGGAACGGAAACCTGGATGCTCTCAACGACTACCTTTCCTGGCCCCACGAAGAGCATTACAGGCTCGAGCTCATCGGGGCTGAGAATTGCGCTCTGCGCCTGGGACATGCCGCGTATGCGGTTTGGCTGAGTGAGTGCCTCGGCACGTGCCATCCCTCCAACATTGCCGATGTCAGATCCCAACTGGCCCGGGCCGAGGCGGGTGAAGGCGAGACGTTATTTGACATCATTAGGGACATCATCTTTGACAATGAGCAGGTGCAACTCGTGCTTCGGTGACCGAGGGCCCTGTAAGCCGGCGTCGTCTCTCAGGGTCGTAGGGTGGCCGCAGGCTGTATGAGGCGGGCGTTGAGGGCGTTGAGGATGCGCCATCACTTAACATGCGGTTTCCGGCTCCGGCCGCCTGCGGCGGCCTCCGCAGTAACCGGCCCCAAGACTTACTTGCCCCACGTGGCATGGTGCAGAGCTCCTCAGTATAGTCGCGTAAGACAAAGTGCCCGGGCCGGTTCGGAAACCTCTGAACGTTATGTGTCATCGCTGAAGCGTAATTGGGCTGGTCCTCCGTAGGATACGACAAGGGAGCGCCTTGAAGCTGATCTTTCTGCATGGGCCTCCGGCGTCGGGTAAGTACACGATCGCGCGCGTCCTGCACGCGGCGTACGGAGTACTCAACTTCCATAACCACCTCACCCTGGACGTCGCGAAGTCTCTTTTCGACTTCGGTACGCCCGAATTCTGGGAACTCACCCATCGACTCCGCAGGGCCGCCGTCGCGACGAGGGCTGAGCACGGGGACGCAACCGTCGTGTTCACGAACTGCTACTCCTCGCCCCACGATGACTCGACGGTCGCAGCTTTGGAGCACGAGGTGACTTCTCGGGACGGCCAGTTTGTTCCCGTCTTTCTTGAATGCAGTCTGGAGGAGTTGAGACGTCGGGTAACCGAGCCCTCTAGGCAGGAGATGCGAAAGCTCCGGAGTGTCGAGGGCCTTGAGGAGTACATTGCGGCGTGGAACTTCGTCGCACTTGATCGACCCAATACGATCTCCGTCAGGACGGACGCTCGCAGCCCGGAGGAGTGCGCCGAGGAGATCGCGGGGCGAACACTCTAACTCTGGTCAGTCGCGCTGGTGCGGTGGCGACGACACATAACAATGCGGTTTCCGGTTCCGCTCACTGCGCTTCGCTCCGTTCGCTCCACTGAAGCACGGCGCCTATACCTTGCGAGTCGGGTCAGGAAATGGGCAAAGTCGAGCAGTGCACGGCTCGTCGATGTCTTGGACGCGCCGCGCCGGAAACCTCTGAACGTTATATGTCATCCCGAGGGCGGAACGGTAGCAAGCCCGAGTCTTGGGCTAAGGTGCTACGACAAAGTCAGCGGCTCGCCGATGAGCGGCGGCGGCCGGTCAACAGACGCCCGAGCCGCAGGGGCGCGGAGGCACGAGTGATCACCCTCAAGAAGTTGCAGATCTACGAGCGCTTCGACGGTGATATCGATTGGCTCCAGAGGGCGGGTAGTTCCGCGGAGCAGGCCGCGATCTCAGGCGCCGAATGGGGTCGCATCGGCGAGTTGATCCACTTGTTGACTGTGATTGAGCGCGGACTCGCAGCAGACAGTCTGGTCGAGCGCACGTATATCGCCTTAGAACGGGAGGTCGAGGAGAAGGCGCGCGTTGGCATGCGAAAGCTCGCCTCGCAAGAGGTCTAGCAATGTCGCTCGAGGTCGAGCACGCCGATACGAGAATCGTATCGGCACCTAGTCGATGGGGACGACATATAACAATGCGGTTTCCGGCTCCGGCCGCCTGCGGCGGCCTCCGCAGTAACCGGCCCTCTAGCCCCGGTGCCGTGTTTGGCGCGCGGGCGAGCTCCTCAGCATAGTCGCGTAGGACAACTGTGGCGGGGCCGGTTCGGAAACCTCTGAACGTTATAGGACATGCCTTCGGACGTTACTAGATTGCCCCGGAGTCGGATACATCTGAGGAGGATCCTTGGCTGACGACGATCGACCCCACTTCGTCATCCCCCCAGACCACGTCCACACCGATTCCGTAACGAAGACAGGATTCGGCGCTCAGATCGATCGTCCCGACCATGGCGAACATGGACGGGTGCTCGCGCGTCGTGCGCAGGA
>CAYYRT010000418.1:0-3151 GCA_964474055.1 uncultured Acidimicrobiaceae bacterium | reverse complement strand
CCTGGACCCGACTAACCACACGAAGTCGGTCGGCCAGATGCTGGCGCTTCTCCACCTGCTCGGTCGCGAAGTGGACGTCGTAGTCTCGCCTTCACTAAGGCCGGGCCGACGCTCCCGGCCGCGTTCGAAGAAGCGCGGGGGAGCTGCTGTATGACAGGGAACTGCTGCTGCGCGGGCTGCCTGGAAGGCAGGTCTCCGACCCCCTTAGGCTCACAATCAGCGCTCGACTTCGCTCGCTTCAGCACCGGTTGGACTCGGTGATCGGTAGGCCCGGTGACCCCAGGCTTGAGTACTTACAGGCCGCGTCAGCAGAATTCCGAGTCCGTTAGAACGCGAGAGCCGCCGACTTGCGGGAGCTACGCGACCTCAGCGGGCTGGATGCTCTCCAGCTCCTGCGCTTGCTCCGAGTGCAGGGCGTCCCAAAGGTCGACCGCCTGCTGCAGGTTCAGCCAGAACTCCGGCTCGGTTCCCGTGAATCTCGCGAATCGCAGAGCTGTGTCCGGGGTCACGGCCCGCTTCCCCTTTACGATCTCGTTCATCCGCGGGTACGACATCCGCAGCCGCTCGGCCGCGTCTTTCTGCGTGATGCCGAGGGGGGTCAAGAAATCCTCGAGGAAAACCTCTCCGGGCGCTGTCGGTCGCCGGTTCTTGGGTAGGCGCATCGTCTATCGTCCTTTCTCTGAAGGCGTCAGTGGTAGTCGACGAGCTCGACGTCCTCTACGCCCGCGTCCGTCCATCGAAAGCAGACCCGGTACTGATCGTTGACGCGAACCGAGTGCTGACCCTTTCGATCTCCTTTCAGCTTCTCGAGTCTGAGGCCTGGAAGGGAGAGCGACTTCAACGACACAGCCGCGTCCAGCTGATCCAGCACGCGTCCCACCCTCCGATGGAGCTCTCTTGGTAGAGTCCTCCGTGCCGGCTTGGAGTCCGTTCCGTCATAGATGTCTTCGGTGCCGCGATCCTTGAACGAGACAATCAAGCGCTCGGGCTCCTCGACAGCATCGTTGGCTATTTATGCTTAATGCCAAGTGTAATACTACCCTCGCTTTCTAACAAGGAACTGCTGCTGCGCGGGTAACCGTGGCGGGTAGGCTCGGTGACCTCAGGCTTGAGTACTTACAGGCCGCGTCAGCAGAATTCCGGTCCGTTATACGGCTCATCACTGGAGGGTTGCCTCCCGTCGGTGATGTAGGTACAATGTGCTTACATTGCTCAATCTGGTGAGTGCCCTATGAAGACCAAGCTCGTCCGCATCGGTAACTCGCGAGGCGTCCGAATCCCCAAGCCCCTGTTGCAGCAAGCCGGCCTTGAGGACGAGGTGGAGCTTCGCTTGGTCGAGTCCGGAATCATTATTCGTGGCATCGACTCGCCGCGAGCCGGATGGTCGGAGGCGGCGGCCCAAATCCGTGCCCGGGGCGAGGGCGAGCTGCTCGACGAGCCAACCTCTTCTGACTTCGATGAGACCGAGTGGGTGTGGTAGCGGACCCACCGAGTCGGGGCGACGTCTTCCTCGTGTCGCTCGATCCAACAACGGGCCGGGAGATCAAGAAGACACGGCCCTGTGTGATCGTGTCACCCGACGAGCTGAACAACCATCTGAGTACATTCATCGTCGCGCCGATGACGACGGGCGGTCACCCCTACCCGTTCCGTATCGCTTGCCGCTTTGAGAAGAAGGACGGGTTTGTCGTCCTCGATCAGCTCAGCACTGTTGACCGTCGTCGGCTCGTAAAGCACTTGGGTCGTATCACGCCTGTCACGCTTACGAAGGCACTCGCAGCACTTCAGGACATGTTCACTGAGTAGCCGACCGTATAACAGGGAGTTGATGCTACGCGGGTAGCCTGCGTGGGTTGGTCCCAAGACCCGTGTAAGGTGAGTAGACGGACCTCGCCGGGGCTCGCTCAAGCACCCGGTGTACCGGCGGGTTGTGCTTGAGGTGTTGGACTTGCTACCTGAAGGCCCGCACCAGCAGAATTCCAGAGTCGTTAACCGCTCATCCCCATCTACGGTGCGGAGCACATTGTTCAGTACGTCCGGCGAGGAGCTCGCGAACGGCGTTAGCCACGCTGTGGGGCTACTGTGTGCCATCGCCGCAGTGCCCTTGCTGATCTTGGGAGCTGCAGCCCGCGGCGGTGCTGCCGACGTCGTTGGGGGTAGCGTCTTCGGGGGAAGCCTTGTCCTGCTGTACCTCGCGTCGACGACGTATCACCTGACGCGGGACCCGCACCTGAGAGGGCATCTTCGGCGACTCGATCATGCAGCGATCTATGTGCTAATCGCCGGCACGTACACGCCCTTTACGCTCGGCGTTCTGGGCGGGCCGTGGGGTTGGACGCTTTTCGGTCTCGTATGGGGTGTGGCGTTCGTTGGCATCAGCGCGAAACTGATCGCGGGGGTCGGCTACCCACGCGTATCCCTCGCGGCATACCTCATCATGGGGTGGCTCGTGCTGATCGCGATTCGTCCGCTCTGGTCGACGATGGACGTCGCGGGAATCGTTTGGCTTGTCCTCGGAGGCCTAGCCTACACCGTGGGCGCGGCCTTCTATGCGGCACCTAAGCTTCGATACGGTCACTTCGTGTGGCACGTGTTCGTACTTGGCGGTTCCACGTGCCACTTCTTCGCAGCGCTCTGGTACGCGGCATAGCGCACGAACGGAGCCGGCCCACGGGGAGGGGGCGAGTGCAGCGCTCGGGGGGGAGCGGTATACCAGGAGACTGCTGCGCGGGTAGCCGAGGTGGGTTGGTCTCAGAGCAGAGCAGCTCAGTAGACAGCGCTCGACGGCGCTCGACGGCGCTCTTTTCCACGCCGGTAGACGTGCGGGTAAGTTGCGCTCGTTGTCTTGGACTTGCTACCAAGTGGTCCGCGCCAGCAGAATTCCGAGTCCGTTAGAACGCCAAACAGCGGCTCTGAGGCAGCTTCAACTATGCCTTGCAGGCGATCTGGATGAGGTTGCCGCAGGTGTCGTCGAGCACGGCTATCGTTACGGGGCCCATGGTGACGGGCCGCTGCGTGAAGCGGACACCCAGGGCTATGAGTCGCTCGTGCTCGGCGTGGACGTCCTCCACCATGAACGACGTGAATGGGATGCCGTCCGCAACGAGGGCCTCCTTGAACGGAGCCGCAGCGGGATGCTCATCGGGTTCAA
>CAYYRT010000417.1:0-3603 GCA_964474055.1 uncultured Acidimicrobiaceae bacterium | reverse complement strand
GACCCAGGCCACCTTCCCCTCGGGGAACGTGATCACGTACACTTACTCGTCCTCGAGCTCGCTCGACGACGATGCGAGCCGCGTGACGGAGGTCAAGGACGGAGCCGTGTCCCTCGCGAAGTACGAATACCTGGGAACGGGCACGGTCGTGGGAACGATCTACGACGAGCCGGACGCGTTCTACCGGCTCTACACCAGCTCCAGCACCTACAGCACCCGGATGGACGACCACAACCGGATCACGGCGTGCATCTGGACGAAGGACCTCGCGACGGACCGAGACTTCTACTCGACCTCGATCGCCTGGGACGACAATGGCAACGTCACGAGCATCGAGGACAACGTCCACGAGGGCTTCGACGTCAAGTACACGATCGACGACATCGACCGGGTGACCCGCGCAGACGAGGGTACGCTGATCTCCGGCTCGATCACGAGTCGCACCCGCGACCAGCAGTGGACCCTCGACCACGTCGGCAACTGGAACCGCAACAAGCTCGACCTCGACGGCGACGGGAACTTCACGGACCCCGACGAGCTCGACGAGGTCCGGACGCACAACGAGGTGAACGAACTCGAGGCCCGCGACATCGACGACGACTCGAGCGACGACTTCAATCTGACCTACGACACCGTCGGGAACCTGACGGACGATGGCGAGGACTACGAATACGTCTATGACGGCTTCGGTCGCCTCCGGAAGATCCTCGCCGAATCGGATCAGAGCCTCATCGCCGAGTACCGCTACAACGGCCTCGGGCACCTCACCGCCGTCCACGAGGACACGGACGACGATGACGACGTCGACGGCGACGACAAGTGGTTCTACCGCATGTACGACGAGCGGTGGCGCTGGATCGGGACGTTCCGGGAAGATGACTCCGACCCGAAGGAGGAGTTCATCCCGCATCAGGCGGGGGCGGACGGGCGCGGCGGGTCGAGCTACATCGACCTCGTCATCTCGCGCGACCGCGACGGCAACAACGCCGCCTGGACCACGGCCGCCGACGGGACGATGGAGGAGCGGATCTACTACTGCCAGAACTGGCGGGCGGACGTCTCGGCGATCGTCGAGGACACCGGAGAGATGGTCGAGTGGGTGAAGTACTCGGCGTATGGCGTGCCGTTTGGGTTGCCGAGGGGGGACACGGATTCGGATGGCGACTCCGACGCTCAAGACAGATCTGCGATCATCGCGTGGATGGGTGCCTACGACGTCAGATTGGATGTGAATTTGGATGGGTCGATTGATGCTGGCGACTCATCATTGGCGACAGACGCGGCCCTTGGAGACGAAGCAGTCAGCTCGCTTCAGAGCTGGCGCGTGTCGGCCGGTGCCATTTGGTCCGAGACCGGCACAACGTCGTTGCGAAACCGGTCGTTCTTTGCCCCTCTAGGCATATGGGGATCGCGTGACCCCCTTGGATACGAGACAGGATTGCACCTGTACCTGGGATTCCACTGCAACCCGATAATATACGACGACCCATTTGGGCTTTCTGTATTCAAGATGTACACCCCCCCCTAGACAAATGGAAAGGCACAGGAGGATGTGGTTGGTTCGGACCATTTTCAGAACCTGGCATGACCACGAAATACATGCTCTGCGCCAGCATTTACTGCAAGTACGAATGTAGAGTCAAAGGGTTCACCTGTTACTGCCCAAACTGGTGGCAACGCAACTGGAAGAAAGTAGTAATTGGCGGCGTCGTATTCGTCGGCATCGGAATAGTCGTACTGACGGTGCCGGGAGCCGGACCAATCATTGTCGCGGGAGCAAGGGCAGCAGGAGGATTCCTGAAGCCTGGACCGATTCCAGCTCCCGCACCCATACCCTTTGTCCTCACGCAAACTCCCGGCGACACTTCGACTACCAGCTATACTGAGGCTCCAGCGCACATGCAGTTTCAGTACTAACAGGACTTTGGAATAATGGGGCTCTTTCGGCGCGAGGCATAACCCCTCGCGCCAGCAGCCGGTTATGTTCAGTCGTAAAGAGAGCACATACAGAATGAGGGACTCCGCCATCACAAAGTGGGAAGGAGATGCGAATAGCGGTGATGGATATCGCTCCTTCTCAATAACCCGCCGAACGCGGTTGTTATGCTACCGGCCCGACTTGAGTCCAGGGGTGAAGACGGTAACCGGACACGATATCATGGCACCGCACGAGTTACGCTTCCGCCTAGAGAGGGGGGCCTCGACTATCCTTCTAGTGACGGGGGGGGAGATTCTCGTGTCAAGCAGTTCACTGGACAAGTGCGTGAGCATGGTCGATCTCGACCTAGCCGCTCTTACCGGCGGGTCATGCGCGCAAGAACTCTGTGTTACTGTTGCTCCAAATGGCGGCGTGGCGAGATGCATCTTCTTCGGTGTGAAGATCCGGCGGGGCCTTGCACATCCTCTCTTTGCCAGGGGCATCAGCGTTTCCAAGCATCTTTCCGCGGAAAAAAACCGACTATACCGCGACGTATTCAAGCGCTGGCTTGTGGAGGTCGCCTGGCTTGAATCAGGGGCACGGTTCTTGATCTCCGAACCGCACGGAAGCGTTTGGTTTCAAGTTGTATCAGGGCTTGTGTTTGCCACCACGCATAAAATCGCCAGAACCCTTGGATCCGGAGAGGGTATGCGGTGGTGCCGTAGCGAGGAGGTGAGCTCTTTCGCGCAAAAGAGGAGTCTTGTTGTGGCTTTGGCGGATAACCGTACTTCGGATAATCCTCTGATTGAGACCGTCTAGTGTCCTGTTTCAGAGTCTCGTTCGTGGCAACTGGAGCCGCAACAAGCTCGACCTCGACGGCGACGGCAACTTCACGGACCCCGACGAGCTCGACGAGGTCCGAACGCACAACGAGGTGAACGAGCTCGAGGCCCGCGACATCGACGACGACTCGAGCGACGACTTCAATCTGACCTACGACGCGGTCGGGAACCTGACCGACGACGGCGAAGACTATGAGTACGTCTATGACGGATTCGGTCGCCTCCGAAAGATCCTGGACGAGTCGGATCAGAGCCTCATCGCGGAATACCGCTACAACGGGCTTGGCCACCTCACCGCCGTCCACGAGGACACGGATGACGATGACGACGTCGACGGCGACGACAAGTGGTTCTACCGGATGTACGATGAGCGCTGGCGCTGGATCGGGACCTTCCGGGAGGACGACACCGACCCGAAGGAGGAGTTCATCCCGCATCAGGCGGGGGCGGACGGGCGCGGCGGGTCGAGCTACATCGACCTCGTCATTCTGCGTGACCGGGACGGCGACAATGACGACTGGACGGCCGCCGCCGACGGCACGATGGAGGAGCGGATCTACTACTGCCAGAACTGGCGGGCGGACGTCTCCGCGATCGTCGAGGACTCGGGCGAGATGGTCGAGTGGGTCAAGTACTCGGCGTACGGCGTCCCGTTTGGGTTGCCGAGGGGGGATACGGATTCGGATGGGGACTGTGACCAGACGGATCGAGATAACATTGACGCATGGTCGTCCGGTTATGACGTTCGGTATGATGTTGACGTTGACGGATCCATAGATTCTCTCGACTCGCAGGCCGCGATCGACCTTAGTCTCGCTCTATACAGCGCTAGTTCAGTTGAAC
>CAYYRT010000416.1:0-4177 GCA_964474055.1 uncultured Acidimicrobiaceae bacterium | reverse complement strand
GTCGGTGGCAACCCCGAAACGACTCCGCGCCAACTCGACCAGCTCCCCATAGCCTTTCCTGCTCATCGTGCCCGCTTTAACGGACACCTAGACCGCCGCCTACCCCCTTCCCATCTTGCGTAGAAACGCCGCCATTTCTGGCGGCGTTTCTACGCAAGAAGGGAGGGTTTTACATCTCCTGGCGACCGAGGAGGGCGCGGCCCAGGGTGATTTCGTCGGCGTAGTCCAGGTCGCCGCCGACAGGCCGACCCATTGCGAGTCTGGTCACCTTGACCCCCAGCGGTTTCAACTCGCGGGCCAGGTACATGGCGGTCACATCGCCCTCCACAGTGGGGTTGGTCGCCAGAATCAGTTCTTTGATCTCCTCGGCCGCGACTCTCGTCGCCAACTCGGCTATATGCAGTTGGCTCGGTCCCACTCCGCCGATCGGTGAAAGCGACCCACCGAGAACGTGATAGCGGCCTCGGAACTCCTGCGACCTCTCGACCACGGCGATGTCCTGGGCCCGTTCCACGACACAGATGACCCCGCTCTCCCGCCGAGGGTCACGACAGATCGAGCACTCCTCGGCGCTGGTCACGTTGAAACAGCGGGAACAGGTCCGTAGTTGCTCGCGCATGTCGGTGACCGCCTGGGCCAGACGGAGGGCATCCTCGGGTTCGACCGAGAGAAGATGGAACGCCATGCGTTGCGCACTCTTTTTTCCCACCCCCGGGAGGCGGGCAAGTTCGTCGATGAGACGCTGCAAAGGCCCTTCGAAGTTCAACCGGGCTCAGTCCTCTCCAGTGGTTATCTCTTCGATCAGGGTTGCCCCGAGCTCCCGCTGCAATAGAGCGGTGGGATCGGTGGTCTCCATGGGGGCGTCGAACAAACGGTCTTTGTCCAGTTCGATCGAGTCAAGCGACTCGGCCTCGGCGGGCGCCGAAACCGACGACTTCCGGAACTCGACCTCGATCGGGTGCCCGAGCAGATCGGAGGCCTGGGTGGCCACCAGCGGGCCAACCACCAGGTCCTTTTGCAGTCCCTCCAACAGAAAGTCCTCACCGACCTGGAGGACCAGCAGGTTGCCTTCCACGGCGGCCGGGGTGACCTCACGGAAGTAAGCCCAGCGGCGGGCACCCAACAACTGCCGCAAGCCGCCAAACAGGGCGGGCCACATCTCGTTGACCTGATCCAGAGTGGGACCATTGCCAACCACAGTCTTGATGGGCTCCGGAATCTCCGCCACGTCTTGGGGCACCGACTGGACCACCGCGGCCGGTGGCTGCGGCGGCGCCACCCTGGGGGCTTCCGCTCCTCGCCGCTCGAGTCGCTCGACCCGGGCCAGCAGAGCCTCCGGGTCACCCGAGATCTCCGGGCGGGTGAGTCGGATCATGGCGAGCTCGACCATCAGCCGCTCCTCCCTCCCCTCCCGAAGCTTGACCAGCGCTTCCCCAAGAACGTCCACCGCTCGCAATACGTCGGCTGAGCCGATCCGCGTGCTGGCTTTCTTCCAGCTTTCGATGACCTCGGCCGGCTCGTCAGCGATCTCCGCCACGTTGGGGGTGTAGTGGGCGAGGAAGACTCCGCGCAGAAACCCGATCGACTCACCTACAAAACGACGGAGGTCGATTCCCTGGGCGGCCAACTCGGCCACCAACTCAAGTGCTCCCCGGGCATCGCTATTGGCGATCGCATCGACCACTCTCGTGTAGGTGTCGGCATCGGCCATCCCCAGGGCCCGTTGGACCCCGGCCTGGTCCACCTTCCCCGCTCCCAACGCCGCCACCTGTTCCAGCAGCGACAGTGCATCCCGTACCGAACCCCCGGCATGGCGGGCCACCCCAACTAGTCCGGCCGGATCGACCTTGTAGCCCTCGGCGTCGGCGATACGGGCCAGGTGCCCGGCCAGCGCCTCGACTCCAACCGGATGGAAATCGAACCGCTGGGTGCGACTGCGGATGGTGTCGGCGAGCTTGTAAGGCTCGGTGGTGGCCAAAACAAAATGGACGTGTTCGGGTGGCTCCTCCAGGGTTTTGAGGAGGGCGTTCCCGGCAGCCTTCGACAACATGTGGGCCTCGTCGAGGATGTAGATACGGCGGGAAGTAGCGCTGGTGGCAACGGTCGTTACCGATAGCCGCATCTCGCGAATGTCCTCCACCGAGTTGTGGGAAGCGGCATCGAGTTCCTGGACATCGAAGGAATTGCCCACCGTTATGGCCTCACAGGAAGCACAGGTGTTGTCGGGGGAACCGTCGGGAGCCCGGTTCTCACAGTTGAGGGCCTTGGCGAGAACGCGGGCTGTCGTGGTCTTGCCGGTTCCACGGGGACCGGCGAACAGGTAAGCGTGGGCTACGCGGCCTTCGGCCACCTCCCGGGCCAGGGTGGTGGTCACATGGCTCTGACCGACGATGTCCTCGAAGGACTGCGGGCGATACTTGCGATAAAGAGCCTGGTACATCTGGGAGACCACAGGGTACGGCACCGGGGTGACACCCGTGTTCGGAGCAACCTCGGGAGCCGGTAGGGTTCACTTCTCCCGTTCATGGCCGATACTCCCTTGTGAATCTGATCACCTCACCCCTGGCCGACGCCGTCCACAACAATGGCCAGTCTCCCCCACCAGCCGTTTGGGCCCGGGGGCTCACCCGCAAGTTCGGCAAGGAGGTCGCGGTCGATGGCATCGATCTGGCGATCCGGCCCGGTGAGTTCTACGGGCTCCTGGGCCAGAACGGTGCCGGCAAGACCACCACCATCAAGATGATCGTCGGGCTGCTCCGACCCAATGAGGGCACCGCGGGAATCGGGGATTTCGACACCTGGCGCCAGCCTCTCGAGGTCAAGAAGAGAATCGGGGTCCTGCCCGAAGAGTTCAACCTTTACGAGCGCCTTACCGGGGCCGAGTTGTTGGATTTCACGGCGGCCATGCATGGACTCGACCGACGTGAGGCTTCCTCCCGGCGAGATGAGTTGTTGGCCATGCTCGATCTGGACGAAGCTGCCGGCAAACTCGTCGGTGACTATTCGCGAGGCATGCGCAAGAAGGTGGCTCTGGCGGCAGCGATCATCCACAGCCCCCCGGTCCTGTTTCTTGACGAACCGTTCGAGGGAGTGGATCCGGTGTCCGCCCGGTTGATCCAAAATCTCCTTCGGCGTTACGCATCGCAGGGGGCGACGATCGTGTTCTCATCTCACGAGATGTATCTGGTGGAACGTCTCTGCACCCGCATCGGAATCATGCAGAGGGGTCGTATGGTGATCGAGGCCACCCCCCGGGAACTCTGCGTCCGCATGGGAGTCGAGTCGGTGGAGGACGCGTTCATCCTGGCGGTCGGGGGCGAATTGACAAACGAAGGATTGGCATGGTTGGACGGCTCGTCTGGCTCAAGACCCGTCTGACCTGGAACGGTCTTCGCACAGATCGACAACGGCAGATCGGATTTCCTCTTGTCCTCGGTTTGATGCTGTGGCTGGGCTGGTACCTGTCCGGGCGCTTCGTTCAGTTGCACGCCTCCCTGCCCTCTGCTGCCGCTGACGAGTTCAGCCTGTGGACGTCACTGCTCTTCTTCGTTGCATGGGTGACGCTCCCGGTCGTGATCTTTCCGCTCGACGAAGGTCTCGACCCTGCCCAGATGGGCGTGTTCGCCATTCCCCGCAGAAATCTTCTCGCCGGACTTGCGGCAGCCTCTCTGGTGGGTCCAAGCGTGGTGGTGCCGGTGATGGTGATCATCGGCAACCTGGTCGTGCGAGGTCCCTTCGTAGCGGTTTTCGGGCTACTGGCCGCCGTCATCTATCTGGCTTTGCTGGCCGTAGCCGCCCAACTCTTCACGGCAGCCATCTCGGCGATTCTCCATAGTCGCCGGGGGCGTGATCTAGCGGTTTTCCTCGTCGTCGGCATTGGTCTCTTTAGCTTCGCCTCATACCAGACGGTCTCCGCCCGGGTCGACTCCTTCGGTCTCGAGACTGCCCTCCATACCAACTCGCTGGCGATTCTCGCCCCCCTGATTCCGCCCATAGCCCCGCAGATGGCGGTGGTAGCGGCTGGCAACGGACAGTGGTGGCAGGCGATCGGATATCTCCTCATGGGGGTCGCCTGGGTTGGGATCCTTGGCAGTTTGTGGGGACGGCTTCTTGCCTGGCGGCTCGTCACTCCCAACCACAGCCCCCGTCCCGACAAGAGTCGGCGGAGAAGAGGTCT
>CAYYRT010000415.1:0-17712 GCA_964474055.1 uncultured Acidimicrobiaceae bacterium | reverse complement strand
CGTCGTCGATGGCGTTCGCGACGCCCTTGAACTTCCCGCCGATGCCGGGAAGTGCCGACGCGCCCGTAGCGAGGCTAGAGAACCCGCCGAGGATCATCGTCACGTAGCCGAGGTACTTGTCGGCCATCCATTTGCCGGCATCCACGACCGCGTCGAAGGCGCCGGTGACGATCTTGCGAAACGTCTCGGACTTTGTCCAGGCCGTGTAGAGCGCGAAGCCGAGAGCGCCGATGGCCGTGACGACGAGCCCGATCGGGTTCATCGTGAGCGCGAGATTGAGGACGCGCTGCGCGATGGCCCACGTTTTCGCGGCGGCAGCCGAGGCGAGCATCGCGACCTTCGCCGCGACGGTCGCGGCGATGCCACGCTTGGTCGCTGCGGCTACGAGGCCCTGCCCGGCAGCGAGCATCCGGTGTGCCGCCGCGGCGCTAACGACGGTCCGTGCGAACTTCGCGACGCCGAGGATGCTGGCCGCGAACGAGATCCCCTTGAGGACAAGGAGGCCGGCCACGATCTGCTTGAGGCCGGGGACGTTCTCGATCGTCCAACGCAGACCCTCAGCGACGCCCCCAAGGGCCTTCGCGACGAGCACCAACGGCCCGGACTCGTGGGAGAGCGACTGGAGCAGGTTTACTCCGGCGGTGATCGCTGCGATAAACGCTGGCCCGAAGTTCTTGGTGAGCGTCCCGACGGTGTCGGTCAACGCCGGGAGCAGCTCTGTGCGGATCTGCTTGATGAGCGGCGCGGCGCCGGGCTGGTTGCCGAGCTCGAAGAACGCCTTCGTCACATCGCGGAGCAACCTGCCCATCTCGAAGATGGCGGGCTTGGCGTCGGCGAAGTATTTGCGGAGGCCGTTCTGTCCCTCCACGGAGCCGGTCCACTTCCGCCAGCCCTCTGCGGCGCCGCCGAGCGCGCGGAGGATGTCCATGCCCAACGGCCGGGCGGCCTTCGACAGGTTCAAGAACCCGCCGCCGACCCCCTTGATGATCGGGCCGATGGCTTGCATGGTCTCTTTGACGCGGTCGAAGTAGGCGGCGAGCTTGCCGTTCTCGCGGCCGGCTTTCGCGGAGTCGCGGGTCCAGGCGGTGAGGTTCTTGACGCCTTTGCCCATCCAGTTGATGAACGGGCGGGCGGCTACGAGCAGGTGCCGGAAGGTGTCGGCGACGTTGAGGCCGGCCGAACCCATCTGGTTGAGCGTCCGGGTGTTTTGGCGGCCGATGGTGAGTAGGTCGCGCCCCCACTCTTTGGAGCCGAGTTTCTTGCCGGTGCGGCGGGCGAGGTCGCCCATCGCGGTAGCGGTCTCGCCGATGAGCGTCTTCGCGACACCGAAGTTGCCGAGGAGGCCGTCGAGACCGTCCGACACGCCGGGGAACAGGCCTGAGGCGGCGGTGGCGCGCAGCTCGTCCATCTTCGGCTTGAGCGCGACGATCTTGTGGACGAACGCCTGCGCGGCGGGCGGCAGTTTGCCCATCTCTTCGGCGAGCTTGTCCGCGGCGGCGCCTTGGGAGCCCATCGCGTCGGTGGAGTCCTGGACGGCGCGGTTGAGGTCGCGCTCGGCGTCCGTCTCGGCCTGCCGGGCGTCCGCGCGCGCCTTCCGTGCGGCAACCACCTCCGGCATCTGGTCTGCGCCGCCGGCTTGGGCGGCCGTCTTGTAGTCCTGGCGGGCTCGTTTCGCCTCGGCCCGGATGTCTTTGAGGTCGAGCTTGGCCTGCTCGAACGAGTTCTCCGCGAGCCGGATGTCTAGCTCTGACCCGTCCTTGAGCGTGTCGTCGAGCGCCTCTCGTAGCTCCTTGACCCGCAGCGCCCCCTCTTCCTCGGTGAGGTAAGAGCGGCCGGCCGCTGCCTCGAGGTCGCGGTAGTCGCGACGCGCGGCGCGGAGGGTGTCGTTGACGGCCTTGCGGGACGCCTCGGTCGCCTCCTGCGCTAGTGTGTAGGCGCGCTCGGCGTCGGCAACGCGGTCGGTCGCGTCACGCTGCCGTTTCAGCGTGTCGACGGCCTCCCCGCCGCCCTTGACTTGGGCGTCGAGGGCGGCCTTGATGGTGTCGCCGACACCCATCGTCGCGAACTTCAAAGCGGAGAATGCTTGGACGACCGTGCCGACCAGGGCGGGTAGCGCGATCAGCGTGCCGGCGAGAGCGCCTGCCGCGGACGCCGCGGCGAAGAACCCGGCCGTTAGTGCCGCGAGTCCCTGGGTGAGTAGCCCGACCCCGGTGATGACCGCCGGCCACCTGAGCAGCCCGACGATGTTCCGGAAGAACAACATTCGGGTGTTGATCCGCACCATCGTGCGCTGCAGCCCGTCTAGGGCACGCCCGAACGCGCGCGGGCCGGCGCCCGCGGCACGCCAGCCGCGTTGAAGGTCGCCCGCGAGACCGCGTGCGTGGGGGCGGACGCGCTGAAGCGCCCGCTGGAGCGGGCTTAGTCCCTTCGCGGCCTTCTGCGCCTCCCGGTAGAAGTCCGACATCGCGCCGAGCCCGAGCGCGTCACTGACGTCGCGTTCACGCTGCCGCTTCTCGCTCCGCATTCCGCGCGCGAACCTGCGGCTGGCGTCCTGGCCGGCCTTCCCGAACTTCTGAAGGATCGGCCGGAAGAACGACTCGTCGACCGGGCCGCCCGACTGGCGGACGCCCTTCCGGATGTCGTCGCCGAGCCGCTTGCCGGACTTCTCCCCGAGGCCGCCGAGACGGCGACGGAGCGCACGCTCTACCTCTTCCTGGAAGCCGGTGAGGTCCGGCTCGACGGAGACGTAACCCGCGCCAACTTTGGTTCCTGCTCTAGCCACGTCTCACCCCCTTTGGGGTTCAGGAGTTGGCGCCGAACCACCGGGCGATGTCGGCGGATTCGGTCACGATCCGGTTCTCTGCCTCCCCGTCTGGGGCGGCTGGGTCCGGGTCGCCTGGGCGCTTGATGCGGAGCGGCTCGTGGTCCTTCAGCGCGCCCTCGTAGTTCGGGCGCGATACCTCGAGTCGGGCGTGATCGACGGACTCGGCGATCGTTGCCAGCAGCTCGTGGATGTCGGTCCACGTCTTGCCTTCAACCCGGTAGATGGCCGCGTCGGGCGGAAGGCCGGACACCAGCGCCCACAGGCGCCGGCATCCGGCCGTCTCGAACTCGTCCCGAAGGTCCTGCTGGTAGAACCGGGCGAAGTCAGCCTCGGCCTCGTTCCACCGCTCGAGCAGAACGGTGGCGAGGCCCGCTATTCCCCCTCAGTCGTCCCGTACGCCTCCTGGACCTGCTCCATGAGCGAGCCGAGCGCGTCACCGACCTCCTCGCCGGTCAGGTTCCGGTCGCGGCACTCGTCCATGAGGCCGCGGTAGGCGTCCTCGCCGATGGTGTCGCGGAGAACGTCCTGCACCGGGGCGAGCACCTTGCCGCCCTCCATGTCCCCGTAGTGGAACAGCAGAACGCCCGGCATCTCGGCCGGGATCTTGAGGTTGAGGCCGAGCGCCTTGATCGTCTTGTGCTCGACCTTCTTCTCGCTGGTCGCCGCCCGTGCGGCGGCCTTCTTCTTCGGGGCCGCCTTGCGGGTCGTGGTGGTGGCCGCCATGTCTACGAGCCCGCCGGGTCGAAGTTGGCGTCGTTGGTGAGGAAGTACCACGGCCGGTCGGCGTCGTCCGGCGTGAGGGCCGTGAACGTGATCGGCAGCAGCGCCGCCCCGTTGCGGACGTGGGTCGTCTCGACCTCGCCCTCGATGGTGGCGCGCAGCACGACGACGCGCTGCTGGATGTCACCGTCGAAGGAGTCCAGCACGAGGCTGTACTCCGGCAGCGAGTCGGTGTCGGCCGGCGGGTCGTAGCGGTACACACCGGGCGTCGGCTCGGTGAAGTCGCCGCCGCCGAACGCGGCCGCGTAGTTGATGCTGTCCTGCTGCTGGAGCTGCGCCGCGACGGCGTAGCTCCGGGAGACGACGAGCTTGCGGGTCGGAAGCGCGGACTGGTGCGAGTCGACGTTCTCGACCTCGGAGCCCGAGTTCAGCGAGAACCCGTCGCGGGTCACGAACCCGACGTCGTGGAAAGCGCTGTCGAGCACTCCGTCGGGGGCGGTGGGAAGGTCGGTGCCGTAGGCGGCAATGTGAAGGTTGCCTCCCCCGAACACTCGGATCTGCTGTGCGTCCTGTGGCATGAAAGGCGTCCTCCTGCCCTGCTTGCAGGGCGGTCGGGTGTGTATGGGCCGCCCTGCAAGAGCGGCAAGGGAACCCGCGCCCATCCGGGGTGCGGGGTGCTACGTCTTGGGAAGGGGGGTTAGGCGGGCGGTGGGTGCGGTACGAACGTCAGGCCCGCTGCGATGGTGCCGCGCCGAAGGGGTGCTTGAACGATGTTTCGGGTGGAGCCAAACTCCTGAAGGTGCCAGCCGCCCTTGGTGTTCTCGACGCGGACCTCTCCGGTCGCCGCGACTGTCACCCGAACGGGCCGGACACCTTTGCGGGCCATGAACTTGCCCTCTTGGATGCGGTGGACGTGCGCTGAGGCGACCTCGGCTCGTTCGATGAGGTCGTCTTGCATCTGGGCGCGTAGCCCTAGCTCCCACCCCGGCTCTTCGCGGTACCGGACGCGGCTCATTTCGACCTCGCCCACACGGTCGACGACACGATGTAGCGCTCGAGGACGGGCTCGCCGAGATCGTCGTCGGGCATGTAGGCGCGCGACGACATGGCACCGGTGACGACAACGTCGGAGTGGTCGGCGTCCTTCATCACCCGCAGGGCCTCGCGCACGAGACCGGAGAGGGCGTTCGCCTCGACGGCCGAGTTGTTCGCCTCGCCCGCGTACACGTCGAGCTGCAGGAGGCCCTCGACGTGGTGGTCGGTGATTCCGCCGTCGGTCGCGGAGTCGTCGAGCAGCGTCACTCGCACCCACGGCCCGGCTAGCGAGTCGGGCGTCTGGGTCAGTACGCGCACGCCCGCGCCGCCGATGTCGTCGTGGGCCGCGAGATAGGCGATGACGGCGGTGTGAACGTCGGGCGCCATCAGGAATCCCCCGCGCCGGCGACGCGCCGGCAGGTCGCCTCGACGTGGTGGTCGACCTCGCGGAACGGGTCGCGTACAGGCCAGGGTGCGCCGACGAGTTCGTATACGTCGTCGTCGACCTCGACCGCGTCCCCGGTGCCGATCTCGGTGTCGGGCAGCAGCCAGACCTTCCAGAGCGTGTCGGAGACCTCGCCGTCGGTTGGCGGCTCGGTGCGCCGGATCTGCTGCAGCTCGCAGACCGCGTCGACGCGCGTCTCGACCCGGATCGGGTTGCCCATCGCGTCCGTGCCGTCCTCGCCGCGGATCAGCAACACGCAAGGCCGATTCACGATCCGGGCGAGGGACACGGTCTAGCTGCCCTCGGGGTCGTTCGGGTCGAAGTCCTCGTCGCCGTCGGCGGCCTCCTGCTCGGCGATGCGGATGGCGTCGAGGACCGACTTTCGGCTTGCGCCGCGCGGGATGTTCAGGCCGAGGCCGTCTTGTGCGTATTCGACGAGGTCGCTGCGGCTCACCCCGGCGTGCGGGTCCTCCGCATCCCCGCCGTCGAGGGCTTGCGCCTGCTCGGGCGTCAGGATGTCCTCCCCGTGGTGGATGAGCGCGGTCCCGGCACCCGTGTTCGGAACAACGCCCCCCGTGTGGAACTCGCCGGAGTGCTCGCCCTCGGAGCGCAGCACGTCCTCGACATCGGCCTCGAACTCGGGCAGGGTCTTCTCGCCGGCCACGTAGGCGTCGTGGCTCTCGTCGATCGACAGTTCGAGCAGGGAGCCGGCCTTGACGTGGCGACGCAGTGCCTTGATCTCGTCCAGGTCGTCGGTCGAGAAGGCGCCGTCGGTGAACTCGATCAGGCGCGGCAGCCGAGCAGACTTGAGCTTGAACTTCGGGTTACGCGGCGAGCGGAATGTCGGCATCGGGTGCCTCCTCGATCCAGTTGCGGTGACGGTGCATCTGCCGCGCTTGCGGCGACCCTGCCTTGACGGTCCGCACCCGGTTGGTGTTGCGGTGGCGGTAGACGACGGGGTCGTCGACCCGGACGGGCCGGCGGGTCCAGTCGATCGCGCACGGGTCGCCGTCGCCGATGAAAGTGTGTGCCTGGCGGTTCCCGGTCCGGCCTTTGACCAGCGACGGATTCTCGTCGACCGAACGGTGGTCGACGAGCGACGGGACGGTGTACCAGCAGTCCGTTCCGTCGCGCTCGAACTTGTAGAACGCCTCGATGCGACGGTCGTAGTTCTTGATCCGGTTGCATTGCGGCGGCCGGTCTCCCCACTCCACGAGCTCGGGAATGTGGGCGGTCGGGATGATGAGCCCTGGCCCCCACCACGGCCCTTCCATCTCGAGCCACGGAGAGCCGATGCGCAGGGCGCGCTGGACGGCTGGGGTGACGGTGTTCTGGTGGGGCCGGACCTTGCCGGTGTAGAGCGCGATCGGCCGGGTGCCGTCTGTGGCGGCGTAGGCGGATGTGGCGCCGGCGACGAGATTGGGCCCGAGGATGACGTCGTCTTGAACAACGAGGTGTGCGTCGGCGGACGGATCGAAGGCGAGCAGCGCGCGGGAGCCGGTGTCCCAGCGATCGTTTCGCTGGTCCCAGACGATCTCCGCTTCGGGTAGCTGCTCGGCGAGTTCGTCGACGAACCGTGTGCGGCTCGGGTGGCACATCAGGGCCACCGACAGGCGGGTCACTTCGGCGGCTCCCACTCGAGCAGCGGCGTGGCGCCGTAGGTCTTGACGTGCCGGTAGCTGAGTGGCTCGAGGATCTCCGCGACGCGCTGGTGCGCGCCACGGTCCATCGCCTCGGCGAAGATGAGCGGCCGGTCGCGCTGGATGGTCTCCAGCCCGCCACGGAGCACCTCCGGCTCCATTCCTTCCACGTCGACCTTCAACAGCGCGACGTTCTCGACGTCGGCGTCGTCGAGCCGGCGGATGCGAACCCCGTCGTCGGGGAAGCTCTCGCCGATGACGTGCGCTGGGGCGCCCGTCACCTCGCCGGTGTAAAGGCGGTCCCCGAGTCCGTAGGGCCACACGTCGATGTCGAGCTCGGGGTTGAGCGCGACGTTCTCGGCAAGCCGGACGTGGTCGAGCGGCTCGACCGCGATGACGCGGAGGCCGCAGACGGCTGCGAACCACAGGGAGTGGTTGCCGATCGAAGCGCCGACGTCGACCGCCGTGCCCGTCAGGCCGGCGCGGTAGATCCGCTCGAGCACCTTGCGCTCGTACGGGTCACCGCCCTTCAGGCATTTGCCGATAATGCCGCCGGGGTCGTTGATCTTGTAGCTGGCGTCGTGCGCCTCGATCGTCAGCGGCATGGGACACCTCGCTCTCGACGGCGGTTGCTCCAGTGGTGGACCGCGTAGGCGTCGGGGAACCGATCGCCGGGCCCGTGCTGGTCGATCTCGGCCCAGGTGTACGGGTAGAAGAGGGCCTTCGGAAAGACGGTCACGCCCTTGCCGTGTTTGAGCCAGACGGGCGTGAGGTACTGCGGGCCGCTGAGCTTGTTCGGCTTGGAGCCGCGGCGGCGCTGTACGTTCGCGGCGAGCCCGTCGACCAACGCGCCGATGAATGGATGGCCGGCCGTCGCGCCGAGGATCGCGTTGTTGACCCAGCGCCGCTCCTGCTCCCAGGCGGCGAAGCACTCGACCCCGTCGATCAGCTCGTCGATCGGCCGGATGCACTCGAAGTCCGCGTCGACCCAAACGCCGCCGAAGTGGTGCAGGATCTCGTACCGCAGCACGTCCGAGCGAAGCTGGCCGACGTGGTCCGGGGCGATCTCTTCAGCCCGGTCGTAGACGTCCTGGTTGACGAGCGGGAACAGCTCGCCCACGTTGTCGTCGGTCCATTCGACTAGTTCCCATCCGGGCTGGCGCCAGGTGTCGGCGAAGCCGGTCGTCCAGTCGGGTTCAGGGCCGCCGAGCCAGAGGCGGTGGATGGTGCGCGGGATCGTCACTCGCCAATCCCCTCGCCGTGGCCCGGCTGGAGGTCGTACTCCGACTCGCCGACCGTCGGCCCGGAGAACGGTGTTTCGACGGTGACCGACCGCACGATGGAGCCGTATGCGGCTTTGCGGATCATGCGGCTCTCGTTCTTGGTGAGCCACATCGCGTCGGACTGGTCGTCACCGCGGAAGGTGCGGGCGATCTCGCCGATCTGCTCGCGGGCGACGCCATCTGGGTTGCGCCACGCGCGGTAGGCAACCTGCAGGCAGATAGCCCTGATGACCGGCGGTGGCTCGCCGTCGAAGTCGTCGGCAACCCAATCGGTGTCGCCGCCCGCCTCGGCTCGGATGAACGCCGAAGCGTCGTCGAGGAGATGCTCGACAACCTCCCGCTCAGCGTCGGTCAGGAGGCCATGTCGGGCCTCGAAGTTTTCTGTGGTTGCGAGCGCGGCCACCATATGTGGACCCCGGCGGGCGTCAGGAGGGACGGCATGCGCGCCGCCCCTCCCGCTGCCTACTGGGCTCGGGTTACGAGCCCACCGTCAGCTCGACAGCGCGCACGAAGTGCAGATCCTCACCGTCGGGATCGGGCACCTCGCTCGGCGTGAACTTGCCGTCGGAGTCGAACGAACCGGCGTCCTTGACGTGGTTCGTGCCGATGTACACGTCGGCGTGGGCGTTGTGGACGACCTCGGTGGAGTCCGTGATCCCGGCGATGCGGATCGCGAAGCCCTCGTAGGTGTCGACCGCGCCCTTGACGTCCGGCGGGACGACCGGGGCGCGGAGGCCCAGAACGAACGCCGACTGGTGGTAGAGCACCATCGCCTCGGGGTCCAGCGCGGGGACCTCGAAGACGCTGCCGACGCCCGCGATCGAGCCGATCTCGGCGCGACGGAGGGCGGTGTTGTCTCCCGCCTGGTCGGCCTTGATGAGCTGGTCGGAGGTCAGCAGGCGGCGCTTCGCGGTGGAGCCCACCGCGAGGTGGCGCATGCTGAGTGGCACCCGCGCCTTCGTGAGCAGCTCCGCTGCCTCGAAGATCGCCGGCACCGGATCGTCTGCGTCGTACTCGAGCTGATGGCTGGCGTGGTAGTCAGCCGCCTCGATCTCGTCGACTGTGTCGTCCTCGATTGCGCGGACGATCGCACCCGCCTGCGGAGCGATGATCTGCCGCTCGAAGGACTCGATGTCGAGCGTCAGCTCGGCGTCGGTCAGCGGCGTCCGCATGTAGATGTTGTCCGTCAGCACGATCGGAACGGTGCGCTCGGCCAGGTACGAAGCCTGCCGGTTGCCGCCGCCTCGGATCGCCCGCTTGCGCGCGACTCCGAAGGCGGGGAGCTTGACGTTGATCGTCTCGCCCTCAGCGCCGGCGAAGTCGCCGCCCGCGTTGCGCCACACGTTCCGTGCGACGACGGTGTCTCGCACGAGGAGCCCCAGGGTCGTTCGCACGAACCGCGGGGCCTTGGTGAACACATTTGCCATGTTCACTCACCTTCTTTCTTGAGTAGGTAGCCCCGCGGTCGCGGTGGCTACGAGTAGGACGGAAGCCCCTCTGCGAGCTTCCGTGGGTCCGTCTCCTCGTCGGAGTCGACCTCCGGAACCGAGCCCGGACGCAGCTTCTCCTTGGGGTGACGCTTGCTCTCGCGGCCCTCGTCCTCCTGGGACTCCTTGCCGTCCTTCTTCTCCTCGCCCTCGTCGGGCTTGAAGTCGGCGAACAGCTCGTCGGCGTCTGCCTCGAGCTCGTCGCGGTCGCTGCCGTGTAGGCGCTTGGCGAGTTTGCGGATCTGGGCGACCGACATGCCCTCGGGGGCCTTGTCGAGCGCCACGTCGAGTCGCATCTCGGCCAACTCGGCGGCCGATGCTCGCCTCTCCGCGTCGGTCGCCTTCTCGGTCGCCTTGTCTAGGTCGGACCGGTTGGCCTCCTCCAGCTCCTTCGCCTTGTTGGCGAGCGGCTCCAGCTCCTTGAGCCGCTTGCGGAGGTTGGCGTTCTCGCTGTTCTTCTTGCTGATCGCGGCCTTGGCGCGCTCGGCGTCGAACATCTCGGCCTCACCGCTGCCATCACCGCCGGACCCGCCCTCCTCCTGGGAGCCGCTGGTCTCCTTCGCTGCGCCCTCGTCGCCGGAGCCGCCCGCGTTGCCGCCGCCGGAGCCCGCACCATCGTCGCCGTCGTAGGCGACGAAGCCGCCGAGAGCCATCAGGTACTTCGTCAACATGTCGCCCTCCTGGGGCTCGTGGTTGTGCCGCCCTCCTGGGGCGGCCGTGCTTGGGCGCCGCAGCGCCAAAGGTCTCGCTACCGCTGCGCGAGGAAGCGCCGGTATGCGTTGAGCGAGTCGTTGGACGTGCCGCTGGGCATCTGGCCTGTCTGCCTCGCCCACTTGAGCGCGTCGGAGTACTCCTGGGAGTACTCGCGCGACCGTGCGTTCCACTGGTAGTCGCCGAACGCCGGCTCGACGCCGCAGGCACATTGGTCGTGCGGCTTGAAGCTCGCAGTCTGCGCGGTCTTGTACACGGGGCCGCGGGCGGCCATCAGCCGGCAGAAGGTGCAGGCGTTCGGCCCGGCAATCCGCGCCCAGCCTCGCGCTTGGCGATCGGCCGCAACGCTCCGGATGACGGTGTCGCGGCCACCCTCAAGGACGAGGGTGGTCACGCTGCCAGACATGCGGACAAGCGTTGCCTCTCGCGCCTTGGTCGCGTTGTGGCCGGCCGCGCGCGCGTCGCGGTGCATTTCGAGTCCGACCCGGTAGAGAGTGCCGGCTACGCGGGCGTCCTCCGGATCGGGGGCGAGGATCGGCGAGAACCCGTTGTCTTCGACCTCTTCGGCGAAGCGGAACGCGCGGTAATACTCGGCGGCGAGCTGCCGGGATAGCCGGAAGCCGAGTAGCACAAGCGGCAGCGTGGCGTCGACCAGCAGCCGGAAGGTGTAGGCGTCCTCCTCGTCCCAGACCGGCCATAGCTCGAGCCAGTCGCGCAGCATCGACGCGCGTAGCTCAAGCTGCCGCTCCCGGTGACGGTCGGTAAGTCCGTTCCCCGCCGCGGTTCGAGCCATTAGAACGACGCGAGGGCGGCTGCCGACCCATCTACCGCACCCGCCGCACTACGCGGACGGCTGCCCGCCTGTCGCTCGAGGATCTCGGAAAGCCGGCCGAGCGAGTCGCCGTTCTCGCGTGCCGCCTTCCAGTTGGCGATGTCCTGCTTGGTGGTGCCGGGGATGCGGTCCCACAGCTCCTCCGGCGGAACCTCGAGCATCGTGGCGATCTTGCCGAGGCCGTCGACCACGGCGGCGAACGCGCGGGCGGAGGTGTCGCGCCATTTCACCTCGGCGTTGGCGAGGACCTCGACGCCCTTGCATCGGCCGATGGCCCAGAACATCTGCTCGTGGGACTCGCCGTGGAGCGTTTGGCGCTCGGCAATCTTGCGGTCACGTCCAGCCTCGGCTGCCGCGAGCGCCTCGGCCGACATGTTGACTAGCTCGCCGATCAGCTCATGGACCGGAGTTTGGGACAGGGTCGCGGCGTGACGTAGCGATGCCTCACGCGACTCGAGGAAGCCCGAGAGGTCGGTTTGGCTGAACTCCCCGACCTTGACTCCGTCCTCGCCTTCTGGCGGTGCATCGATCGCGAGGATGCGGTTCGCCGCGGCCTTGAGCGTCTTCTCCTCGGTCTCGGCGGTCCAGCCGATGATGTAGCGCTGCCGGAAGCCCGAGTAGTGCTGGGCGATGTGGAGTGAGAACGTGGTGAGGTCGATCTGATCCTGGATCGGCATTAGCGGCGCAACCTGGCCGCGTGTGAGCGGCGGCGAGTGGTCGCCTTCTGCCTCTACCTCGTCTTCGTCGTCGAGGTCGTCCTCGTCGAGGAACCGAACGGCCGGAACGAAGTCGAGCCCTTCGACGCCGTACTCGCGGGCATCTATGAACTGATCGTGCTCCTCGGCGCGCTGGCCGAGGTAGACGTAGTAGTAGCCCTGATCGTCATAGAGCTTGAACAGCCCGTTCCCGCACCGCTCCAGGCCCCACATGGGCCAGTCCGGGTCCTCGCCGTAGAGGGCGGTGAACGACCGGGGAGAGAGACCACGGATGACCGGCTCGGGCTCGCCAGGGAGCACGAGCGCATACGAGGTGCCGTAGGCGTAGGCGGCACGGTGGATCGCTGTCTGGCGGGCGTCCATGCGGTTGGCTTGCCATGTCGACCAGACCGCGTCGTCGTCGCTCTCGCCCTTCGCCCTGAACCCCTCGACGAACGTCGACTGGACGAGCGAGTTGACGACGATGGGCATGATGTTCACGCGGGAGCTGCGCTCCATCACAAGAACCTCGCCGGGGGTGCCTACGGGGATCACGGCCGGAAGCTTTTGGCGGCCCTTCCAGTAGCGGCGTACCTCGTTGAGCTTCTCCCGCTCCTGGGTCTGGATGCCGAGCATGTGGCGGGCCTGCTCGATTGCGGCCTTGGGGTCGAGCAACCGGCTCACCACCTTTCGTTTCGTCAACCGGAGTGGACTTGGCCGGAGCGCTTCCGGCGACGACGTTTCGGACTGGCAAGCACCAGGCGTCGGCCCGTGCGCGCGAGACAGCGAGAGAAGACCCCGTCGACCTTGCGCTTAGACTCGCGGTGCTCCTTGCCGACCGACACGCCCCACTGGTTCGGGCGCCGGCGGGCGTTGTGGAAGTGCTGGCGGACGAGTGGGTGCCCGTCGTGACGAAACGCGCCCTCCACAATCTCGTCGTAGAGCCGCTCTACCTCGACGGTCGTTTCCTTCTTGCGTGTCCGCATGTCCCAGGCGATCGCGTGCTTGGCGGTCGCCTTGACGAGATAGCTGCGCCCGTACTTCTCGGCCCACTTGTCGACGTAGGACTCCATCGGGTGGAGGTCCGAGAGGAACGCGACGACCACGTAGCGGTCGTGGGCGGCGTCCACCGCCTCGTCGAGTAGGTCGCGAGGGATCTCGCCGCCGTACTGGTCGGGGTCCCATGCCCCCAACGTGACCGAGTAGCCGTCGCTGATCCGGCACGCCTCGAGCACCGTGTGGTCGTCGGACTTCGACGGGTCGAGGCCGAGCGCGATCTCGTCGCCGGCCTCAAGGACTTCGGCCGTCTCGTCGCCCTGCGGCCCGAGCGCGTCGTACTGGTAGGGGTGAACCCAGGCGTCCTCGGCCGCGACGATCTGGTTGAGGTAGAACCGCCGCGACGACGACGGGGTATTGCGCGGATCGTAGATCTCGTCGACATGGCTTTGGATGTCGAGCCAGACCGAGTCGCCACGGGCCGCGCGGAGGCCGGCGCGCAGTTGCTCCTCGTTCGCGAGCTCCACGCTCGGTGGCGCCTCGATCGAGTCGTACAGGAAGCCCTTCGCGCGGGTGCGTCCCTGATCGATCTGCTGCCACGCCTCCCAGTCGTGCTCGGCGTCGGAGTCCTCGCCGGGGTTGTGGGCGTTGCTGATCGCCAGCGCTCGCGCCGACCCGTCGCGCGACTTGACAGTGTTGCGGGTGATGACCGCCGCCATCGCATGCCCCTCGTTGGCTTGAAGCCAGTGCTGCGTCTCGTTCTTGAGGGTGAAGGTCGACCTCGGCCCCTCAAGCGCGCGAGGGCTCGAGGTCACGGCGTCGATTCGGCAGCGGCCGTGGTGGGCGTAGATGACCTCTTTGCCGAGGTCGATCCGATATTCGTCAATCGCCGCGTCCGCAAAGAGGGATGGGAACAGCGTCATCGTGTTCCGGGTCTGGTCCTTCGATACGGCGGCGGTCAGAACCCAGGCGGCTGGGTGGGCAACCGCGACGGGCTCTCCAGCCGCGTCGAAGCCATCGAATCGACACGGACCGACGAACTCGGTTGCACACAACGTCGCGCCGACAGGGTCCTTGCCCCAGCCCTTGACGCGGCGCAGCATGCCGTTGCGGTAGAGCCATCGGCCCTGCTCATTGATCGCGAACCACCAGAGGATGAAGCGCGCCTGCTCGGGCGTGTACTTCCACGGCCGCCCCGCGTCGGGACCGTCAGGTTGACGAAGGAACTCGGCGGTCCACTGGAGCACCTGCCAACCGAGCGTCCTCTCCGGCAGGAGCCATCCCGACCCGTCGTCGGTGCGCTGCCAGGTCGGCCCGATCGCTACAGGCTCAAGCTCCAAGCTCGCGGCGGTACTCATCTAGCGCCACCACTCCCGCCGGGGTCTCTTCCGGCTCGGTCGATGCGCGCTGGAGCTCGACGCCGACACGTCGCCGGTCGCCCTCCGAGACCATGAGCGCCGTCATCGCCTTGAGGTAGGCCGAGAGGCTCGCGCCCTTCATCGGCACCTTTGCGTACACCGGCTCACCCGTCTTCTCCGGCACCGCGACCACCTGCTCGTTTAGGTCGCGGCTGATCGACTCGGCGACGATCTGTGCCATCGCCCAGTCAGACGGCTCGTAGAACTCGCTCTGACCGGAGCCCTCGAGCGACTCGTACCAGCGCTTGGCGATCACATGCCAGCTCTCGTCGGCCGGGGGCACGGCAACCGACTCGGCGCCATCGGCGCTGGTCGGCTCTCCATCCTTGTTTCGACGGCGACGCTCCTCAGAGCGCTTGCCTACAGGTCCGCGTGTGCCCACCTGGGGCCTCCTTCGGTCAGCGCGCCCTCCTGGGGCGCGCGGGAACCACCTACGGCCCGCCTGGGGCCAAACTTCAAAACCCGTACACGGCCTCGACTGCTAACCCCCCGGCCATATGTGCTGTGCCGGTCGAGGGGGGGTGCCCAGGGTGGGTCAAGCCACCATCGGCGCTGCGGCGGGCGACAGGCCGTCGGCCTTGCGCCAGTTGCACTCGAAGCAGGCGCATTGCACGTTTGACGGCAGGTGCGGGCCGCCCCTGCTCACTGGGATGACGTGGTCGAGCGTTGGGGCGTTCGGCGCTGGCACTGCCGCGTTTGGGTCGGTCTGCCCGCCGCAGATTCCGCAGCGGTAGCCGTCCCTCTCGAAGATTTGCTCCACGGCAATCGGCTCGTATGGCACCCCGTGGCGTCGTGCTCGGTTGCGGTGCGTGTCGCTGCCGTACTTCGCGCGGTATGCCCGCCGATTGCGGCGGCGCTTTTGGCGACGGCTGCACATCTCGGAACACGCGACCGCATCCCGGTACTGGCATACGAAGGGCTCGGAGCACTCGGCGCATGGACCGGCAATCCAGACCCGAACGCCGCCATCCGTGCCGCGAGCCGCCCGAGCGAGCCTGCGCTCTGCCGCTGCTCGCCTCCGGCTACGGCGCTTCGCCGCTACGGCCTCGGCTGATGGGGGCGGTGCGTGCTCGCGATGCCATTCGACCTTGCACCCTCGGCCACAGAACTTGGTGGCGTGTGGTGCGACGTTCTCGCCGGGAGTGCAGCGCGTTCCGCACTGTGCGCAGTCGAAGGGCTGGGGGTCAACGCCTTGACGCTTGCGTTCGCCACGCATGTACGTGCGCATCCGGTCACGCTGGTAGGCGCGCTTGCAGTCGTCGGCTCCGCACTGGACGCGGCGCGGATGCGCCATCGACTGCCCGCAGTACGGGCAGGTACGCTCTGCCATGTCGGCACCTCCTGAGGTGTCGGCCAGAGCCCGGGGCGTTACAGCGCCGCCGGGCTCGCTACTTGGTGGTGGGCTCGAGCAGGCCAGGGTGCGGCTCGGCCGGCCGCTTCCTCGGCGGCCGATGGGCTGCGGTGCCTCGGTTGCAGCGACGATGCTCAGGGCCTCGGTACACGGTGCGGTCGCGATCGTCGTGGCCGAGATCCCACTCCTCGTCGGGGGCGATGAGCGCCTCCATCTCCGACTTGCCGTTCGCTAGGCAGCGCCAGCAGCACACCGTGCCCGTGGCGACCTTGGGTGCCCAGCGCCTACGTAGCTGCTGGTGCTCATGGCCGAGGCCGCGCTCGGTTGTGGTGCCGCGCGGGTCGCGGGCCATTGCTCACTCGGGCCGACCGGATGCGCGCGAGTCGCCCGCGTCGACCATGAGCGGAGCGCCCTGCTGCCACTCGGCGATGCTCGAGGGCACCTTCGCACTCTCGCTCAGCACCGTCCCGAACGGTCGACGTCCGTGCGCCTGCGCCACCAGGACCCGAGCAAGGCGATCTACGAGCTGCTCCTCCTCGTGCTCTCGCTGGTTCCGAAGAACCTGCGCCGTGTCGTTGGCGAGCGCCATGCGGACCGAGTCGACCTGATCTCGCCATGGCCGAGTCAGTGCGTGCAGCAGCTCGTGGACAACTGTGGTCTCTATGTCGAGCGGATGCCGCTCGAGCGATGCGTCCGGGAAGTGGACCTTCTGGTCGGCGTAATCCTCGTGGCACTGAGAGATAGCCCAGTAGTCGTCCATCTCGGCCGCGTCCGACCACGGCTCGTCGCACAGACGGATGCGCCACTCCGGCACGAGGATCGCCCGCCAGCGCTCGACCAGTTCGGCCAGCTCTGCGCGGGTCACGCCTTCAGCCCCACCGTCAACTGGTAGGCCACCAACACCATCGCGACCGTGATCGCCGGGCGATAGTCGACATCGGCAGCGGGCGTTCGCTTCGCGCCCACAACGGCGGCCTGCGGATGACCGAACTGCCGCTCCCGAGCAAGACAGCGGGCACGCGCCTGCGGCCTCACCGCCCCTCCTCCAGGTAGAAGCCGAACCCCGACAAAGGAACCAGCCAGGAGTACAAGCGGTTCATGCCGGCTCCCATGTCGACATGTCGAGCTCAATCCAGAACTGCGCGCGACCACCCGAGGTCCGGTCAACTCGCGTCACCGTCGCGATACAGCGATTGCCCTCCCAGTCGCGCACCGGGACGACCTCGCCCGGTAGCGGCACAACCCCGCCGCCATGGGCGAACGAGGCAGGCATGTGGCCCTTCGGCCAGTTGAAGTCGTAGTACAGCTCCGGAGCCGACACCTGCCAGCCGTTCCGATTGAGCGTCAGGGCCGCCATGCTCACAACAGCGCCACCTCGCGGGCCAGCTCGCGCTTGTCCTGCTGGCGACGGCGGCCCGGCTCGCGCTTCTCTGAATGACACAGGCCGCAGCGCGGGTTGCCGCAGTCGAGCGGATGCCGGGTCGAGAGGTCGCGCGGCAAGAACTTGAGGTCAGGGTCCGACCAGCCGAGAACGGCCTTGTAGTCGCGGACCCGGTTGTGGGTGACGCGCTCGCGGTGATGGCGGCGAACTGCTCGCGTCGAAGGCATGGCGTCTCCCTTCCGGGTCAGGCGCGCTCGGGCCAGCGCCAGGTGCCGGGGAGCGGGTCCAGGCCGCCCGAGCGGTTGATCCGATGCGGGTCCGTCAGCGGCACATCCCACTCCTGGTAGCAGCCAGCGACGTTCTCGCTGACCGCGACGCCAGCCACCTTGAAGTCCTCGGCCTCGGCGCGTTGGCCCGGCATGCCTGGCGTCAGGACCGTCAGATGGACATGCTCGTCGCCACTGAGCGGCGGCACGCCACGCTCCCCGTCGGTCGCCTCGTACGCCTCTACGCCCTTCGGTGCCAGCGTGTCGACGGTGCAGTTGACGATCGCCGGCACGTCATAGTCGCCGGTGCGCGATCGGTAGATGACGATGCGGCCGATGGTCGGCTTCATGGTGGGTCTCCTCTTTACGGGGGACAGTGGAACGTCGAGAAGGCGCCCAACCCCGAAGGGGGAGCGCCGAAGGAAGCCCCGCCGGTGCGGTCCCGTGGAGGCGACCGGACGGCGGGGAGCAATGAGATGGTGGGGGACCTAGGAGGCCCTAGCGAAACGGCTAGCGAAAGGGTTGGTCATGGCGGCCTCCTGTGTCTAGGTTCGCCGGGTCCCTAATCAAGTGACCCCGGCGACTGCGCAAACAGCCCCGGGGTCGTGGCACAAGGAGCCTGAACTCC
>CAYYRT010000414.1:0-18596 GCA_964474055.1 uncultured Acidimicrobiaceae bacterium | reverse complement strand
GGGTCTTGCTCGAAGAAGTTGTCGTAGTCGACGACCACCTTCAAGTCTCTCCGGCCATCCGCAATGATGGCGTAGCGCTTTTCGAGGCGGCCAAGGCACAAGATCTGGAGGGGATCGTGGCCAAGCGCCTGACTTCCATCTATCGACCTGGTGCCCGATCAAAGGACTGGCTCGAGATCAAGACCGCGGTTGCTAGCGAAACTCGCTGACGGCGTCGGCCACCACGTCGGGGAAATTGTCCCCACCACCATGTCCGGCGTCGTTGAGGACCTGAAGCCGGCTGGTGGACCATCGTTGCGATAGCCTCCAAGCTGTCTCCAATGGGCTGCTGACGTCGTACCGCCCGTGGATCAGAACCCCCGGAATTCCGTTCAACTTTGGGACATCGCGAATCAACTGGTCCTCGTCCAAGAAGGCGTGGTTGCTCCAGTAGTGAGTAACAAGCCGCGCAAAGCGCAACCGGAACTCGGGGTCCTCGAACTTGGGATTGGGGCGGTGGCCAGGAGTCAGGGAGACGTGGGCGTCCTCCCAGGCGCACCATTCGATCGCCGCCCGCTCCCTGACCGCCGGGTCGGCATTGCCGAGGAGGATGGCGTATGCATCTACTGGACGGAGGTGTTGGAGATGGTCCGGCACCGCGGAGGCAAAGCGCTCCCACTCTTGAGGAAAAATCCTCCCAACGTCCTGGGTCAACCACTCGACCTCGCGTCGTGAGGTCGTGGTCACCAGAGCCAGCACCAGGGCGTTAACTCGCTGCGGATACTCCTGGGCGTAAGCCAAACCGAGGGTCGTGCCCCACGACATACCGAGGATCGTCCAACTTTTCACCTGATGAAGTTGGCGAAGCCGTTCGATGTCACTCAGGAGGTGGAGAGTCGTGTTCGTGGCCAATGTCGTGTCGGGATCGCTGGCCATGGGACGGCTCCGTCCCGACCCCCTCTGGTCAAAGAGAACGACCCGGTAGGCATCCGGATCGAAGAAACGACGCTGACCCGCACCGAACCCTGAGCCGGGCCCGCCGTGGAGAAAAAGGGCAGGTCTGCCATCCGGGTTGCCACAACATTCCCAGTAGATGTGATGACCCTCACCTACATCCAGCATGCCGCTGTCGTACGGCTCGCTAGGAGGAAACCTGCCCGCCATCATCCACGCTTGCGGCGTTTCCCCAATCTGCGTCCACCGAAGAGGATCCCCGCTCCGAGCACGAATCCGAAGTCATACCAGTTGCCATTGTTGTGAACTTCGTAGAAGTTCACGTTGTCCGTAAACAAAGAGATGATGAAGGTGAAGGGGGCGATCACTCCGTGCCAGAGACCTAGCCAAAAGCCTGCCACCGCTTCCCCCTCGATGGCGGTCCCCACTTCAGCGTTGACCCCGGCCAGGCAAGCCGCCATGACCAGGCCCAAAACCACCAGTCCCACCAATCGGACATTTCTCACGAGAAGCTCCTTTCCACCGGTGTAGACGATACGACCCTCTCAACCCCTTCTTGCGTAGAAACGCCGTCAGAAATGACGCTTCGGCTACGCAGGAAGGGGTCCGTCGGCTAGTACAGGAACATGGGTTTGCCGAGGACGTGGCGCACCTTGGGCAGATAGTTGTCGCGGTCGTAGAGTTCTTCGACGTCTACCCGCTTGACTCCTTCCCGGGTCGCCTCGATCGGCACGTGGGTATAGGTGCCGCCCCGTAATGCGACCATGCGCCCGTGGCTCCCCTCCAGGGCGAGGTCGGAGGCCATCACCGCATAATTGGTGGCAACCATGAGATCGAGGGAGTCAGGGGCGCCGGATCGCATCAGGTAACCGACCTGCTGATACAAGACACCTTGGCCGGTCCTTTCCTTCAACAGTTCACCGGTGTAGGCGCCAATCCCTCCCAACTTGCGGTGCCCGTAGGCGTCGGCGGAACCGGATAGATGGATGTCTCCCTCCAGCAGTCGGGCGCCTTCCGAGATGGTCATCATGGCATAGCGCGAGGGGTTGGAGGCCTGATCGGCGAGCAGGAACTCTGCCAGCCGATCGATGTCGAAAGGTTCTTCCGAGATGACTGCCCGATCCACGCCCGACAGGTAGGCAGTGATCAGGGAAGTCTCGCCGCTGTAACGGCCAAACAACTCGACCACTGCGATCCGCTCGTGGGAGCCAGCGGCGGTGCGGAGACTGTGAATGAACTGGACCCCTCTGGTCACAGCGGTCGAAAAGCCAATGCAGTAGTCGGTCCCGTGGACGTCGTTGTCCATTGTTTTGGGTATGGCAATCACCGGGACGCCCTCTTGATGCAACCGAAACCCATAGGACAGGGTGTCGTCACCGCCGATCGGGATGAGGACGTCGATACCTTGCTTGTCGAGGACGCCCAGCACGTGTTTGGTGAGATCGTGGGGACCGTCACCTTTGGTCTGACCCGCCAGGAACTGGGGGAGGTCGGCGGTCGGCACATTGGCCGGGTTGGTGCGCGAGGTGTGGAGAAAGGTGCCCCCGGTGCGGTCTACGGTCCGTACCAGCCCGGGGTCGAGCGGAACCAGGTTGGCGCTGGCCGTTTGGGGGTCGTCGGGATCGGTGAAGGCCAGCCCGGCCCACCCGCGACGGATCCCGACCACCGTATGACCGTTGCCCATCACCCGGTTGACGACCGCTTTGATGCAGGCGTTGAGGCCGGGGACGTCCCCGCCTCCGGTCAGGATGCCGATTCGCATTGAGGCCCTTCGTTGTGCGCGGGTCCATATTGGTGCGCCCACACCCTTTTCAGGACGTTCCTCAATGCAAAAGGGAAGTGATTGAGTGCCAGAGATAGATTCCGACTACTCCCGAGTAGCCCGTCCCTTCGACTAGATGTTCGTATATCGCCCATCCGTGCGCTGAGCGGACATGGGCTAGTAGGCTGAGACAACCAAAACGATGGCGAGGTCGGCGAGCCTGGACACCCCATCAGGGCAACTTCTAGCTTGGTTCGGAGTCCGTACGAGTATCCGCTACATCATCTTCAGCGACGCCGATCTGGATCTGGCCGTGCAGGGGTCGGCTTTTCCCGTGTGGTATCCAAGGGACTGACAGTTGGCCGAGTTCACCACTCTCAGGGCAGCCGTGGCGGAGCTCATCCATGATGGCGACACCGTGGCGATGGAGGGGTTCACCCACCTGATCCCGTTTGCGGCCGGTCACGAAGTGATTCGCCAGAAAAAGCGCGACCTAGCGGTGGCTCGGCTCACCCCCGATCTCATTTATGACCAACTCATCGGGGCGAGCTGCGTGAGAAAACTCATCTTCTCCTGGGGAGGCAACCCAGGAGTCGGATCGTTGCACCGCCTGCGAGACGCGGTGGAAAACGGCTACCCGCACTCACTCGAGATCGAAGAGCACAGCCACGCCGGGATGTCAGCCCGTTATGCGGCCGGAGCGGCCGGCCTCCCTTTCGGTGTCTTGCGTGCCTATGCCGGCACCGACCTCGTCGCCTACTCCAAGACGATCAGGACCCTTACTTGCCCGTTTACGGGAGAGGAGCTGGTGGCCGTCGCGGCGTTGAAACCCGACGTCACCGTCATCCACGCCCAGCAGGCCGACCGGGCCGGCAATGTCGGTATGTGGGGCATAACGGGCGTGCAGAAAGAGGCGGTACTCGCAGCCAAGGCCTCGATCGTCACGGTTGAAGAGGTCGTCGACGAGTTGGTGCCGCTTGGTCCCAACTTCGTAGTGCTGCCCTCGTGGACAATCACCGCTGTAGTCCATGTGCCCAACGGTTGCCATCCCTCCTATGCGCTCGGTTTCTCCGCCCGGGACAATCGTTTCTATGTCGAATGGGATGAGGTCTCGCGCCACCGGGAGACTTTCGACAAGTGGATCGACACCTACGTGAACGGTGTCGAGGACCACAGTGAATACCTGAGGCTTACCGGCCGTGACGCTTCATCGACAGGCACCCGCGATGGTTGATCTGGCCCCGACCCCCGCCAAGAGCTACACGGCCGACGAGATCATGACAGTTACCGCCGCGCGGCAACTGGCCGATGGCGCCGTTTGTTTCGTGGGCATCGGGCTCCCAAGCGAGGCCGCCAACCTTGCCCGTCTCACCCACGCACCCAACCTGGTTCTGATCTATGAGTCGGGGACGATCGGCGCTCGGCCCCTGACACTTCCACTGTCGATTGGCGACAACGAATTGGCAACCACCGCCATGTCGGTGGTGAGCGTTCCCGAGATCTTCGCCTACTGGCTTCAGGGTGGGAGGGTCGACGTTGGGTTTCTCTCGGCCGCCCAGATTGATCGCTTCGGCAATCTCAACAGCACGGTCATCGGCCCCTATGAGCGGCCCCGGGTCCGGCTACCGGGCGCTGGAGGTGCTCCCGAGATGGCGGCGGCGGCCGGTGAGGTACTTGTCATGCTGCGACACAAGAGACGAATGTTCGTGGACACCGTCGACTTCATTACCTCGGTCGGGTTTGGGAGAGATGGCAAAGGCAGGCCGGGGTGTTGGGGAGCAGGGCCAACGGCGGTTATCACCGATCTCGGTATTCTCCGACCCGATCCAGCCAGCAACGAGCTCACTCTCACCGCGGTCCACCCTGGTATTGAGGTCGAGCAGGTAAAGGACGAGACCGGGTGGGATCTGGCGTTGGCACCGGTGGTGGAGGTCACCGATCCACCCACGGTCGGCGAGTTGCTGGTGCTACGCGACTTGAAGCTCCGGACCGAGGAGGCTCATCATCGATAAACCCCTTTGGTCTGGAAAACCCTCCCCGGGCGCGTGGCCACCTCGGAGTTACCGATCTCACCCTCGGAAAAGTGAGCGGGCCGCGGCACTGATGTCGCGAGCGGTCTGTCTCACGCGCGGGAGAAAGTAGGACCGAATCCGGGCAAGGTCCGTGCGGGAGGCATGGCATGAGATGTTGAGGGCCGCGAGCACGCTTCCCCGGCTTCCGAGGATGGGAGCGGCGACGGATCGCACCCCATCCTCGAGCTCCTGGTCAACCAGGGCATAGCCCTGGCTCCGCACCTTCTCGATGATCGGCTGCAGACGGTCGGGATCGGTAATGGTTCTCGTGGTGAGCGAGGCAAACTTGGCAGAGGCCATGTACTGGTTGAGGTCTTCCTCAGGGAGTCCGGCCAGGAGGACCCTGCCCATCGATGTTGCATATGCAGGGAGGCGGGTCCCCACAGCCAGAGAGATGGTCATGATTCGGCTGGTAGGGACCCGAGCCACGTAGATGACGTCGTGGCCGTCCAACACCGACATGGAGGAAGATTCGTGGACTTCGGCCACCAGCTTCTCCATATACGGCTCGGCCAGATTGGGGAGTCGCAGCGACGACAGGAAGGCATATCCGAGGTCGAGTGTCTTCGGTAGAAGCGAAAAGCTCCGCCCCTTTTGTTCGGCGTAGCCAAGGGCAACCAGGGTCAACAGGATGCGGCGGGCTGTCGCCCTGGCCAAACCCGTGGCGTCTGCGACCTCGCTCAGAGTCAACTGAGGGGTGTCGGCCGAGAACGCGTTCATGACCGAGAGACCCCTGGCCAAGGAGGTGATGTAATCGCTCGACTCCGCCGGGGCCATCACTCCAATTTACCTGTTCGCATAGCGGACACAGAACACCGTGCCTCTGGGCCCGACCGTCCCGGGCCTCGATTGATACAATCGAGTAGGGCAAAAGGAGTGGAGTGGGCTGGATTACGACAGTCTTGTTCTGGGCAGCCGTGGGTTTGACCATCGCCAAGGTGATGTATGACACCGGGAACGGAACCCTCCGGCGCGAGTTCTTCGCGTTGGGAGTGGGCGTGGAGGTGGCCGTCGTTCTGGCGCTGGTACTCGAGGTGATGCGCTAGCCGGAACTACCTTGGTGTCGTGAAAGACACCAGCATCCGTTTGCTGTCCGGGGTTCACCGGATCAGTTACCAGATCACCAAGGGTGTCGTTGGTCGCCGCCTGGTACGTAACGACATGCTCTTGCTAACGACGGTTGGGCGTCGTTCTGGGCAATCGCACACGGTGCCTCTCCTTTACCTGCAAGACGGAGATCGATTGGTCGTGATCGCCTCCTTTGGTGGCCGTCCCTATCACCCGGCCTGGTACCTCAACCTCAGCGCCAATCCGAATGTGGAGGTGCAGATCCGCAATCAACGTTTGCCGGCCGTCGCTACGACTGCGCCTCCCGACGACCGAGCGCGACTGTGGTCGCTGATAACAAAGGCCTACCGCGGCTATGCCGCCTACCAGTCGCGAACAGATCGGATCGTCCCGGTGGTTTTCCTCGATCCCCTCCCAACGGTTTAGGCTGCGTTTCCGTGGAAACCTGGGATGCCATTGCCTCGAGACGCAACATCCGGGAGTTCTCAGACGAGGCCATCGAGGGGAAGGCGCTTGATCGGATTCTCGAGGCGGGACGACGCACTCCTTCTTCCCGCAACTGGCAACCGTGGGACTTCGTCGTGGTCACCGACCCGGCCCAACGAGCCGAACTGGCCGGGGTTTGGAAGGGAGCCTGGCACGTGGCCGGGGCCCGGGCCGTGGTGGCCATCATCGCGCCCCGCGTCGAGTCCGAGAGGGAGCAGAACGTCCTCCACTTCGATCTGGGTCAGGCAGTGATGTCGATGATGCTGGCGGCAGCCGACTCCGGGATCGGCACCGGCCACGCAGTGGTGGCAGACCAGGACCTCGCCCGGTCGATCCTCGGTTTCCCGGAGGATCGATTCTGCGCCTATCTGATCTCGCTTGGATTCCCGATTGATGGCCCGCTACGCCCGCTCAAATCGGTTAATCGGCGGCCGTTCCAGGAAGTTGTCCATCGCGACCGCTGGTAAAAGGACCTGGTGGCACCTGCCCACATTGGGCTACTGCCGCTCAGGCAGTAGGGTTACATACGGCTAGAACTCAAAAGGAGCGCGGCCATAGAACCTCAACATTTCACCGGGCGGGTTTGACATGCCCCAACGAGGCCGGGAAGGCATGGGTAAACGCGCCCGCGAGTTGGCCCGCCAGGAGAAGCAGGAGAACAAGAAACTGCGGCGCGAGGCCCTCATCGAGACGTCGCGGACAACCCTTGTTCCCGACACAACGGCGTTGATGGAAGAATTCCACCGCCTCAGCGAACAACGAGCCGCCAAGACCGTCAGCGAATCTCATTATCTGGAGGAACGCCGCCGGATCATGGAGAAACTCGGCATCGAGGATCACGGCGAGTAGTCGCCGGGAGGGCTGTTTCCGGGGCTTCCGCTAACGGGTACTTTGCCCTGATCCGAGTAGACTTGTCCCCAGGTACGCCGATGGGCGTACAGCGCCCCTCTTTGCTCCCCGTCGAGTGAAGTCACCGCAGAAGTGGACCCCAACCTGCGGGGCGTCGACTTCCCGACGGTGATTGATGCCCTGGAAGGAGCAGACAATGTCCGGACGACATGCGGGCAAGGCGACAGGCTTTGTGAACAAACACGTCGATGGAAACCGCCAGAGGTGTATCGAGTGTGGCCACCCTCGCAAGGAACATCGCAATGAGGGGTGCTCGATACCCCAGTGCAAATGTGTCAACTACGCCTCTCTGGCAACTGTGGCTCCCAAGGCTGAACAGCTAGAGAAGTAGGCGATACGAACTGGCGGCGATATAGGAGTCCCGTCAGTTGTCCGATACCCACGGCCGACCCGATGGATATGGATTTGTAACCAAGTTCCTACATTGGACGATCTTCCTGCTCATGGTTGCGCAGTTCTCCGTCGGCTACTTGATGGAGCGCAACGATGACGGCGGACGGGCATTTGGTTTCTCCGAGGACCGCCTCTTCGCAGTTCATGTCAACCTCGGCCTGACCATCCTCCTCTTGGCCGTGATCAGGATCGGATGGAGGCTCGCCACCGCCTTGCCTTCATGGGCACCGACGTTGACGGCTTTCGAGCGAAGGTATGTCCATTACGTCGAACGCCTCCTCTATCTGCTCATGGTGGCCATTCCGCTCACCGGTTTGCTGGCCGCGATAGCTGATGGTGAGACACTCAGTTTTTTCGGGTTGTTCGAGTTGCCCGAACTCGTGGAGGATGGTGACTTCGAAGACCTGCTCGTTGCGGCCCACATCACCGGCCATCTCGCCTTCTTCGCGGCGTTCGCCCTCCATGTGGGCTTGGTCATCAAGCACGGCGTGATCAACCGGGACCGACTGCTCCAGCGCATGCTCTGAATGGATCAACCAGGAGTGATGATCGGGCATTAGGGTCGCCCCCTCATGTCTGCAACACCCTCCACTCCAGCGCGGCTTCTTGCTGACGAGTTCGTCAGCTTTCGCTTGTCGACCGAGCATGATTGGGCCCTATGGGCCGGTGACGTCACTCACCTCGAGCAGTGGCCTGATGTCTCCGACCCGGGTATCCGGTCTCGCCTCGAAGGATTGGAGGGTTTCGCTCGCCGGGCGGAACAAATCGAGGCGGGTTCGAGCAACGACCGGACTCTGCTCGAGACGATTGTTTTCACAACTCGCTCCCAATCGTTGCAGCTGCTTTGGCAACCGGAGCTTGAGTGGGTCAACCATGCCAACGGCATCTTCTCGCTCATCCTTACCTTTCTTCCCCGATTCGCGCTGGTCTCGGCCGACCATGGGGAGCGATATCTCGAGAAGGTCGCCCGGTTGCCCATGTTTCTCGATACCTGGGCAAGCCGGCTGCGGGAAGCTCCCTCGCAGGGACCGGTACCAATTGCACATCAGGCCTCCTCCTTGATCGCGCTCTTGGATCGACATCTGGGGGCTCCGTTGTCTGCTGGCCCGCTGTCACTTCAACCACACCCCTCGTCGCTCACAGGCGAGGAGGCGGACGTGTGGACCGGCAAGCTGAGGAATCTGCTCGACCTCGCCACTCCCGCTGTGCAGAACCTGCGGGATGTTCTTGCCGACGCGACGCTGGCCAATGCCCGCCCGGACGATCTGGCGGGACTGGTTCATCTGCCGGGGGGGAGGGAGCACTACGAGCAACTGGTCTGGGCTCACACAAGCCTCGACTTCAACGCAGAAGAGGTTCATGAAGTCGGCTGCCAACAGGTGGATCGCCTGGAAGAGGAGTATCGGCATCTCGCCGGCCCTCTGCTGGGAACCGATGACATCGAGGAGATCTACCGGCGGCTGCGCGAAGACGAGTCACTTCACTATCGCGACGCTGCCACCCTGGTCGCAGATGCCACCATCGCCCTCGAACGGGCCACCGCGGCAGCCGGGGGATGGTTCGGGACTCTCCCTAAGGCGGCGTGTGTGGCCAACTCGATCGAACAGGGGGCTTTGGCTTTCTACTCCCGGCCCGCTCGTGACGGTTCCAAACCAGGACGGTTCTTCTTCAACACTTCCGATCCGACGATGTGGGGGACTTTCCAGTTGGAGGCGGTGACCTATCACGAAGGGGTACCGGGCCATCACCTTCAACTTGCCATCGCCCAGGAGAATCCCGAACTGCACCGCCTGCTGGCCGACTATTACATCGCCGCGTACAACGAAGGGTGGGGCCTGTACACCGAGCGACTTGCCGATGAGATGGGTTTGTACTCCTCCGACCTCGATCGGGTGGGGATGCTGTCAGCTGACTCGATGAGGGCGTGCCGTTTGGTCGTGGACACTGGCCTCCATGCGCTTGCCTGGAGCCGTCAACAAGCCATCGACTACATGCTCGATCACAGTCCGATGACCCGAACTCAGGTGGAGGGCGAGATCGACCGCTACATCAGCAACCCCGGACAGGCTCTCGGCTACATGATGGGACGCCTCGAAATCGATCAGCTTCGTATCGAAGTAGAAGAGGCCCGTGGTCGAGACTTTGACCTCAAAGCCTTTCACGATGTCGTGCTCTCAACCGGGTCCGTGCCCATTTCGACCCTGTGCCGGGTGGTCAAGGAGTGGGTAGGCGCGCTCTAGACGCAGAAACCCTCGAGGTCGATCCCGCGAGAGCAGAAGTAGAACGCTTCGATCGCGTCCAGGTAGAAGCCTGCCCCTCCTGCGCTTCCAAAGATGTGGAGTCGAGCGCCTGAGACCGCGTCGTCCTCGAAGCCGACGATGTCGAAGGTGACTTCACCGAGGTCACCGACGGTCGGAGCCACCGTTACGGTGATCCTGGACGGCGGGTCCGACACGGCTACCACCTCGGCGATTAGTTCTCCGAGGGCGAGCATGGTGGCAGCCTCGGGGATGCCGCCCATCCTTTGAACGATCGAGGCCGTTATGTCGTCGGCCGGACCGGGATATCCGACAAAAGACGCGTTTACCCAGCCCCTGATGCCGTCTGCCTCGATCTGATGCCAGAAAGACCCCGGCAGCATGCGGGTGTGGCCGAGCGCGATCACATCGTCGGCGGTGGGCGCTAGTTCGTGGACGATCGCCTGGGTGGTGCCCGGGCCTGCACGGACGTTGAGAACGTCGTCGTAAGCCACACCCATCACTGCCAGCCGATCCCCGGCTTCCGGGCCCAGATCGCTGGGTTCTCCGGGGAGGGCGCCGGTAGTGGTCGTGCTGGCTGCGGTAGTGGTCGTGACAGATGTCCCGGTAGTTGAGGTTGTGGAGGCGGTCGTGCTGGTGGAAACCGTCGTGGAGGATGGGCCAGTCGTCGAGGTAGTCGAAGAGAGGGTCGCACCTTCGCCTCCGCAGGCAGCAACCAGCATTGCAACGACCGTTACGAGACTGAAGCGGTAGGCGCCCGGCACCTGGTGCGTAGATGTCCTCATGGGCGGTAAACGCTCCTGGTCGGTCGGTGGTTCACGGTCTTTGCGGCTCACCCCCCGCGGGCGGAAGAAAGACGGCTTGTGGCCGGTTTAGCTAGCGGATGAACGACGCCGCTCGCCAGGTTCAACGAACTTTCCTGCTCCTGACCCTGTTGTCGACCCTGGCGACATCGTTCATCTGGGGCATCAACACCTTGTTCCTGCTCGACGCCGGGCTGAGCAACACCGAGGCCTTTGCCGCCAATGCTTTCTTCACGGTGGGACAGGTGCTCTTCGAGGTGCCGACGGGGGTCGTCGCCGACAGCCGCGGGCGGCGACTTTCGTTCCTTCTGGGGGCGCTCACCTTGCTCGTCTCGACCGTCCTCTATTTGATCATGTGGCAAATCGAGGCCCCCCTGTGGGGATGGGCCATTGCGTCCGTCATGCTCGGTCTCGGATTCACCTTCTTCTCGGGGGCTACCGAGGCATGGCTGGTCGACGCTCTCAACCACTCTGGCTACTCCGGCGACCTGGAGTCGGTCTTTGCCAAGGGCCAGGTAGTGGGCGGGGCGGCGATGTTGACCGGGTCGGTGGCAGGTGGGGTCGTTGCCCAATTGACCAACCTGGGGTTCCCATACATCCTGCGGGCAGGGATGTTGCTGCTCGCCTTCGGAGCTGCCTTCCTCTACATGCACGATCTCGGCTTTGCCCCCAAGAAGGGCGTCAGCACCTCGGACCAGGTCCGCCAGATCGTCAGGGCCTCAATCGACAACGGGCTCCGCAACCGACCGGTCCGATGGATCATGTTGGCCGCCCCGTTCACATCGGGCGTGGCCTACTACGCCTTCTATGCGATGCAGCCATACTTGCTGGAGTTGTACGGAGACGAGACGGCCTTCGGTATCGCTGGTCTGACGGCCGCGATCGTGGCTGGTGCCCAAATCGTGGGTGGGTTGCTCGTTGCGCGGGTACGGCGGCTCTTTGCTCACCGGACCCACGCTTTGCTGCTGGCAACGGGAGTGAGTGTGTTAATCATGCTCGGCGTCGGCCTGACCGATAGCTTCGTCGTTGCCGTGTTGCTGATCGTCATCTGGGCTTTGATGTTCTCGATGAGCATGCCCATGCGCCAGGCCTACCTGAACGGTTTGATCCCTTCGGAGCAGCGGGCGACCGTGCTTTCCTTTGACGCCCTCATGGGTTCGGCCGGAGGGGTTGTGACCCAACCCGTACTGGGTCGGGTGGCAGACGTTTCCGGCTACGCCGCTTCCTATCTCGTCAGTGCCGGCATCCAGGCGCTGGCGCTTCCGTTCATACTCCTCGCCCACCGCGAACACGCACCCTCGGACGTGATCGACCGGTCGGAGGGCTCACAACCGTGAGCGCGGCCGTCGTAATCACCGAAGGGCTCACCCACAGCTACGGCGAGGTCAAGGCCCTGGACAGGGTGAGCGTCGAGATCCCGCCAGGCATCACCGGACTCGTTGGCGCCAACGGCGCCGGCAAGACCACCCTCTTGCGCATTCTGCTCGGACTGATTCACCCGACCGGAGGCAGGGCGGTGGTTATGGGCGACGACGCAATTGCCGATCCGCTGTCCGTTCGTGCTCGATCCGGGTACATGCCCGAGAACAACTGTCTGCCGAAGGACCAAACCGCCGCTGACTTCGTCGCCTACGCAGCCGAGTTGGCCGGGCTCCCGACCTCGGAGGCCCGCCAGAGGGCATCGGAAACCTTGTTTCTGGTCGGTCTGGAAGAGGAACGGTTTCGATTTCTCGGGGACTTCTCCACCGGGATGGCGCAAAGGGTGAAGTTGGCCCAGGCCATCGTCCACGGACCCGAATTGGTGCTGCTTGATGAGCCCAATTCGGGACTGGATCCGGTTGGACGCGAGCAGATGCTCGATCTGATTCGTCGCCTGGGGGCGTTCGGGATCAACGTGATCTTTTCTTCCCATGTCCTCTCCGACATCGAAGAGACTTGCGAGTCGGTGGTCCTCCTCGACGGCGGGCGGCTGGTCCGGTCAGGCCCGGTCGAGGGTCTCGGGGCGACCTCGACTATCACCATCGAGCTGATCGGTCAGGTGGAGCCGTTTGTAGCCGAGCTGGTCCGTCACGGACTCGCACCGACCGGGCATGGTCAGCAAGTGGTGGTGGCCAACGCCACCGACGAGATCTTTGACCTGGTGCGGGATACGGCCGCAAGCCTGGGGCTGGGGATCCTGCGGATGACACCTGCCACCCGCTCGCTTGAAGACGAGTTCCTCACGAGGAGCGACCATTCGTGAGCAATACCGTTATCTACGACCGCGGGTACCGCTCCTACGGCGGCGTCCGTAAGGGGCAAGGGTCGATCAGATGGGCCATCGCCCGAGACGGCATCCGGCGCATACTCGGTCTACGTCGCAAAGCCCGACGCAAGATCTTCCCCTGGACCTTGCTCTCCGTCGGATTGCTGATGGCTGCAATCGTCATCGGGCTTCACTTCGTGGCGGGGTCCATCAGCGCCGGCATCGAGGAAGAGCTGCCGAGCTACGCCAACCTTTTCGACCTCTACTCGCGGGTGTCGCTGCTCTTCATCGCCATCACCGGGCCGGAATTGCTCGGACCCGACCGATCCCAGGGTGTGCTCTCCGTCTACTTCTCCCGGCCGATGAGGGTTGGCGACTACCTGAGCGGGAAGGCACTGGCCTTCTTGATCGTGGCCGGATCGATTTACGTTGTACCTCAGCTGATCCTCCATCTGGGCTTCGCGGCCCTTTCGGACGAGGGTTTCCTTGGCTACCTCGGAGCGAACCTCGACATCCTCTGGAAAGTGCCGGCAGTCACCCTTGGTTTCCTGGCGTTGAACGGGGGATTGCTGGCGATCATCTCCAGTTACGTCGACCGGTCGGGATTTGCGGCCGCCACCTACCTCGGCGTTTTGACGGCCGGCAACGGTCTGGCGGGTGTGCTCGCCCAGGCCGGGTTCCCCGGGTCGCGGTACCTGTCCCTGCTGGCGCTCGACGACCATCCCCGTTTTGTGCGGGATTGGATCTTCGACGTTGACCTGGGGCGATTCACCCCGGAGGTGCACGGCTTCGCGCCCTGGGTTTCGATGGTTGCGATCGGTGTGGTTGCTGTGGCCGGAGGCTGGTGGACCCATCGCCGATATCGGAGTTTGGCGTGACCGCCACGGTCGAGACTGTCGGGTTGTCGAAGTGGTTTGGACAGAAGGTGGCGGTATCCGAAGTCACCCTGTCCTTTCATCCTGGAGTCACCGGCTTGTTGGGGCCGAACGGGGCGGGCAAGACCACCCTGATCAGGCTCCTCACCGGTCTGCAACGCCCCTCGCAGGGCACCGTGAGGCTGCTCGGGGTCGACCCACGGCAGGATCACCAGGTCTACCGACGAGTGGCGATGGTTCCCGAGGACGAGGCTGTCTATCCGCGTTTGACCGCTCGCGAGTTCGTTCGTCTCAGCGCCGACCTGGTGCGCCTGCCGGATCGCGAGAACCAGGTAGCTGAGGCGATCGCGGCCGTCGATCTCACCTCGGAGCAGGACCGGACCCTGCACGGTTATTCGAAAGGCATGCGACAACGGGCCAAAGTGGCGGCGGCACTGGTCGGCAAGCCCGACGTGCTCATTCTCGACGAACCTCTCAACGGCGCCGATCCGGTGCAACGGGCGCATCTCATCGACATCTTTCGCCGCCTTGGAGAGGAAGGGCACACCGTCATCGTCTCCTCCCATGTCCTTTTCGAAGTCGAGAGAATGGCGGGCCGGGTAATCGCCATGGTGGACGGGAGGCTGGCCGCAGAGGGAACGGTGGCGACTCTGCGAGCGGCGATGACCGACCAACCTCGTTTGGTCCGGGTCAGGGCGGACGAACCTCGGAGGCTCGCCTCGCTCTTGTTGGCAGTTGACGGTATCGACGGTGTTCGCATCGACGGCTTGGTGATCGAGGTGTCCACCTCTGATCCGTCCCGGTTGGCCCACACGCTGCCTGCCACTGCTCGCGACGCCGGCATCCGGATTCGTGAGGTGAGGCCGGCGGACGAGTCGTTGGAGAGTGTGTTCAGATACCTGGTCGGCCGATGATCGATATTGCGCTGACCCGCCACATCCTCCGTCAACTCACCCGCGGCAAGCGCCTCTGGGGGCTGTCGCTCCTGTCGGCGGTGGCAGGTCTGTCAGCGTGGATTGCCGGGGCCGGTCGGAGGGCGGAGGACGTCATCGAGAGCTACCACGTCATCGTGGCGACCGCCGCCGGCGCCACCTTGTCGATTGCAATGCTGGTGATGGGTGCCGCTGCGCTTCGCGATGAGCGTGATGCCGGAACCCTCTCCTATCTCTATCTAAAGCCGATCGCCCGGTGGAGGTTTGCGGTGTCGGCCTGGGCCGCGGCGGCCCTGGCTGCCGGATTGGCGGCCACGGTGGGGTGGGCCGTCGGATGGGTGGCGATGGGATTGACGATCGGTTCCTGGACCCTGGCCTTGCCGGCGTTGTCCGCCTATCTGGCCGCGGCGGTCGGATATACCGCGATCTTCGTTCCGGTTGGATACCTGTTCTCGCGGGCGGTCCTGGTGGGCCTTGCGTATGTGTTCGTCTGGGAGGCCATCATCACCAGAATCGTGGTGGGGTTGGGAGCGACCTCGGTGTGGCGCACCGCTCTCTCGATCTACGCCGATCTCACTCTGCTGCCCGAGGACGCCCTGGATGTACTTGGCAACGTGCCTCCATCAGTCACCAGCGGCGTCGTGAAACTGTTGGCGATGGTTGTGATTGGCACCGGCGCTCTCACCTGGGCCCTAAAACGGCGCGACGCTCTCTAAAAACCGCGAACCCCGGGTTCAGGCGTCCGCTAGCGGTCGCTACAACCCTGGGTTCGCGGATAGGTCCTTGAGAATCTGCTGCGACGCCAGCTTGCCGGGGGCCCCCATCACACAGCCGCCCGGGTGGGTCCCCGACCCGCATTGGTAATAGCCGTCGATCGGCGTCCGGTACTGGTTCCAGCCCGGGGCGGGTCGGAAGAAGAACATCTGCGGAGCAAGGAACTCACCGGCGAAGATGTTGCCCTCGGAGAGGCCGACCACCCGCTCGATGTCGAGAGGGGTCACCACCTCCCGATGCAGGACCAGATCCGAGAAGCCGGGAAAGAATGACTCCAGCGTCCTTCGGACCGTGTCACCCAGGTTCTGCCGTTCTGTGTCCCAATCGGACTGCTTGAGGTGATAGGGGGCGTACTGGATGAAGCAACTCATGACGTGCTTGCCGGGGGGAGCCATGTCGGGGTCGATCGTCGATTGAATGGCCGCATCGATGTACGGGCGAGACGAGTACCACCCGTACTTGGCCTCGTCATAGGCCCGCTCGAGGTAATCGATGGACGGGCCGATGTTGGTGAAGCCGCGGTACTGGTCGCTGCGGTCACCTAGGGCCGGATACCTGGGCAGTCCGTCGAGGGCGAAGTTGACCTTGGCCGAAGTTCCCTGGAATCGGAATCGCTGGATGTTCTCAACCAGATCAGTTGGCAGTTCGCGGGGATCGACCAGCTGCAGAAAGGTCCGCCGCGGGTCGATGGCGCTGACGACGATGTTGGCTTCGATTTCGGTTCCGTCCTCCAGAGCCACTCCGGTGGCTTTGCCGTTGGAGGTGATGACGCTGGCAACCGGGGCCTCCAGGATGATCTCGGCACCGAACGACCGGGCGGCCCTCGCCAGGACCTGGGTAAAGCCGCCGTTGCCGCCTTTGTGAAATGACCATGAGCCAAAGACGCCGTCGTGCTCACCGATGTTGTGATAGAGAAGCACGAGCCCCGAACCCTGCGAACGCGGCCCCACTTTGGTGCCGATGATGCTCGACGAGGCCAGGTAACCCTTGAGGATCTCGCTCTCGAAGTAGTCATCGAGGAAGTCGGCTGCGCTGCCGGTGAGGAGCCGGACAGCGTTGTGCAACACTCGCGGCTCGAGGTCGCGCATGTGCTGGGCCAGAGCCGACATCGCCACCAGTTCCTCCGGATCTTTGCTGAAGAGGTTGGGCGGTACATTGTCGAGCAGCGGCTTGAGCGCCTGGCAGACCATCGTGATGTCGTGCTCGTACTGATCGAAGGCGTCGGCGTCGCGGCGGGAGTGGCGGGCGATCTCTTTGATGTTCTCGTTGCGGTCCTGGCCGAACAGCACATAGTCGCCGTTCTCCATGGGGGCGAAGGTGGTCGGCATTAACAACGGCATGAAGCCGTGTTTGGTCAGCTCGAGCTCATGGATGATGTCAGGTCGCAGCAGCGACAGGGCATAGGAGAAGGTGGTGAACCAGAACCCCGGATGCAGCTCCTCGGTGATAGCGGCGCCGCCGACCAGGTGGCGGCGTTCGATGATCAGGGTCTTGAGCCCGGCCTTGGCCAGATAGGCACCGTTGACAAGGCCGTTGTGACCGCCGCCGATGACGACGGCGTCGTACTTCCGTTGGGTGGGCGTGCTCATTCAGGCGGTCTTTCTCTCCGGGTTGAAATGAGGAAGGCGGGCCACGTGGGCGCCCACCAGTTCGTAACGATGGTTGATGGTGACTTCCAGATTGACCCTGGTTCCGAGCGTCGAGTGCTCAGGGCGCACACGGGCGATAGCGATGTGCCGTTGCACCATTGGTGAGTACATGAAACTGGTGGCGTATCCCACGCGCGTGTAGTCGTCGGTATAGACCATGAACTCCTCGGTTATGGGAGTGTGGTCCTTGGGTGGCACCAGGCCGGCGGAGTTGTACTTGTGGTCGTACTCCTTCCAATCGACCATCAGCCCGACGAGCTTCCATCGCGACGAACCGTCGGCCAACTCGGCGCGAATGGCCTTCCGGCCGATGAAGGCACGGTTCTCTGTCTCGATGTCACGGAACATCCACCCAAAACCGAGTTCGATTGGAGTCGAGCGGTGCTCGTCGTTCCAGGCGAAGCGGCTCGATTCGAAGTCGGTGTTGAGCAGGAGAAGGCCCGCCTCGATGCGAGCCATCAACAGTGCAGTCTGACCGAATGGAATTACTCCGTGGCCCTGTCCGGCTTCGGAAACCGCGTCCCAAACGCCGACGGCGTCCTCGGCGCTCACCCAGATCTCGTAACCGAGATCGCCGGTGAATCCGGTGCGGGAGATGGTCACGGGTGCTCCGGCCACCTTGGATGGCGTCAAGTGGAAATAGCCGATGTCCGCCATCTCGGGGGCGAGGCTCGAGAGGATCAATCGGGATCGGGGACCCTGGAAAGCGAGGGTCGCCACCTCGTCGGTGACCTCTTCGATCTCCACCGAGTCGTGCCCGATCAGGTTTTGAAAGTAGGAGAGGTTGGGTTCGGCGGAGGTGAGGAGGAATTCGTCGCCCGAGAGGCGGAGGATGACTCCGTCTTCAACCACAAAGCCGCGGTCGTCGCACCACATGGTGTATTGCGCTCTTCCCGGTCGGCACTTGCGAATGTCGCGGGCCAGCACCCCGGCTAGGTATTTCTCGGCGTCTTTGCCTGCGATCCGGTACTTGTAAAGGGGGGAGGAGTCGAACATCCCGGCGGCATTGCGGATGGCGAAATACTCGAACTTCTCGGACATCTGATATTTGTCGACAACGAGGTGCCCTGACCAGTGACTCCACAACCCGGTGTGATTGGCGGCTTCGACCCGCGGATGAAAAGGGGTGGTTTTGATGATGGCGGCGCCCTCCTTGGTGGTCACCCTACCGCCTGTTGGACATGTGCGCAATTGGTTCTAGGATCCGTATCGTGGCACGTATGAGCCCATCCGAGCGTCGTCAAGCCATCGTCGACGCGGCGTTGCGGGTAGCGCTCCGCAAGGGTCTGGCATCCACCACGGTCCGGGATGTGGCCGCCGAGATGGGAACGTCCAGCGGCCTCATCCATCACTACTTCGAATCGATGGACGAGGTGTTAGCCACCGCGTTCGAACAGGCCGCCGGTCACGACCTGGCCCTTACGGTTGGAGCGATGG